>JBARRP010000143.1:0-26654 GCA_049644285.1 Candidatus Acidiferrales bacterium | reverse complement strand
CCTTCGGATTGTGCTTCGAGAGCACTTTGGTGATCGCCGCCGTCAGCGTCGTCTTGCCATGGTCAATGTGGCCAATCGTCCCCACATTCACGTGCGGCTTGCTGCGTTCGAATTTCTCCTTCGCCATATTTGCTCCGCCTCAATAGTCAGAATATCTTCGGAAAATTTTCTCTTACCTTCGGAAACCGTTTCTCGGCTTGCTCAACTTGTTGCAAATAGAACTGCTTCAAATCTTCCTTCTCCGAATCCAACAACCCCGCATAGGCCCCGGAAAACCCGGGAGTCCCATGTGCGGCAACTGCTCCGCCGAATGGCAACCCCGAGTACACCACTCGATCAAAATCTCGAATCTTGACCCACAGATTCTCCAGTTGAGCCGCAAGATTCTGGAAACTGGCAGTTTCGCCAAACGTATCGATGAATTCCTGCTTAAGCGTCGCCAGTGAGTTCTGAATCATGCGCCTTATCTCGCTACCTTGCCTGTGGCCTTCGCGATCACTTCTTCCGAAACGTTCGCCGGGGTCTGTTCGTAATGCGAAAAATGCATCGTGAAGCTGCCGCGGCCTTGCGTCCGGCTGCGCAGATCCGTCGCGTAGCCGAACATCTCCGCGAGCGGCACTTCGGTGCGAATAATCTGGCTCCCCGCGCGGGCTTCCATCCCCAGTATGCGTCCGCGACGGCTGTTCAGATCGCCGATGACGTCCCCCATATATTCCTCGGGGACAACCACCTCAACCCGCATGACCGGTTCCAGCAGCTTCGGGTTCGCGCGATTGCAGGCTTCCTTGAAAGCCATCGAGCCGGCAATTTTGAACGCCATCTCCGAGCTGTCGACTTCATGGTAGCTGCCGTCATCTACCGAGACCGCGATGTCTACCATTTCGTAGCCGGCCAAAACGCCCGTTTCCATCGCCTCTTGGATGCCATCTTCGATCGGCGGGATGAATTCCTTCGGGATTGCGCCCCCGACAACCTTGTCGATGAACAGTAGCCGGTGTTCTTTGTCGAAGCGCCACTTCCCGCCTTTGCCCGCCACCTGCTTCGCCAGCGCATCGAGCTCGTCGGTGGACATCTCGTGCATGTCCTCGTGACCGGAATTCGGCAGCGGATGAACCGTCAGGTTTACGTGGCCGTACTGACCCCGGCCGCCGGTCTGGCGGATGTATCTCCCTTCGGCCTCGGCCGATTTCGTAATCGTCTCGCGATAAGCGACTTGAGGCCGGCCGACGTTCGCCTTCACATTGAACTCGCGCATCATGCGATCCACGATGATTTCGAGGTGCAGCTCGCCCATCCCGGAGATCAGCGTCTGGCCGGTATCGTGGTCGGTGTGCACTCGGAACGTGGGATCTTCCTGTGCAAGCTTGCCCAGGGCGGTACCCATTTTTTCCTGGTCCGCCTTCGTCTTCGGCTCGATCGCAACCGAAATCACCGGGGCTGGAAATTCGATGGACTCGAGCACCACCGGCTTGTTCTCGTCGCACAGCGTGTCGCCGGTCGTCACATTCTTGAGACCGACACACGCGGCGATGTCGCCCGCTTCGATGGATTCGATTTCTTCACGCTTGTTCGCGTGCATCCGCAGCAAGCGGCCGATGCGCTCGCGAGTCTTTCTCGTCGAGTTGTAAACCGAGGCGCCGGTCTTCAGCACCCCGGAATACACGCGGATATAGGTCAGGTGCCCGACGTACGGGTCGGACATGATCTTGAAAGCGAGTGCGGCAAACGGTTGGTCATCCGAGGCGCGCCGCAGCACCGGCTCGCCATCGTCGGGTGACAACCCCTCGACCGGCGGCACATCCAGCGGCGACGGCAAGTAATCCACCACCGCATCGAGCAGCGGTTGGATGCCTTTGTTCTTGAAAGCAGAGCCGGCCAGAACCGGCACCAGCTTCAACGCAATCGTCGATCGCCGAATCGAGGCTCGTAGTTCGGCCGGCTCGAGTTTGTGTTCAGAGATGTACTTCGTGAGCACGGCGTCGTCGTGCTCGGCAATATACTCCACCACCTTGTCACGGTGCTCGCGGTAAAATTCCGGGCTCAGCGCGGAAGACTTGATGGCCGCCGCAACCTCTGGCCGCGTCTTCTGAAAAGCCGGATCCCAGAGCTGGTCGAGCGAAATAACTTCGTACTCGGCGCCGAGCGTTTCGTCCTTCCAAATGACCACGCGCTCTTCGATGAAATCAATCACTCCGATGAAGGTGTCTTCCTTGCCGATGGGAAACTGGAGGGGAACGGGGTGGGCCGAGAGTCGCTGGCGCATCGAGCGAATCGAATGGTCAAAATCAGCGCCGACGCGATCCATCTTATTAATGAACGCAATCCGCGGGACGCGGTACTTGTCGGCCTGGCGCCACACGGTTTCCGACTGCGGCTGCACGCCCGCGACCGCGTCGAAAATGGCTACCGTGCCGTCGAGCACTCGCAGCGAACGCTCCACCTCGACGGTGAAATCCACGTGACCCGGCGTGTCGATGATGTTGATGCGATAATTCTTGTCGAAACGCTTCCAGGAAGCGGTCGTGGCCGCGGACGTAATCGTGATTCCGCGCTCGCGCTCCTGTTCCATCCAATCCATCACCGTGGTTCCTTCGTGCACCTCGCCGATCTTATAAGTGACACCCGTGTAATACAGGATGCGCTCGGTCGACGTCGTCTTTCCGGCGTCGATGTGCGCCATGATCCCGATGTTCCGCAACTGCTCGAGTTGGACTTGCCGTGCCATTTCCCTCTTCGTTCTTCCTTAACAGCGCCTTTACCAGTGCCCTTTTTACCAGCGGTAATGCGCGAACGCCTTGTTCGCTTCCGCCATGCGATGAACGTCTTCCTTCTTCTTCACCGCGCCGCCGCGGCTGTTGGCCGCGTCGATCAATTCCTCGGTCAGCTTCGCAACCATCGATTTCCCCGAACGCGCCCGCGAATAGAGCACCAGCCAGTGAATTGCCAGCGACTGGCGCCGGAACGGGTTCACTTCCACCGGCACCTGGTAGTTGGCGCCACCCACGCGGCGGGTCTTCACTTCCAGCACCGGTTTGCAGTTCTCAACCGCTTTCTTGAACACCTTCAGCGGATCATCGTTTGTTTTCTGGCCGATCTGCTCCATCGCCTTGTAAAAAATCGATTGCGCCGTCGAGCGCTTCCCGTCGTACATCATGCTGCTGATGAACTTCTGCACCAGGTCGCTGCCGTAAACCGCGTCGCCTGGAATGCGCCGGCGAAGCACCCATCCTTTGCGAGGCATCCTTCCGTCCTCCTACTTCTGAGCGGCTTTCGGCCGCTTGGCGCCGTATTTCGAGCGTCCCTGCTTGCGATTTTCAACGCCCGCTGCATCCAGCGTGCCCCGGATGATGTGATAGCGAACGCCCGGAAGATCCTTTACGCGGCCCCCGCGCACCAGCACGATCGAGTGCTCCTGGAGGTTGTGCCCGATGCCGGGAATGTAGGTCGTCACTTCCGCTGAATTCGTCAGACGGGCACGCGCCACTTTTCTCAGCGCCGAGTTCGGCTTCTTCGGCGTTTGGGTATACACTCGAATGCACACACCTCGTTTTTCAGGACAACCTTCGAGCGCCGGCGATTTCGTTTTCGAGCGAATCTGTTCCCGGCCTTGACGAACTAGTTGAGCGAACGTCGGCACGCGGATTCCTCCCAAATCTCCAAGACTGCGCACATCTCTCTGCAACGGCATACTTCACCGCGCAGTTTTGTTGAGGTGTCTGAACAGAAAGGGTCAGCAACAACCCCGAAGGAACCTGACTAAATACTCCGCGCAGACGCTCTCGCACCGGCGAGCTTACAGCATCTGGTCAAAGCGGAGAGGCTCACACGGCTTTGCGGGGCTGGCGCCCCATTTCGGCCGCTCTCCCTGCCCCGTTCCTTCCTGCTTTGTTCCGGGGCGAAAGACCTTCCCTTCACCACACCGCGAGGGCCAAAGCCCCCCAGACAACCGTGCGAGTATAGAAAAATACACTCCCCATGTCAACCCCTACCCCTGTGGAATTCTTTGTATATTCGCGCTTTAGCCCCCCTTGGCCGATGTCCCGAAGCCCCCGATCCTTGGCTGCCTTCTGCCTGACGAATAAAGTCCAAGGATAAACCCCTAATTCCCAGCATTCGATCGTTCGGCCCTCCACTAAAGGGCTCAGAGTGTCGCGATCCTCGCGCTCGACATGTGAATTAAGCAATTTATTATCATTCACTTAAATGACCATCCACGTCGTCGAGAACCGCCCGAATCGCGTCATGGACGGCGGGAACTGTTAATACTTCAGGACTCCCCCGGCAGTCGAACGCTTGCAGGTCCTCCCCACCAGATCTTTCGAACCAGCCGCAATCTTGGAACACCGACCCAAGCCTCTTCTTTACCGACAGGTGGCCTCTCCTCTAGACTCGCGGGCGACGGCGAAACATGTGGAATCGCGGCATCCCGTTCGTAGCGCTCCTGACACTTTTTGGCGCTCTCCTCTCTCATCCGCCGCGGGCAGTTGCTCAACAGCCTGTCTCCGCCGGGGGAGCTCTGCCCCCGCCGGGAAAAACTTCACCGCAGACGTCTGCAGCTTCGGATTACTCCAAAGAAGATTTCGTCGTCGAAAAATATGACACGACGGCGCGCTTTGAAAACGATGGCACGGGCGAGCGCGATTTGTCGGTGCGCGTTCGCATCCAGAGCGATGCAGGAGTGCAGCAATTCGGCGAGCTTGTTTTCGGCTACAACTCCGCGAACGGAAAGATCGAAGTGCGCTCCGTGCGCGTTCACAAAGCAGACGGTGCTGTCGTCACCGCCGCCGCCGACGCGGTGAAAGACATGACAGCACAAGTCGCGCGCGACGCCCCTGTCTACACCGACTACAAAGAAAAACACATTACGGTTCCGGCGCTGCGTCCCGGCGATACCCTCGAATATGCAATTGTCAGCCGCGTCGAAACGCCCCTCGCTCCGGGGCAATTCTGGTTCGAACACAATTTCAGCGATGGCGCGATCGTTCTCGACGAGCGCCTCGAGTTAAATCTGCCCAAAGACCGAGAGATTCGCATCAAAACACAGACGGGAGCGGAACCGGAAATCCACGCCGAAGGCGATCGTCGCATTTACTTTTGGAAGCGCTCGAACCTCGCTCACGCTCCGCAAGATGAGCCGAAGAAGAAATCCGCCTCCCTCGAGACCAATCCACCTGCCGTCGAACTCTCGACGTTCACGAGCTGGGAACAAGTTGCGCAATGGTACGCAAACCTCGAGCAAGGGCTTTCCGCACCCTCTCCCGAACTCCGCGCCAAGGCGCGGGATCTAACCGCCGGCCGGATGACGGAGGAAGAAAAAATCCGCGCGCTCTATGACTACGTCTCGAAAAACATTCGCTACGTCAGCCTCTCTTTCGGTCGCGGGCGGTATCAGCCGCATCGTGCTGCAGAGATCCTCGCGAATCAATATGGCGACTGCAAAGATAAGCACACGTTGCTGGCCGCACTGCTCGAAGCGATTGACGTCCATCCCGACGCCGTGCTGATTCCATCCGTGCGCAAAGTAGAGGTCGATGTCCCCTCACCTTCGCAGTTCGATCACCTGATCACGGCTGTGCCCCGAGGCAGCGAGCTGTTCTGGATGGACACGACAGCCGAAGTCGCTCCTTTCCGTTTCCTCACCCCCAATCTGCGCGGCAAGAAGGCCTTGCTCGTTTCCGCGGATGGCTCCGGCAAACTCGTCACCACTTCATCCGATCCGCCCTTTCCGGCCACGCAGCGCGTAGAAATCGATGGGCGCGTCAGCGAACTGGGAAAACTCACCGCGCGCCTTCGCTACACTCTTCGTGGCGACAATGAATTTGCGCTCCGCGTGGCCTTCCGGCGCACGCCACAGTCCCAGTGGAAGCAAGTCGGCCAGACGGTCGCATTGCTCGACGGTTTCCGGGGAGACATTTCCTCCGTGAAACCAAGTGAACCGGCCGCCACGGAAAAGCCTTTTGAGCTCGTGCTGGAATATTCACAGCCCAATTTTCTCGATTGGTCCGCCAAGAAATCGAAGCTGACTCTCCCGCTTCCGGTCCTCGGAATGCCGGAAACAGCCCGGGACAATGCCGACACAATCCACCTGGGCAGTCCGCTCACCGTCGAGCTTCGTCTGAAATTGGAGCTGCCCGCGAATGACCAGACACGAGCGCCCGTCTCCGCAGCCATCGCGCGCGATTACGCAGAATACCGCTCAAGCTACAAATTCGAAGGAACCGAGCTGATCGCCGAGCGCACCCTCCGCTTCAAGATGCGCGACCTGCCCGCTAGGCGCGCCGGTGATTACTTGGCATTCTCCCGCGCCGTCGAAGCCGATGAGGCACAAGCGGTCGTCGTTGAAAGTGAAGTGGCTGGCACGCCGACGATCCCTGCTTCCGCCAAGCCCGATGAACTCGCCGAGGCCGGCGTTGCCGCGCTCAACAGCGGCAATTCGAAAGAGGCCATTTCCCTCCTCAAGCGCGCCCTCGAACTCGACCCGAAAGACAAACACGCCTGGGACAATCTCGGACTCGCCAGTCTGCGCCTCGGCAAATGGAACGAAGCGATCGCCGCGTTTCAGAAACAGATCGAACTCGATCCCTACGACCAGAATGCCAACAACCACCTCGGCCTGGCATTCGGCCAACTCCAGAAATACGACGATGCAACCACCGCGTTCCGCAAGCAAATCGAGCTGAATCCCCTCGACCCGATCGCCCACGCCTCGCTCGGCCAGATCCTGTTCGAGCAGCACAAGTACGCTGAAGCCGCCCCGGAATTGGACAAGGCGACAGTCCTGACGCCGGACAATCCCATGCTCCAACTCAGTCTCGGACAGGCTTATCTGCATACCGAGAAAAAGGACGACGCAATCGCTGCATTCGACAAGGCCACGCAAATCTCGCCCACGCCCCCAGTGTGGAACAATGCGGCTTACAATTTGGTGGAAGCAAACCTAAGACTGGATCACGCGCAGCAGTACGCCGAGTCCGCCGTACAGGCCACCGAAACGGACCTGCGAAGCGTGGATCTCGAACACCTGTCCGAGAAGCATCTGACGGAGGTAATCGGCCTCGCTTCCTACTGGGACACGCTCGGGTGGGTCCACTTCCGCCGGAGTGAGTTCGACTTGGCCGAAAAGTACATCCGCGCGTCGTGGCTGCTCGATCAGCAGGCGGAAGTCGGCGATCACTTAGCGCAGATTCACGAGAAGCGCGGAGAGAAGGATCTCGCGATCAAAATCTATGCGCTGGCCCTCGCAGCCCCTCATCAGGTTCCGGAAACACGAGCTCGCCTCGCCGCGCTTCTCGGATCGGACGCCGGGATCGATGCCCTCGTCGCCAAATCCCGCGAAGAACTCCCCGCCGCTCGCACCTTTTCACTCGGAAAACTCCCCGCCGGCGAAGCCAAAGCAGAACTCTTCCTGCTTCTCGCGCCGGGCGAAAAGGGCGCCACTCTCGAAGCTATCAAGTTTCGTAATGGCAGCGACAAATCACCGGCTCTAAGTGAACATCTGCGCTCGCTGAACTACGGAGACATGTTCCCGAATTCCGCACCCACGAAGCTTGTGCGCCGCGGTACGCTGTCCTGCTCGTCCGCAACAAATGACTGCAATCTCGTCCTCACTCTTCCCGAGGACGTCTGGTCAGTCAATTAGTCCGATGGCATTTCTCGCGACGCTTTCGCGCCCTCCGTCGAGACGCGGCCGTAGGGGCACGCCACGCCATGCCCGTCATGCGACAAAGGCGATCGTTCAATCAGTCGCCGGGACGCCAGCGCTACCAAGACACATCCCCGCCGTGCGCAGACGCCCCGCGATAAATAGGGGCTGATCGACAACAAGGTGAAATCTATTTGATTTCGAGGACTTCTTTCTCTTTGGCGGCGGAGAGGTCTTCGATCTTCTTGCTTTCGCTGTGGGTAAGCTTTTCGAGCTCGTCGAGCGTGCGCTTCTTGTCGTCCTCGCTGATCTTCTTTTCTTTTTCGAGCTTTTCGACGGCTTCTTTGATGTCGCGCCGGATGTTGCGCACAGCAGTGCGGTGATTCTCGAGCACCTTGTGAATATGCTTGACGAGCTCCTTGCGGCGCTCCTCGGTGAGCGACGGGATCGGCACGCGCACCACTTTGCCGTCGCTCGCCGGATTCAATCCGAGATCCGAAGTGCGGATGGCCTTGTCGATCAACGGCGTGGCGCTCGGGTCCCACGGCGAAACCACGATCATCGTCGGATCGGGCACCGACAGAGTGCCAAGCTGGTTGATCGGCATGGCCGTGCCGTGGTAATCGACGCGAATATGGTCGAGCAGCGCGACGTTCGCGCGGCCCGTCCGAACGCTCGCGAGATCCTTGCGAAAATCCTCCACCGCTTTTTCCATCCGCGTCCTCGCTTGCGCGAGCGCGTCCTTGCTGGTGGCGATCGTGGTCATGAAACGATTCCTCCTGCGAAGGTCTCAGGCGGCGACCATCGAACCGACCTTCTCGCCCAGCACAACTCGCTTCAGATTTCCCGCGACATTCATGTTGAAGATGATGATGGGCATCTTGTTGTCCATGCAAAGCGAGATGGCGGTTGAATCCATCACCGAGAGTCCTTTTTTAAGAACGTCGAGGTAAGTAATCCGGTCGAAAAGCCGCGCCGTCGACACTTTTTCGGGATCCGCGTCGTACACCCCGTCCACTCGCGTGGCTTTCAGAATGACCTGCGCCTTGATTTCCATAGCGCGAAGGGCCGCGGCAGTATCCGTCGAAAAATACGGATTGCCCGTGCCCGCCGCAAAAATGACCACGCGATCTTTTTCCAAGTGGCGCGCGGCGCGGCGACGAATGAACGGCTCGGCCACCTGATGCATTTCAATCGCGCTCATCAACCGCGTGGTGCAACCAGCCTTTTCGAGCGCGTCCTGGAGCGCCAGTCCATTGATCACGGTGGCCAACATGCCCATGTGGTCGCCGGTGGCGCGATCGATCGTAAGCTCCTTTTGCCGGGTTCCGCGAAAAATGTTCCCTCCGCCGACGATGATGGCCACCTGCACACCCAGCTCGCGGACCTCGCTCACCTCGCGCGCCATGCCGACGAGCGTCTCCGCGTGAATTCCATAGCCTTGCGAGCCCTGGAGTGATTCGCCCGAAAGTTTCAATACGATCCGCTGATAAACGGGTGTGCGTTTCTTCCTTTCCGGCTCGCTCGCTGTCTGCGCTTTGGCCATCCGAAGTCTGGCTCGCTTCGCCCGGGGCATTCTAGCAGAGTTTCCAAACCATCTCACGCGCGTGGTGTGCTGGTATCCGGCGGTCACGACGAAATGCTTCGGGTTCCAAGGCCCGGCATTTGCGCCGCCACGCGTTCGTCGCCCGCACCTCCCCAATGGTGGAAGAATTTCGCCAAGCGCGCGGTATTCCGGCTTAGTTTTCAGGTGTGGGTGCCGGCGCCGCGGGGACATCGGATTCGCCGACTTTGAAGCGGGAGAAGCGACGCACCGCGATATTCTCGCCCAGCTTGGCGATGGCCTGATCGATCAGCTCCTTCACCGTCATTCCTTCGTCCTTGATGAAGTGCTGCTCGTAGAGGCAATTCTCCTCGTAGAATTTTTCCATCTTACCGTTGACGATCTTCTCGATCACCGCGTCCGGCTTCCCCGAAGACCGCGCCTGCTCGCGATAAACGTCCCGCTCGCGGTCCAAGAGTTCCTGGGTCACTTCCTCGCGGCGCAGGAACCGCGGATCGAGCGCGGCGATATGCATGGCCACATCGTGGCACAGTTTCTGGAAATCCTCGGTCCGCGCCACGAAGTCGCTCTCGCAGTTCACCTCGACGAGCACACCGATTTTTCCACCCGCGTGGATGTAGTGTCCCACCAGCCCTTCGGAGGTAGCGCGCTGCGCCTTCTTCTGAGCCGCGGCCTGACCCTTCTTCCGCAGGACATTGATGGCCAGCTCGATGTCACCGGCAGCTTCGATCAGTGCGTCGCGGCACGCTGTAAAGCCCGCGCCGGTGCGCTCGCGGAGCTCCTTCACCTGTTGAGCGGATACATTCACTTGCTCGGGCTTCGTCGCCATCGATTCTTTCGATTCCTTCTGGTTCGATTCGGCGGCCGCCGGCGTGGACTCGGCTTTTTCGTTTGGCCTCTCCGCCGGCGCGTCCACGGGCCGCTTTTTCGGGCGCGGCTTCGCGGTCTTCTTTTCTCTACGTTTCTTCATTTCGAGGTGGAAGAAGGGCGCGCGATCCGCTGCCAGCGGCTACTTGGCTGCGCTCTCGTCGTCGTTCAGGACAGCCGGCTCTTCGGTGCCCAGCAGTTCAACCGGCTCCTGCTCCACGAAGTCGCCTTCCTGTTTCTCGTACTGTTCGTACGCGCTTGTGTCCGGATATTCGACGCTTTCCGCCCCTTCCGTTTCTTGGACCGCCTTCTGGTCAGCGATTTGAGTCTGTTCGAACGCTTGGCGCCCGACCGTCACGGCATCGGAGATCTTCGACGTGAACAGCCGGATCGCGCGCAGGGCATCGTCGTTGCCCGGGATCACCCAGTCAACGAGATCCGGATCGCAGTTCGTGTCCACGATGGCCACGACCGGAACGCCCATCCGGCGCGCCTCGCGCACCGCAATCACTTCGGCGTTCGGATCAATCACGAACATCGCGTCCGGCAGGTTGGTCATGTTCTCGACGCCGGAAAAATTCTGCTGCAAATGCTTCAATTCGCGGTCGAGCCGCGACGCTTCTTTCTTCGGCAGCGCGGCCATGCGCCCGTCTTCCACCATCGCCTTCAGCAGCTTCAGGCGCTTGATGGACTTCTGCAACGTGGTCCAGTTGGTCAGCGTCCCACCCAGCCAGCGGTGATTCACATAGAACATTCCGCAGCGCTGCGCTTCTTCAGCGATGGCGCCTTGCGCCTGCCGCTTGGTTCCCAAAAACAAAATGGATTTGCCCTGGCCGGTCAGATCTGCAACGTAGCGGGCAGCTTCGCGGAAAAGCTTCAAGGTCTTCTGCAGGTCAATGATGTGGATTCCGTTTCGTTCCCCGAAAATGTATTCCTTCATTTTCGGGTTCCAGCGACGGGTCTGGTGGCCGAAATGAACCCCGGCCTCCAGCAACTCTTTCATGGTAATTTCTACTCCCAATTTTCCTCCTCGTTGAAGGGACGCTTGGCTCGCCCGCATTGCCGTTTCAAACTTGCGAATCGGTTTTAGGACGAGCTGCCTTTCGGCGGCAGCATCCTTTTTTGCCGGTTCCTTGCCGGCCGTGAATTCCGCCCCGGCGAACCCAACCTGGACGGTAAAACCAAAGCTTACAAATCGGCGTAGCCCGCCTCTTCAGAGGCGGGGATTTTCCGACCCCAAAACTCCGCGCGCTCTAGCGCTTGCTGTACTGGAAGCGTCGCCGAGCACCCTTCTGCCCGTACTTCTTGCGCTCCTTCATCCGCGGGTCGCGCGTCAAGAACCCATTGGTGCGCAGGCTCGGCCGCAGGTCGGCATTGAAGAGGGCGAGAGCGCGGGAAAGGCCCATGCGCACGGCGCCGGCCTGCCCGCCCACGCCGCCACCCTTCACAGTGGCCTTCACTTCCAGCTGCTCGAGCATGTTGGTGAACTTCAGCGGCTCGAGCGCCGCCGTTCGCCATGCGACATTCCTGAAATACTCTTCGACCGGGCGACCGTTCACGGTGAACCGCGCCGCAGCGGCCTTGATGAACACGCGCGCCACCGCCTCGCGGCGGCGCCCGGTGCCGTACGACGGCTTTCCCGTCGCAGTTTCGTTTGCGCTAGCGTTCGAACTTGCAACTGGACTGACAGTCGTGCTCAAGATTCCTCCCGCTCCAAAAGCCACAATTCAAGAAAATTCGCCCGCTATAGAGACCTGATCAAAAATTTAAAATTCGCAGAATTCTTCACAGGGCGAGCGGCTGCGGTTTCTGCCCGGCGTGGCGAGCGAGTCCCTTATCACCGACATACACGCGGAGCTTGCGAGCGCGGCGCGCCCGCAGCTTGTTCTTCGGCAACATGCCCAGGACCGCATCGCGAACGATTTCCGTGGGACGCTGCTGCATGCGCCGGCGGATCGGAATCTCCTTCAACCCGCCCGGAAAACCGCTGTGATGACGGTATACCTTCTGGTCCAGCTTGTTCCCCGTCAGCCGCACGCGCTCGGCGTTGATCACCACCACGTGATCGCCGCAGTCGAGATACGGCGTAAAATTCGGTTTATCCTTGCCAATCAGTAAACGCGCCACGCGCGTGGCCAGCCGGCCAAGTACTTGCCCGTTGGCGTCCACGACGTACCACTGCTTCCCGATTGTTAAATCTTCGACCTCGCGGCCCCTTGGAACATACGTGCGCATCTCTACAGTGGCGCCTTTCCCTCGAAGACAAACCCCAACGATACGGTATGCCATGCTCTTTGTCAACGAAACGGCGGGGCTGAATTGACAAGAGCCGAGGGCACCGCTAAAATGGTTCGTTTCGGGTGAGCCGGAAAAGGTCACCTTGGGACCCGACAATGGACAAGAAGCGGCTTGATTATTACAGGAAGAAGCTCCAGGCCCGACGCGAAGAACTGCTGAAGGCGATCGCTCGCACCGAGCAGGAAGGTCGAGAAGCGGACGAAGATCCCACCGTGGATCTCGCCGACAAGGCCGCGAACTCCTACACGAAGGAGTTTCTCTTCGGCCAAACCCACAACGATCGCGGTCTGCTTCAGCTCGTCGACGATGCCCTGGCGCGTATCAGGAACACTTCCTTCGGCGAATGCGTTCAATGCCACGAGGAACTGCAGCAGAAGCGCCTGGAAGCAGTGCCGTGGACACGCTACTGCCTTAGCTGCCAAGAGAAGCAAGAACAGGGCCTGCTGTAGTTTTCATCGCGGTCTGCGCACCAGGCTCGAAAAACGTTCTCCACAAGAATTGCCTCTACCATCCCCTCCGAAAAAGGAGTAGGGTCTCGGCGTATCATACTGGTCGTTAACGCTTCCGTGAAACTACGGATTGCCCTCGACGCGCTCGCGGCGGTCGTTTTCCCCGCTCCGTGCCGGATCTGTGGAACTACCCTTGTAAACGCGAGCCTGCTGCTATTTGCGGCGAATGCTTCGAGGACATCGAGCCGGTGAACGGCCCGGGGTGCGTGTGGTGCGGGCGTCCTTTTGGCTCTGCGCGCGCAACAGACGCCACACAGCCGCTCTGCCATGCTTGCCGCAGGGGACTCTATGCCTTCGACCGCGCGCGCAGCTATGCCGCTTACAACGACGCGATGAGCGCCGCCGTCACACTCCTGAAATATGAAGGCGTGACGCGCTTGGGGAAGTGGTTCGCGGCACGACTCAAAGAAACCCTCGAGCGCGACTCCGGCACCTTCCAGCCCGACGCTGTTGTGCCCGTGCCGCTTCATCCGCTTCGCCTGCGCGAGCCTGGCTACAACCAGGCGGAGCTGATCGCGCGGCCGCTGGCCAAACGCCTCCGTTTGGCCCTGAAAACGTACTTGCTGGTCCGGTCGCGGCCCCGTCCAGACAAGCTCCTGCTCTCGAGGAGCGAGCGATGGAGTTCGGTACGTGGCGCGTACGCCACTCGCCCCGGCGAGCGAGTTGACAAGCTGAGTATTCTACTGGTAGATGATGTGTTCACGACCGGCGCGACCCTTGATGCTTGTGCGCGGGCATTGCGAGGCGCCGGAGCTGCCGCGGTTTATGGCCTAACTGTGGCGCGAGTGATGTCGAGTTGGTTTCCTCCTTCATCATTCCGGCAGCCTGCTTCCGGGGAAACCAGAGAGGCGTCTCCCGCATCTGATTACGGAAACGCAATCGGGGCGGCGGCGTCTAATCATGTTGAGAAATGAGAGCCGCGCGTAGTCAGGATCGGAATGGATAAGGCGTTCAAGCACGGGTTACGTCCCCGGCCGACGATCGGGCCCACGGTCGGCCTGAGCGGGGGTGCGGAGCCAGCGTTTCCGAAGCCCCTGAATGCTACTGTAACGCGCCCGTCAGTGATGCAAGCGCCGGTGCTAGTGCTGAATGCGACGTTCGAGCCCATCAACGTCACGGCAGTGCGGCGCGCGCTTGTGCTGATGCTGAAGGGAGTGGCGCAGGCGGAAGAAACGAATTCGCACGAGGTGCATTCGGCTTCGAAGAAAGTGCCGGTGCCCTCGGTAATCCGGCTGCTGACGTACCGTCACATCCCGCAGCAGAGCCGCGCCCTTTCGCGGAAGAACATTTTGCTGCGGGACCGCAATACGTGCCAGTTCTGTGGGAAGCCGTTTCCCGCTTCGGAACTGACGCTCGATCATGTGCTCCCACGTTCTCGCGGAGGACGATCCACCTGGGAAAACCTCGTGGCGTGCTGCTATGAGTGCAACAACCGCAAGGGCGATCGCACTCCTGAAGAAGCAGGGCTGCGGCTGGCACGGCGCCCACGGCCATTCACGCTGCACACCTCGCGGCAATTGATGCGCCTGATCGGGCACAAAGACGAGAAGTGGCGTAAATACCTCTTCTACTGAGGTTAGGATGTTGCATCCGTTTTTCTGCAACCTTTTTCCGCGTGATACATCTAAATATTTAATTCACTTCTAGGACACACCCCGGGAAGCGGCTGAGGGAGTTCCAAAGCTGCTTCCCTTCTTTCTTCGCGCAGACGCAGCGCGCCGGAAGACTGACACCTTTCCGATTCGACCCGACCTCCCTATACACCGCCTCGTTCAGCGGTTCTGGTACGGCATCCGCTGCGCCGCACCGCGTCCGAAACCACTCGGTTGGTGAAAAAAAAATTTGCACTGTGGTAGCGAAGAAGCGAATTTAGCGTTGCCCTTGCTGGGGAAGTCTGTTAAAAGCTTAGAGCCCGCCAAATTTGCATGTGGGGAGAGAAAAAATCGGTTGATTAGAAACCAGCGGACATGGTGCGTCTGGTGTCTCTGCTGCCTCTGTCTCCTCTGCCTTGAACTGCTATTGCCTGCGGCTGGGCGTGGACAAGACGCCAAGCCGGACGGCGATGACCCTCCGACCTCACGCGCAGATGACAGCTCGTCTTCTGACCCTCAGAAGAATCCGCATCTCCCTCCTATCCTCACCACTCCTGAGGAAGCTCCGAAGCCTTTCCAGGGGCGGCCTGCGCTCGGGCAGGCGATGTTTTATACAGGTGTAATGCACTTCTACCGGTTTACCCTGTCTGGGGAGCGGGGCACCCGCAATGCGCTGAACGGGCCTTTCCTTCGTGACTACTTCGACTCCGTGCTTGCGACGCGCGGGTGGGATGACGGAGACACGTTCATCACCAGCTACATCGCACACCCGATGGAAGGAGCGATCTTCGGGTACATTCAGCAACACAACGATCCACGCTACCGCACCGTCGAGTGGGGCTCCGGGCGCGATTACTGGATCAGTCGATTGCGCGCTCTCGCCTTTTCGGCGGCCTTGAGCACGCAGTGGACGCTCGGCCCATTTAGTGAAAACTCTCTCGGCAACGTAAATCTTCACGACTCGCCTGGTTTCGTCGACCTCGTGGCCACGCCGGCGCTTGGTATCCCTTGGATGATGGGGGAGGATATTCTGGACCGGTATGTGGTCTTCCCGGTGGAGAAGCGGACCGCCAATCGTGCGGTTCTCCTGCTGGTCCGGCTCCTCAATCCCAGTCGGTCGTGGGCAAACTTGATGGCTTTCAAGGAGCCGTGGTACCGCGAGACCCGGCCCGGATTTTTTCGCGAGAATTACGTCCAACGCAAAAAGCTCTTAAAGGAATCCAAAGACGGAATTTCGGGCTCACCTTTTGATGACTACGATCGTGGCTCACAGACGCCCTCCGAGCTGCCCAGCCCATATCCCTTGGAAGCTCCCATTGAACTGATGACGTCGACCCATTACGAGAGTTTCCTGGGAGGTGGAAGTTGCATCGGCGGTGGAGGCTCCGGGGCGGCGCGCGTCAGCCCTGCTTTCCAGGTTGTTGCCGAAGTGAGTGGATGCCTCGTGATCAACATGCCGAAGGGTCAGAGCGGGGATTCTTTGATGTACGTCGTCGGACCTCGATGGACGCCCCGCGCGGCGCATCGAATCTCGCCCTACGGTCAGGTGCTGCTTGGAGGCCGGAGGATTACCCACGAAACCGAGGATTTGGCAAAAAGGAGTCAACTTTTCAAAGTGTGGAATGACGGGACTTACCCACACTATCCCTTTCGCAGCGACTACTCCACCGAGCGGCAGGCCAATGCTTTCGCGCTTGCTGCAGGGGGCGGGTTCGACCTTCGAGTGTACCCGGCGCTTGCCTGGCGCGTCGCCAACCTCGAGTACACTCATACTTGGGTGCCTCAGGTGGATCAGATTGGGGCTTCACAAGGAATCAGAGTCACCACTGGACTGGTTCTCAGGATCGGTACGTGGTGAGGATATAAAGACGAAAACTCGCCTCCAAACAAACGAACTGCAAACGCGACCCACGAGGCCATCTTAAAAATGCCACTCCACAGAACTCGACCTTTGAGGCTCAATCCTGCTCGCGTTGGTCTCCGAACGTCCGCGAACTACATCAGATGACCTGTAGCCCACGGCGCCAGGATTCGCTCAGCCCAATCCGCGTGATCTGAATTTCGGTCGAGAGATATTTCAACAGAGTGTCCGTGGTGGGATGGAATCGCAGCCCGGGTGATACCAGCCACAGAAGCGGGGGTCTCGCATCGAACGTGACGCCGGCGAAATAGCCGTACTTCGAGAAATCTCCTTCGCGGTGATGCTGGCGGACCCTCAACCAATAGTCTACGGCTTGCAAGGGCAGATGGATATCTTCTGAGGCCTTCAGCTCAATTACCACCAGCCTGCCGTCGCGCGTCACACCAACGAGGTCCATTACGCCGCGGTCGGCGCCGGATATCGCGGGAACCTGGGAATATATGTATTGCGGGTCGAGCCGAGCCTCGACCTTGAGCGGATCGCGCAGGATGAGTGTCTCCAGCCAGCGCTCCGGCGAGGCGCGATAAAGCGAGTGATTCACATCCTCCGCCAAGCTGCGGCGATGGAGATCGAGACGGCGGATCAATTTTTCCAGTTGTGGCCGTCTCGATGGAAACAACTCGCAGGAGTCGTCGCCGACACCAAAGAAGATCCGGCCTTCTCTCCGCCGGGCGAATTCGAGGCCGCGGAAGCGAAGCGCAACTTCGCGCGTCCCAGGCGGCACAACGGCCTCAATGAACTCTGCCGCGCTCGGAACGAGCCCGCGGACACGCTCGACTGCGTCGCGCGTCGTTTCGAGCGTCCCTTCCACCTCCCGGCGCGGAGTGAGCCAGCTCTCAAGGTTCCCGGCATCCGACGCCTCAACCTTTCGCGCCCGCCAATTCACGTCATCGAATTCGTAGATTTCCGCTGCAACCCAGCACGCCAGACCCCCCAACCGATGCCGGAGCGTTCGCTCCCTTCCTTCCGGAACAAAGAGGCGCAGGCCTGCAACGGCGCGGCGTTCAGCGCGCCGGCGTACCCAATCAAGCCACAACAAGCCGCACGTGAGGATTCCCTCGGCGGCCGTGGGATCCTCTGCCGGGGAAACTCCCAAGATTGCCCATTGTGCTCCGCCTTCCAAGAGAAGTCCCGCGCGTGTAGAGGCCGGAGAAAGAATGCTCGAGATCGGGCGCCGCCGTGAGTGCCTCGATCCGCGCATCCGGGAATTGTTCCTCCAGGAGACGGCGAAAGCGGGCCCGAAATTTTTCGCGGGTAAGTCGCGCCGCCGGGCGACGCGAACCAGCGGCGAGCAATTCGAGGTGGCCTGGCTTGGGCCGGCCGAACCGCTGCACTTCGAGATCTATGTGACCCGGTCTCAGTTCAGCCACGCGCAGAACCCGCCGCACCAGATTGCGCTCGCCGGACCACACATGAACCAGCCCCTGCTTACCTTGCCGCCGAAACTCGCAACGCGGACCGGTGAGCTGCGCAAGCCATTCGCCGTCCTCGTGCACCTCCACGTTGCCGGAGGCAACCAGATCGGCGAGGGCGTGTTCGAGCTCGCTCCAAGTGTCCATCAATCCTCACGCAGGATGACATCACAGGCAGGGGCAGGAGTCAGTCCGCAAAGTTACGTAGAAATGTCAAAGCCGTGTGGGACCAAGATAGCTCAGGATTGCGCGGCGTCGGACCCGAACTCTGGAGTCTGGGTGGCAAGTCCGGTTTTCGTCAGGGCACGACTCTTAGTCGTGTAGTAAGCGACGCAATATCAGCGCGGCTTCAGCCGCTGAGGGTCAGTGAACTCGATTGCCACACAGATTCATTCTTGCCTATTCGAGTGCCAGGCCGCTGACTCGGATCGAAGGGTACTGCTGATTCCATACGGCGGGAACCGAATCGAGTGTGATCTCGAAGTCGCGATGCTGGCCGCCGTACAGGGGCTGCGAACGCGGTCCGAAGAGTGTTCGGGATTCCCGGAGCACCACTTGGTTGAGCGAGTCGCGAAATTCGAGCGTTACCTCAACATCGCGCAGCGTTTGCGAGCCGTCGTTGGAGAGGATCCCTGAAACGTAAGTAAACTCCTGATTCAACAAGTTGGTGGCCTGGGACAACTTCAGATCGAGGAAATGAATGTGTTGGGCGGCCTGCTGCTCTGCAGCGCCGAAAGGCAGATGCTGCTCGCCTGTCTGACCGGCGCTGCGCGTCGAGCGCGTGATCCAGAACAAGCCGCCCAGCGCGAGAAGCACGACGACCACACCCGCCGCGAACGCCGTAGGCATCCGGCTTTGTTCTTCGCTTGCGTCCATGACTGTGGCCATTGTCCTACCGACCGAAGGAGAGCCGCAAGATCAGCGGCTCGGGCAGCCCGGCCTTCGACATGCGCTCTTGCACGGCCTCCACATTGTAAGGAACGCGCCAGAATTCGACGGAGTTGTGATCGAGATCGGCAATGGCGAAGCCGGCGCGCGGATCTCCGTCGCGAGGCTGTCCGACCGAACCCGGATTGAGCAGGTAGGTGGTGTTCGGGTCGATCTGGAGATGCGCAAATTGCTTTCCGGTTCCGAGCTTCAAGTGCAACGCTTCCACCCTGTTGCTGTTTTCGTGCAGCACGAAGCCTCCCTGCAAGTGCGTGTGTCCGAAAAATGTGACGGGGGAAGGCGCCTCGAGCAGGCTGTCCAGGGCCTGCGCTGGCGCGAACACGTACTCGTCTTCGTCGCGGAACGCGCCGTGGACCAGGGAAATCCCATCGACGGCCATCGGCCCCGTCGACAGCTTTTGGAGGAATTCGCGATTCTCAGGACGAAGATGCTCGCGCGTCCATAGCGCCGCGCTGCGCGCTACCGGATTGAAATCCTCAGCACTCTCGAGGCCGGAGCCGACCTTGTCATGATTCCCGCGGATGGTCAAGGCATTGAGCTCGCGGATTCGGTCGATCACTTCGTTCGGGTCAGGGCCGTAGCCGACGATGTCCCCGAGGCAGATCGGGCGCTCCCACAGGCCCTTACAAGCTTCGAGGGCGGCTTCGAGTGCCGTCAGATTCGCGTGGATGTCGCTCAGGATCAGAAACCGCATTCGGGATGCCGCTCCCGGCAGGATGCGAATTATAGACGACGGCGTGCGCAATTGCACCCAGCGATGGCCAGCCACACTGGGTCCGTGCGGATAGTTCGCTTACTAAGAACGTAGGGGCGCAGCATGCTGTGCCCGCACGAGGCCGAGCGCTCCTTCACCGGATCAGCATGCAATCGCCATAACTGTAGAAGCGATAGCCGGCCTCCACCGCATAGCGATACGCCGCTAGAATCCGCTCGCGCCCAGCGAATGCTGCAGCTAGAGCAAGCAGACTCGAGCGCGGCAAGTGAAAATTCGTGAGGAGCTGGTCAACAATGCGAAATGCCTTTCCAGGATGAAGAAATATCTGCGCTTCAGCGCGTCCCGGACGAATTAGCGGCGTCGCCGCGGCCGCACCACTGCTTGTGCTCGACGTGGCCGATTTCGCCGCCGCGTCCTCGAGCGCGCGAACCACCGTCGTCCCAACGGCTAGGATCGGACGCCGCGAACTACGCGCGCGCTCGATCGCGCCGGCGGTGCCCTCGGAGATTTCGTACGTCTCGCGGTGGATCGCATGATCTTCCACATTTTCGGTTCGAATTGGCTCGAAGGTGCCAAGGCCGACTTCGAGCGTGAGTTCCGCCATCTCGATTCCCCGCTCGCGGAGCCGTGCCAGAATTGCCAAGCTGAAATGAAGCCCCGCGGTGGGGGCCGCCACCGCGCCCGGCTTGCTCGCGAAGATCGTCTGATAACGCTCGCGGTCCGTTGGCTCGTCGCCACGACGAATGTAGGGAGGCAACGGCACGTGCCCGAGCCGATTTAAGAGTGACTCGAAATTGTCCGCGGGCGAAAATCGCAACCGGCGCAGGCCATAGGCGTCTCGACCCTCCACTTCCGCCTGCAACTCGCCCGCTCCGAAAAATATCCTTTCGCCGACTCGAATCTTGCGTCCGGGCCGCACAAGAGCTTCCCAGACACAGGACTCGAGTGGGCGCACCAAGAGAACCTCTATGCGAGATTTTAGAAATTCCTGCCGGGCGGGGCTGCGACGCCCGGGCGGCTCGGCATCAATACCGGCTCGATGACCGAATAGTCGAGCCGGAAGAACGCGGGCGTTGTTGAGAACGATCAGCTCATCGCCGCGAAGAAGATCGGGCAGCTCGCGGAATTGGCGGTCCTCGCACGCGCCGGTGCCGCGATCGAGGAGAAGCATCCGCGAGGCGTCGCGCTCCTCAAGCGGGTACTGCGCGATCCTCTCGAGCGGCAAGCTGTAATCGAGTTCGGCGGGTTTCATCAGTCGCGAATCATTTCACGAAGCAGTAATCTCGAATCCCGTGCATTTTGAGGGACTGGCATGCAGAAATGAACTGTGCTAAGAGGGCGACCGAAGGGCATCGATGCACAAGCCTCCCAGCCCGGTGTAACGCCGCTACGACCCACGCCGTCATTGTAGCGGATTGGGAGAGCGAGTCTTCGACAAGGATCGCAGCGTGCCGGAGGAAACAGTCAGCATTGGCCAGAGGGGAATCGAACGGCTGCGCAACGGCCATCTCTGGATCTATCGAAGCGATATCCGCCAGGCCACCGCGCAGCCTGGGGCCATCGTTCGAGTGACAGACGAGCGCGGCCGGTTTCTTGGCCGAGCGCTTTATAGCGACCGCTCACAGATCACCCTGCGCATCCTGACTCGCGCCGACGTCTCTGTCGATCGGGCCTTCTTCACTGAAAGAATTCGCGCTGCTGCCGCCTTTCGCGAGCACATCGTCACCGACACCGATTGCTACCGCCTTGTATATAGTGAAGCGGATCTCCTCCCCTCGCTGATCGTCGACCGCTACGGCGACTATCTCTCGCTTCAGACGCTGAGCCAGGCGGCCGAACGCCACAAAAGCTTGTTCGTCGAAATCCTGAAGGAGCTGTTTTCCCCGCCCGGCATTATCGAACGCAATGACCCAAAAGTGCGCTTGCTCGAAGGCCTCGAGCAACTCGTCTCCGTTCTCCACGGCCAGGTCCCATCAGAAATCCAGGCACGGGAAAATGGGATTGTCTTCGCTTACGATCTCCACAAGGGGCAGAAAACAGGATCGTTTCTGGACCAGCGGGAGAACCATCGCGCTGCCCGGCAGTACGCCTCCGGCGAAGTACTCGATTGCTTCTGCTATAACGGCGGCTTTGCCTTGACCGTGGCAATCCGCGCATCGCATGTCGAAGCTGTCGATCTGTCCCCGCTGGCGGTCGAAACAGCTCTGCGAAATCAAACGCTAAACCAACTCCCCAACGTCAACTTTCGCGCGGCCAACTCGTTTGACCTCCTAAAAGAATACGACGAGGTGGGCCGGCGCTTCGATATGGTCATCCTCGATCCCCCGGCCTTCGCCAAGAACCGTGAGAGCGTCCCGGCAGCGCGGCGAGGCTATAAAGAACTCAATCTGCGGGCGCTGAAACTCCTTCGACTCGGCGGCTACCTGCTGAGCTGCTCTTGCTCTCACCACATCTCCGAACCGATGTTTCTGCAAATCATCGCTGAAGCGGCCAATGACGCGCACCGCGTCGTGGCCGTGGTGGATCGGCGAACCCAGTCACGAGACCACCCAATCTTATTGACAATGCCCGAAACGCACTACCTAAAGTGCCTGATATTTCGCTGCCTAGCATAGATTCGTGAATCGGAATATGAACAAAATACGAGGCATAACTACGTACTTGACAATAAGGCGCGCATATTATATTATGCGCTCGTGCTAATGAGCACAACTTCTTCAGGAGGATGACATTGAATTCCATTACTCGTTGGGACCCCTTCCGGAATCTTTCGACCTTGCAAGATCAGGTCAACCGCCTCTTTGACGGCTCGTTGCCGCGCCGCGCTGAGGAGTCCGCGTTGACCAACTGGGCGCCAGCCGTGGACATCTACGAGACCGAGAATGAGCTCGTGATCAAGGCTGACTTGCCCGAGATCAGCGAGAAGGATCTGGACGTGCGTGTCGAGAACAACATGCTCACCATCCACGGCGAGCGGAAGTCCGAAGAGAAGGTCAAGGAAGAGAACTACCTGCGTGTTGAGCGGACCTATGGCTCCTTCTCCCGCAGCTTCAATCTACCGAACACGGTGGACGCGGAGAAGATTCACGCTAAATACAAGAATGGCGTGTTGACGGTGGAAATTCCGAAGCGGGCAGAATCGAAGCCGAAGCAAGTGAAGGTCAACGTAACCAACGGCGCGAAGTAAACGCGGAAGGGGGCCGGAACTCCCGGTTCGAGTGTAGCCGGCCTCCTTTGCGTAGCATCTGGTGTAGTAAAGTGAGTTCGAGGACGACATGGCAACGCTGCGATTCGACAAACTGACAGTGAAGGCACAAGAGGCGCTTCAAGCTGCGCAGGAGAAGGGCGCGCGCTCGGGCCAACAGCAGATCGAGCCGCTGCACCTGCTCTGGGCGCTCGTGGCGCAAGGCGATGGCATTGTGCCACCGCTGCTATCCAAGCTTGGCGTTGCGCCGGAGGCTCTCGCAAAGGAAGTTGACCGCGCGATCGAGCGTTTGCCCAACGTGAGCGGGGTGTCTCAGCATTACCTGAGCCAAGCCACCAATGACGTGATATCTCGCGCCTTTGACGAAGCGGCTCAGTTCAAAGACGAATACGTTTCGACCGAGCATCTACTGCTGGGAATCTCATCTGGGGGGCGCGATCCAGCGGCCGAAATCCTGGCCAAGTCCGGCTGCACTCATGACGCCATCCTCCAGGCACTGGCTTCGGTCCGCGGCAGCCACCGCGTCACCAGCCAGACTCCGGAAGCCACTTACCGCGCGCTTGAACAGTATGCCCGCGATCTGACCGAGTTGGCCCGGCGAGGCAAACTCGACCCGGTGATCGGCCGCGACGAGGAAATTCGTCGCGTGATGCAAATCCTGGCGCGCCGCACCAAGAACAATCCGGTGCTGATTGGCGAGCCCGGTGTGGGCAAGACCGCCATCGTCGAAGGGCTGGCGCAGCGGATCGTCGCCGGGGACGTGCCGGAAGTGCTCCGGCCGAAGCGCATCGTGGCTCTTGATCTAGCGTCGATGGTCGCCGGAGCGAAATACCGCGGGGAATTCGAAGACCGCCTGAAAGCGCTTCTGAAGGAAGTGACCGATTCCGAAGGGCAAATCATCCTGTTCATCGACGAGCTGCACACCCTCGTCGGGGCTGGCGCCGCCGAGGGCGCAATGGACGCCTCAAACATGCTGAAGCCGGCGCTCGCGCGCGGCGAGCTGCGCGCCATCGGAGCCACCACGCTCAATGAATACCGCAAATACATCGAAAAAGATCCGGCGCTCGAGCGGCGTTTCCAGCCCGTAATGATCGGCGAACCAACGGTTGAAGACACCATCGCCATCCTGCGCGGACTCAAGGAACGTTACGAGGTCCATCATGGCGTGCGCATCAAGGATGCCGCCATTGTGGCTGCGGCAATGCTGTCGAGCCGCTACATCACTGACCGGTTCCTCCCGGACAAGGCCATCGACCTGGTGGACGAGGCGGCGGCCGGACTCCGCATGGAGATCGATTCGCTGCCAACCGAGATTGACGAGATTGAGCGGCGCATCCGGCAACTCGAGATCGAGCGGCAAGCGTTGCGAAAGGAATCGGATGCGCATTCGAAGGCGAGGCTCGGCGAAATCGAGCGCGAACTCGCTTCTCTTCGCGAGAAGTCGAATGCTCTGAAGGCGCGCTGGCAGGCTGAAAAGGAAGCCATCGGGCGAATTCGCAAGTGCAAGGAAGACATCGAGCACCTCAAGGCCGAGGAGCAGCGCCAGGAGCGTGCAGGAAATCTCGAGGGTGTGGCTGAAATTCGCTACGGCAAGCTGGCGCAAGCCGAGCGTGAACTGAAAGCGGCACAAGATAAGCTCGCCGAGCTGCAAAAAGACCATGCAATGCTGAAGGAAGAAGTGGGCGAGGAAGAAATCGCGAAGGTCGTCAGCAAATGGACGGGCATTCCGGTGGGCCGACTGCTCGAGGGGGAAGTCGAGAAGTTGGTGCACATGGAGGAACGCCTCAGGCAGCGCGTTGTCGGGCAAGATGATGCGCTGATTCGCGTCTCGAACGCCATCCGCCGCAGCCGCTCGGGTCTCTCCGATCCGAAGCGGCCAATCGGCTCATTCCTTTTCCTTGGTCCAACCGGCGTGGGCAAGACGGAGCTGGCGCGCGCGCTGGCTGAATTCCTCTTCGATGACGAGCACGCCCTGGTGCGGCTCGACATGTCGGAATACATGGAAAAGCACTCGGTCGCGCGCATGATTGGCGCGCCCCCGGGCTACGTCGGCTACGAAGAGGGCGGCCAACTCACCGAGAAGATTCGCCGGCGGCCCTACGCGGTCGTGCTTTTGGATGAAATCGAAAAGGCGCATCCGGACGTCTTCAACATTCTGCTGCAGATACTCGAAGACGGCCGGCTCACGGACGGCAAAGGCCGCACCGTCGATTTCCGCAACACGGTGATTATCCTCACCTCGAATGTCGGCTCTACCGCGATCTTCGAGCTGGCCTTAAAGGACCCCAAGCGCGCCCGCGAGGAGGCGATGGCAGCGTTGCGCGAGATGTTCCGGCCGGAGTTCCTGAACCGCGTGGACGATATTGTGATGTTCCAGCCGCTCGGTAGAGAGCAGCTCGAGCGCATTGTGGACTTGCAGATGGCGTACGTCTCAGCGCTCGCGGCGGAGAAGAAAGTCACGCTAAAGCTCACGTCCGGGGCGCGAGCCCTGCTGCTGAGAGAAGGCTACGACCCGGCCTATGGCGCGCGGCCACTGAAGCGCGCGATCCAGCGCCTTGTGCAAGACCCGCTCGCCTTGCAGATTCTTGACGGCGAGATTCTGCCGGGCGACTCGGTCGTGGTCGATGCAGGCCCAAAAGACGAGGAAATGAAGTTTACCCGCGCGGCGGTAAAGGTGGGTGCAGCGTAAGCGCAGATCGCGGCTCGCAAGCCAGGACCGGGGCAGCGCCTTTCGTCGCCGGTTTGACGTCGCGGCATGCGCCGCCTAAACTGAAGGACAGGAATCATGAAAGCGATCAAGACAACTCTATTGCTCACGGCGCTGACTCTTCTCCTCCTGGAGGTGGGGAGCTACTTCGGCGGTCAGCGCGGCATGACCATCGCGCTCTTTATGGCGGTCATCATGAATGGCGTCGCGTACTTCTTCTCGGACAAGATCGCTTTGGCTTCGAGTGGAGCTCATCCCGTCAGTCGCGAGCAGGCGCCGCGTCTTTACGCCGTGATGGAACGGTTGTGCGGCAAGGCGAACTTGCCCATGCCGAAGCTTTACATCATCCCCCAGCCCGCTCCGAACGCCTTCGCCACCGGACGCAATCCGAGACATGCCTCCGTGGCAGTGACCGCCGGGCTGCTGGAGTTGATGGACGATGAAGAACTCGAAGGCGTGATCGCGCACGAGCTCTCGCATGTGCGCAACTACGACATCCTGACGTCTTCCATTGCCGCGACCCTGGCGGGCGCCATCACCTGGATCGCCGAAATCGGCCGCTGGGGGTTGATGTTCGGCGGCATGGGCGGCGATCGCGACGACGACCGCGGCGGCGGTCTGGCAGCGATTCTGATGCTGATCCTTGCGCCTTTTGCCGCCCTGCTCCTGCAACTCGGTATCTCCCGCCAGCGGGAGTATCAAGCGGATGCCTCGGGCGCGCGTATGGTCGGGCATCCCTACGGTCTGATTCGAGCGCTCGAAAAACTAGGCGCCTACAACAAGCGCATTCCCATGGACGTTCCCCCGTCCACTTCTTCGCTGTTCATTGTTGCGCCTTTGAGCGCACGACAATTGCTGACCGGCCTCTTCAGCACGCATCCGCCGCTCTCCGAGCGCATCGCCGCACTGCGAAACATGACGGTTACTCGATAACAGAATCCGATTACTATACGCGGAAGCCGTCACATAGCGGCGCCAGCAACGGAGACTATAGGCTAGGAATCGAGGCTTGAACCAGCGCTCCTCCGTAACTCCTTTGGCTTAGTACTCCATTTCATAAATAAGATGACGTATCTAGAGTAGCCTTAGGAGGCAATATTCTGGTATGCTTGGCATCGAGGAGATTGCTCCTCCATGCCAAGAGAAAGCCCATTCTCGATAGTTCTCTCCAAGGAAGAGCGCGCTGCACTGGAAGCTCAGGCGCGCCAGTATACGTCACCGTATTGTGATGTGATCCGCGCTAAGATCGTGTTGCTCGCTGCGGAAGGGCTCTC
>JBARRP010000142.1:0-3207 GCA_049644285.1 Candidatus Acidiferrales bacterium | reverse complement strand
CCCGTAGCGGCCGGACCTTTGAGCGCTCTCCTTGATGTGCTCGTACTGGCGCTGCTCCTCGCTGCCAACGCCGCGTAGGTGCTTCTTCGTGGGCATCACGCATCTCCTATCTCAATGGTTTCCTTTTCGCGCGTGGTCCTGCAGGTTCTCCTCATACAGACAGTCTACCTCACAACCTGAGATGCTATTGCGTTTTTGCTCAAGGCGGGCAGGTCGCCAATCTTCTTGATGCGCCAACTGAAATGCTTGATTGTCGAGTCCGGCGCGAAAACTGGATCGGAAACGGCCAATGTCTTGACTGGGCTGGCAGATGAAGCGAAATGGATCCCCGTTGGGGACACGACTTCCCAAGAGACCTCCTTGCTGTGCTCCACAGTGAACAGGGGAGGGAGCAGATTTTGCTTATGCCCAAAGCCTGTCTGTGTCAAGGGGAACTGTAGAAAACCGCCCAGCGCTGCGGCAGCAGGTCCGTCAAAACCATTTCATTTCGAGCGGGACCTAAACTCGGGTCCGTCTACAACGGCGTTAGCATTGTCAAGAAACACAAAGCCTCTTGAATTGGGGCCGATGTTTTCACCTCGCGGGTCTTTTTGCTTTCCGCCTGGTCAATCGCACGAAGCCGCGGCCATGAAACGCACGGGTTCTTTGTCACCCTGGAGCATTTCCTGCAGCTTCGGAATCACATCCATGCGCTGATGATTTCCGAGCACCTTCGCCACGGCTGCACGCACGACCCAATTCTTGTCGCCTAGGTCGTCCTCTGCTCATGAATGGAGTCCGGGCTATGGTCAGAAGCAAGCAGAGTCGCGCAGAGGGTGCGAGTCGGAGCGGAACTATCCTTTGCGAATGTTTCGATGACCGAGACGCCCATCGCAAAGCGGCCGAGCAGCGCGCCAGATCGCCGCCTCGACGAGATGAACCGCGCGTGATTCGGTTCCGATTGTTGCCACGGCGGAAATGGCATCTGACCGCTGGCTGGACTCAGGACGCATGCTAGCCCTTATTGCAGGATTTCTATCGCTCTCCGAGATTCCGTTGGGGACAACTCTGGGAATCTACACCCTCGTTTTGCTCCCGATGAATGGTAGCCAGGTGTCCGCCAATCGTTCCTAGAAGAAACGTAGGGTTTTTTTCCGAATCAGCTCCAGACGCCGGGCTGAACGCGTGCTGTTGCCGCGTTGGGTCCGCAGGGTCCGCGATCGCCCGACAAAGGTGTGCCGCAATTGGCGATGACGCAAGGCGATCAACTCTTGCACATCTTCCAACTCAACCTGCTCAATGCGGGAGTGCCCAGGATTGCGCACGATGTTCTCTTTCGGTTTGACAGCCAACTTTCCCGGTTCCAACAAACTTAGCTTATCTACAGTCATTACTTCTCGCAGCTTTCACTGACCATTTTCAAGTCCGTTACCGTCATATGACCGTGCTCGGTGACGTTCTTCACCAGCCCCATCGCGTTTGATTCGCAGTTGAATGAAGGAATTGACCGGCAGCGGATTTGCGACTTCGGCGCGGCAACCCTTTTTGACTGATGTTGGTAACACGGCCGGAAATACGCGTGTTCGTGAGCGGCTCATAGCGCAGAAGTCAAATGGCAGACGCGTGCAGCCCGTTGGTGAACGCCGCCGGAAAGCCTTAGCGGTTCCGAGGCATCGGTCTTACGATCCTTCCTAGTTCAGAAACTATCCGCCATACTACAATTGCACCGCGTCTAGTTCCCGTTTGAGGAGCCCGTCGATGCAAACTCCGAACGAAGCAGCTGCAGCAATTCTGGTGCAAACGCTTGTTGACCATCATCCGCAGCTCCAAGCGGAAATCCGTCAGGACCAGCCCGACCCTAAAGCTCTCGCGAAGATACTCGTGCCGTTCTACAAAGCAATCCTAGACGAAATGGAATCCGGATCTGTTTAAACCTCGGGCGAGACCCAGACGAAATCAGATGGCCGCGGAGCCAGCCGACCTTGGGTCTCTTGCGGGGCAGCGTCTGAGGTGCGCTGCAGCAGTCCGTAGAGTACACCCCGACCCGCCTCAAGCATCCAGGATTATTCTGTTCCTGTCTCGAGCGATAGCGTCCCCGTGAGCGGATCAATCCGATAGCGGGAAACCATGGGCGACCCGAATTGGGTAGTACAGTTGCAGATGCCATGGATGTACCTCCTGAAGGACCGGCGGTAGAGAGCGCGAAAGCGAGCGGGATTCACGCCCAAACAACAAATGCCTGGGTCCCTATTTCGACCAGAAGCACGGCCGTTTCCAGATCAATGCGGGCAGGAATTAGCCGCACAAAGGATAGGCTGGCTTATACCTTTACCTCCGGAGCCGAAACTCCGGATGAACTCCCAGTCGTGGGTGATCCGGGTTTAGAGAAGATCATCAATGAGGCTATCGACATCGTTGATTCTATCCGCTACAAGTACTGGACAGTCCACCAACCCCTCCCTATGCGCGTTCAGCAATTTCGTAGCAAGCTGGCAGTCCCAGGAAGCCCAAGGCGCGCCGAACCGCTATTAGAGTGGTTGATATACTGACGCTACTGGCGATTCTCCACGTTACTCTTCTCTTTTGAACCCCGGTCCAGACTCGGCATAGACCAACTCTACCTCGACTGAAAGTGAAGTGGGTCTCTGAGGCTCTGCAATTCCCGGTAGTAATAGAGTGGGGTCGGTCGTTTCCCGTTGAACCTGAGCTTCTTGAGAAACTTGATTTCATCCGGGGTGGCACCCCCACTGAGTGAAGCATCCCGAAGGAATTCTTTGAGTCCGGCCTCCTCCTCAGAAGTTTGATCAGGTTCCCTTTCCACAAACTCAAATTTCGTGGGGTGCCCCGGAACCAGTCTCCGGTTTAATACAATTTCGATACCAAAGGTAGCGAGGTTGATGTCCCAGGATTCGATCAGCGGATCCAGGAAAGAAACACAGTTCTCGATCGACACGGTGAAGACATCCGTGTCCAGGAATTCGAGGACGATGACTCGCATTTCTTCGTAGCTTCGGCCGCTGAGTCGAGCGACCAAGTGGAGCCAATTTTCATTTTCCAATTCTTGTTTGGCGGCCCTCTTGACCACGTCCAAGAGTTTTTGCGTGACGAGGCGTTCCAGTTCCCCGAACGGCTGCCTCTCAAAAATCTCTCTGATTTGCTTTTCCTTGTCGGGTGCGCACTTACGGAGAATTAATTCCCTGACTTCCTTAAACAAGGGCGCGGGTGAGT
>JBARRP010000141.1:0-3346 GCA_049644285.1 Candidatus Acidiferrales bacterium | reverse complement strand
GTTGCGTTTGCGCATGTCCCGCCGGCCGCACATCGACCCAATCATCCTGTCCTGAACTCTGTGCCGGTTGATTCGGCACATCGACCCAGTCGTCTTGCTTTGTTGGCGCTGATTTATTTTGTGGCATTAGGCACATCCTTGACGAAGGGCCTTTGTTGGCCCTCTTCAGCAGGAGACCCACCTGCATGCTCAACGAACGTGCTATATCCTCGAACTCATCGGGCCGAACTTCTCTTTTGGGTCCTGGGTCGCGGGGCATTGTGTTCTCCTTCTGAGACCACCCATTCTACGCCCGCGAATCACCCCGTTGAACTGGGCTGCAAGACTCTGGCCTGCGGAGGGACTCCGAAAACGTTACAATCTTTATGACTTCTTTACGGGCTCAAGCTCATTCAGCCTTGCGCCACGCGGCGGAGGTGTTAGTGATGTCCCCTGCAAAACGCGGCCAGCCCTCGAGGTATCAGGAGTTGATCGAACGACTGTTAGCGCTGAAGGATGGTGAGTGGCTACCGATCGAAGCAGAAAACCCCGAATTTAAGAGAATTCGACAGGCCGCGTATCATGGCCTTGCCATGCGCGGCTATCGGTTGGAAACATACAAAGACGCGAAAAACAAACGCACGCACTATTTCCGAGCCGGCAAGATCTCGTCTCGCCCGACTCCCGTGACGGCGGATGCCAACGCACCAGCCTCCGGCGCGAAGGAAGAGCCAGCCAAGGCCGAAGAAGCAAAGCCCCAGCAAGCCGCCTGAACCCTCCTGAGTGGAAAATCTCGAATCCGCCGCGCACCTCCGAACCCCATGCAGACAATTTCGTCGTCGACGATCGCATCCATCACTTTTCCGTCCAAATCAAGATGTTCGTCCCCGTGATCTTGCCTTCCTCCTTCAACTTCCTGACGGCCACCTCGAACCTCAGCAAGTGCAACCCCTTGGGCCTCATGCGATACAGCCTCTTTCGTTCTATTCGCCCACGTTCCCGGATCGTGGCCGCTACCCACTGCGCATGTTCAAGTGCCTCCTCGTCTATGGTCTTCGCCTCGCTGCCCATACGTCGCCCTCCGTTTCGTCCACGAGCCTACCAGCCGGCGCGGGCCGCGACCAACGGGCGAGTCCTCTTCGCGTGCGGTAACCGTTACGTATTTCCCTTGCGGCGTTTGGGGGGTTACTCCAAACTTGACGGCAAGACTCAGACGTCGGCTGGGCCTGTGGTGGTATCTCTTACGGTTCACCATTGGGCGCAAAGTATGCTTTCCTCTCGTAAAGATGCGATTGATCTGCTGGCTAAGTGCAAAGAGGAAGGTTCTTCGCTGCTTGCTCTCGCATACTTTGCCAACGAAAAGCACGAGTTTTCGTGCAAAGTGGAGAGAGTTTCGGCTGAAGAAGTTGTCCTGTCGGGCGAGTTCGCGGTTGTCGCTATTCCCCTTGAAGAGTCTGCGACCTTTGAATATTCGGAGACACACGAAATGCCGCCGCGAATGCTAGAGATTCTCAAGAGGCTGGACTACTGCCTGACGATACACACCCCAAAGGTGAGGGTAGCTTTGGCGGTAGCCAGACCACTGGTCTGAGACTTGCGTGTGGACCGGCATCACGGATGTGTCCTCAATAACATGATTTCGATACCGCGTTCGCTTTGGCGTGCTGGATCGTGGTTCTCGTCGACATTTCACTGCTATCGTTCGCAGCGGAGGATGAGATGGCTTGGTCGATAACTGACCGCAGTAGATACCTGTTCACAGTTTCCAAAGGTGTTCCTCCTGGCCCGCCCTGGATTTCCTTAGAACCGCGCGGAGAAGGACTGCCGTGCCTAAGAGGTTGTCATCTTGGATTTGATCTAAAGGCTGGCACAACGTTGAAGGAAGCGGAGGGCTTCGCGGAACTCCTGAATCAAAAAATCGAAGCCGTTGTGGATGTCGTGCGCGCGGAAGATCCGCCACCTGGCGAGCCTTCTGAGTCAGAGTGAGGCAGACCTTCGAGGCGCTGTTGTCGAGGAGCCGCGATGAACGCAGACAGACCAGAGCGCCCTGAGCCAAATGAGTATTTTATGGGTAGTGCGATGGCCGTACGAAGGCGGGCGAACTGCCTTGGGCAATCGAATTGGTGCCGTTATTGTCCGGAATGACCGAGTAATTTCGACTGGATATAACGGTACTCCGGAGAACATGCAGAACTGCGAGGAGGGCGGATGTCATCGTTGTGCCAATCGCGATCAGTACCCGTCGGGTACGGGGTATGACCTCTGTATTTGCGTGCACGCTGAGCAGAACGCGATTCTCTCAGCGGCTCGATTCGGCATCGCAATAGAGGGAAGCACACTCTACACCACGATGCGGCCTTGCTTTGGCTGCACGAAGGAAATGCTTCAAGCCAAAATTCACGCGGTTTACTACATTCATGAATGGAGTCATCCTGATCCAAAACACAAGGCGGAATACGAGAGAATACAGGCTGGGTTCTCAGGGGGAATTCGCCGCTTGGAGATCAAAGATCCCGATGCCAGCTGGGCTGTCTCAAAGCCACCTCCAGCCCAAGGGGCCGATCCGCACGGAATCCAGGAGTGATACTCTCGTCGCCGTGCGTATTCGGAATCGAAAACAACTCTTCTGGCGGACGGAAAACCGGCTCAGTCTGCTGCATGTTCCAACGAGTCGCAGGGGCCGCGCGGATGGGAAGAAGGTTACCACTGCAGCTTTTTCGACGCTTCGGCCTGCCGGCACTTTAGCTGCTACACTCCCGCAAGACCAGCCTCAAAAAATGCTCCCCAAAGTATCGCAAGAGATGCTGGCAGAAATGATCGGCACCACGCGCTCTCGGGTCAATTTCTTCATGAACAAATTCAGGAAACTGGGTTTCATTCACTACAATGGCGGACTTCAGGTCCACGATTCCCTCCTAAGTCTCGTCCTGCACGAGTGAGTAAGATCGCTCGCAAAACGCGCCTCTCACGCCTAACGGCGTACGCGTTCCGTGGACGCGGGGGATTCCTTTAACGATCCCATTTTGAGGGCGGGCTGAACCAGAGGCGCGCAATCTCCAGTCTAGTCGCTTGAGAACTTTGTCCGCCATTGGTTTTTTCCTCCGGGCTGAGATCCTAGCACCTTCTGTCTCAACAGGACCTTGGTCTGGTTGCCTGTGTCGGCCACTTATTATCGATTCTCGCCATGATTCTTTCAGCCGTCGCAATCGCTTCCGCGATGCACGACTCGAATGCTGGCGAGGGTGACGTCAAGCTGCTTGTGTAAATAGTTCGAGGGTGTGGTTTTTCCAGTCTTCATTGAACCGACTGAAAATCGCATAGATGATCCGATCCACGCTTTCCACGTTTGTAAACACGACCATTGGCC
>JBARRP010000140.1:0-4259 GCA_049644285.1 Candidatus Acidiferrales bacterium | reverse complement strand
ACGCAATCGGTCGCCGATCAGCATGACGGCCCGACCCTATCGCGGAACAATGTCTTCGTCAATCCGCAACTGCGACCGAATCGGCCAAGCCGAAGTGACCCGGCACCGCATCGGCACTGCAGAAACTCTCTGCGCATTAGCTGAACCGGTTTCTGCACCTTTGACAAGTTGCAGCCGCGAGAACTAAAGCGGTCCGCTAACCCACCGCGCCTCAGCAGCAACGCAGACCGTCAAGCTGGTCGTCGACTTGCTACACAGCGGAACCGGGGTGGCGCAAAACGGCAGACGCGGAGGCGCTCGGGGACGGAGCCCTCTGCTCCGAAAGGAGCGTGTCGGTTCGAGTCCGGCCCCCGGAGACCAGAAAGTTCCCCTAGGATGCCGAGGTGCTTTGGCCCCCTCACCGAAGCGCCTCGGCTATTTTCTATCCGCTGGCCGAAGTCCTGATCAGCAAGCGCCTGCGCTTCGCCTTGCCGGGCTCGGCCAGAATGTGGGACATATATATAAGGATGTGAGGCCGTATCGATTTACTCAAAGCAGCTCGATTTTGCCGCAGACGCCTCCTGGGAAAAACGTGGGGTATCTCTACGCTACACTTACCTTTCGATTGTGAATCAGGTTGTGATCCGAGTCGTTTATGTCAAATAGTGATAAGTCTTATTGACGGACAATTAGTTCTAGCGCGAGAATCACGCCGTCAGCCATAAGTGCTTGAGTTTGACGGCGATGTGGTCAATATGCTTCGGAGATCCTGACGTTCTTCCAGGCCGCTGCCGCGGCTGCAGGGTGGACCGGGATAATAACCTGTGGCTGGCCGGCTCCCGGGAGGGCATCGTTGCCGCGCGTGCTGACGCAGGCTGCTAGTCTGCGGAATCAGAGCAGCAGCCACGCAAATCGGGAGGAACAGTGCTTCAGGTATTATTGGCCATTCTAATGGGACTGACGGCCGCAAGTGTGGCGGCGCAGGACCCCGTCATAGTCAGCCCGAAAAATAATAAAGTAGAGATTGATAACGATTGGGTGCGAGTGTTGCGTGTGAGGCAAGGCCCCCACGAAAAGACGCCCATGCACGAGCACCCCGCGTCAGTGGTCGTCTATCTAACCAATTGCGATCAGAAACGTACCGGCGCCGATGGGCGGGTACAGGAAGTAAAGCAAAAGGCGGGCGATGTCGCATATATCGATGCGGTCAAGCACGCTACAGAAAACATCTCAGGCAAGCCGCTCGAGGAGGTCATCGTCGAGTTGAAGCCCGATGCGCCAAAGAACCCCTCGCCGCCTGTCACACTCGATCCGGTCAAGCTCGACCCGCAGCACGTCACCGTCGCTTTTGAAAATGAACGGGTGCGGGTGCTGCACACGGTTCTGGCGCCTCATATTAAAGATCCCATGCACGAGCATCCGCACTATGTGGTGGTATACCTCACCGAGCTGCATACGACCATGTTACTCGGGGATGGCAGGGCGATCGACAATGTTCGCAGACCGGGAGAAATTGCCTTTCGCGACACCATGAAGCATTCCACTGAAAACATAGGTGACCGTGACGCCGCCGAGATTCAAGTCGAACTGAAGTGAATCACGTTTTCAGGGGGTTGCTACGAGGTCATTTTCAACCATGGCGTTCTGGGGTTTGGCCAAGAGTGCTGCGACAAGTCCGCACGCAGCTGCGGTCGACAACCACAAACCCGGGACGGCGCGATTCCCGGTGAGATGAATCAAGTAGGTGCTGATCGCCGGTGTAAAGCCGCCGAAGACAGCGGTCGCCAGGCTATAGGCGAGCGAGAAACCTGAGGTACGTACGTCGATCGGCATGATCTCTGTCAAGAATACGACCATCGCGCCGTTGTAACTCCCGTAGAGGAAAGAAAGCCAGAGTTCGACTGTCAGCATGCGCGTGAACAAGGGCTCGCGCAACGGCCACAGCATCGCAGGATATGCCGTAACCAGCATTAAGGTGGGAAAAGCTGGGTACGTATCTTTTTGTGGTGAGGGACTGGGGCAAGATCAGGCGTGGGCTCCCGAGGGAAGCGTCTTAACGGATGCTTATGAGGTCTTGGGCCCTTTAATTGGGGAAGAGGCCTTTAACGTAGTCTTCCTTTCCTCTGCAGTCAATCGTCTATCCGCAAGGCGTTCACGGCCCTAGGAAGGCGATACTACCTACAGCGCTGAAACGAACGGTAGCCATTTCTCCGGCCCGTTCTGTACCACGTTGTAATCGGCACCGGGAAGTTGCTGATTAGGCGGGTTCAGAGCAAGAACTTTGACGTTTGGATATTTCGCCTTGAGCCAATCAACCATTTCTTTTCTCGTCTGTTCGGGTGCTGCATGGCCCACGATAAAGAGCACGAGGTCGGTATGCTGCATCGCACTAAGAAGAACTTTTGCCGCTTCGTTGCCAATCACGGAGATTATTCCATAACCAAGGCGTCTCAGTAGTTCGGTCCTCTCACTGCGTAGTCGCTCTGTATAAGCGATTTGAAATATACGCTTGATGGCACCTGTAGGTGAAGTCGCCTTGGAGGCATCTACAGGGAAAACGACTTCCCCAGTTGGAGGGTACATCGCAAAGTGTTCGTTTCCAGTATTTTTTATGAGTTCGGCAATTCTTAGTCTAGCGCTTCGCAGACCGTGGACCGTCGCTCGCCACGCCACTGAGCCATCCTGGAGGCTCTCGAATATGTCGTATTCCCGGTCCATCATCGTGGATTTTACATGAATCCCGAATAATACCTTGAATCAGGAATTCCATTCCATATTCACCAATGAACCGCCCGAGAGCAGCTCCCGCGTCGCCCGTTGAACGTGTTGGTCAACCCTGGCTCTCACTTCGTCCGCTACTTGACAGATTTAGCTTCCGGTGAGGTCTCGTGTTTTTGGGTCTCGCGCAGACCGACTTTCTCAGGAATTCCGGTGATAAGGCCGTTATATTCCGTTTTGCGGGGCAAGATTACGACGAATCCGCCGACGGACTCTACCGCGTGGCCGTCGGACCTTACGTTGATGCGGACTCAACGGCACCCGTCAAGAACGAACTCGAAAGGCGGGGCTTTCAAACCTTCCTCAGGCACTGGTCGCCCAAATAGAACCTTCGGAGTAACCCGACAAAAACAGATCATCGTCTCGCCGCTGCGAGCTGGTCAGCGATCCTTATTCGCATTCCCGTCAGTTTCTTCCGAAAAGGGGCGCCACACTTAGCGAGCACTTCAGCGTTATATTCAAGGACTGGGAACTCCGAGAAAGGTTGATGAATTGAAACGCCGCGCGTCCGGTTCGGGGCCGAGGGCACCGGGCACTACGCCGTTTCTGTCCTCTGGCCAAAGTCGTGATCGGCAAGGGCCTGCGCTTCGCCTACGGGAGACATAATATGCAAGGATGCGGGGGCCGTCGACTTGCTCAAAACGGCTCGATCGCGACAAATGACTCCTCAAGCCAGGGAATTGACGGGACCACGATGTGATGCTAGAATGAATCACATGAAAAAGGCCACTGTGCGCGACTTGCGCTATCACTTTCCGGAGATCGAAGCCCGGCTGAACAAGGGCGAGGAGATCGAGGTTCACAAGCGGCAGAAAGTGATTGCCCGCCTGCTGCCGGTTCGGCCGAAGCCTGAGGCTTACCCCGACTTTGCCGCCCTGCGCCGCCAGATCTTCGGCAGTAAAAAGGCTCCTCAAACCGGCACCGACCTTGTCTCAGAGGAGCGTGGCCGCTATTGATTGCCTACGCTGACACTGGATTCCTCATCTCGCTCTATGGTCAGGATGACCACTCGGCTGCGGCCACTGCTCTGGTGATGTCCAAACCGTGTTTATGCTGACTTCCCTGAGCGAGGCGGAATTCACCAATGCCGTCGAGCTGCAAGTGTTCCGAAAGCAATGGACCCGCCGCGAGGCTCGATTAGTCCACGAACACTTTCTGCAGCATCAAGGCGCCGGTGTCTTTCAAGTGGAGCCGCTTGGCTCCGAGGTCTGGGAAAAGGCGGTGATTCTCTCGCGCCGCTATAGCGCGAAACTTGGCACCAGAACCCTCGATCTTCTCCATGTGGCGGCCGCGCTATTCCTTAAGCCGGATGCGTTCTATACCTTTGACAAGCGCCAGCGCAAACTCGCTAAGGCAGAGCGGCTCCGGGTTCTTCCAACATGAAAGTATCAATGTTCTGAGAGCGGCCGGAATGTGGGACATATACATAAAGGATGCGACGCCCTATCGATCCACTCAAAACAGCTCGATTTGCAGCTCCGTGAAATTCCCAAAGCCCTTTC
>JBARRP010000139.1:0-4755 GCA_049644285.1 Candidatus Acidiferrales bacterium | reverse complement strand
TCAATCCCGGCAATCAAGCTGCCTGCCGCCCCGGCTAAGGCACTTTTCATGAACGCTCTGCGAGACCATAGATTTTCGTGTGTAGTGGTCATGAGCTGCAGATTATAGACGCACGATTCAGTATGTCCAGACAGGGAGGTGCTTCGAAAGGGAAGAATGCTTTCGACAGGGGGCTGGGAGGAGACGCCGCCTAACCGGGGAGATCGCTGCGAGTCTGTTCGTCGGTGAGCCAAAAGTACTCTGTGAAGATGAGCGGAACGGCTGACAGGCGCTGGCTTTAGTCTAGGTTCCTCACCTATAATTTACCCACAATGGCACTTCCCTCGGGTACACGTCTCGGCCCGTACGAGATCGAAGCGACCATCGGGGCGGGCGGGATGGGAGAAGTCTATCGTGCGATCGACACGCGCCTCGATCGCAGCGTGGCCATCAAAATTCTGCCTTTGCATCTCTGCGAACAGCCCGGTGCAAAACAGCGATTTGAGCGCGAGGCTCGCGCCATTTCTGCTCTGCAACATCCTAACATCTGCACGCTTTACGACGTCGGCCATCAGGGCGGCCTCGATTTTCTCGTCATGGAATACCTCGAGGGTGAAACCCTCTCCCAGCGCTTGGCAAAGGGGCCGCTTCCACCGGTCCAGGTGCTGAAGTGTGGAATCGAAATCTGCGAAGGGTTGGAGAAAGCACATCGCAACGGCGTGGTGCACCGGGACCTCAAGCCGGGAAATATCATGCTGACGAAGACGGGCGCGAAGCTGCTCGATTTCGGACTGGCGAAGCCGTTCGATTTTGCGCCCGCCGCGAGTCTGACGTCGCTGCCGACTTCATCGAAGGCTCTCGATGCCGAGCCGCGCCAGCCGCTTACGGCGGAAGGCGCGATCGTCGGGACCCTCCAATACATGTCGCCCGAGCAGCTCGAGGGCAAAGAGGCGGACGAGCGCAGCGATATTTTTGCGCTGGGCGCAGTGCTCTACGAGATGGCGGTCGGGAAACGTGTCTTCGACGGGAAATCGCAAGCAAGCGTCATCGCCGCGATCCTCGAATGCGACCCCCCGCCGATTTCGATGTTGCGGCCGACGTCGCCCGCGGCGCTCGATCATGTAGTGAAAACCTGCCTGGCAAAGGATCGCGACGAACGCTGGCAGTCGGTGCACGATGTGAAGCGGGAGCTTCAATGGATCGACGCAGGCGGCTCGCATGCTGGCGTTGCCGCTCCGATGGCTGCACGGCGGAAGCCCTCGCAGATCGTGGCGTGGGGCGTCGCTGCGATCTGTTTTCTCGCAGCGATTGTGTTCGCCTCTCGCTCGCTTCTTCGCACGCCACAACCGACGAGGATGGTGCGCTCCTCACTCCTTCCGCCGCAGAATTCATCCTTCCTGCCATACAACTTCGCGATCTCGCCGGACGGCAGCCGCCTGGCCTTCGTCGCCCTTGACGCGGACGGCAAAACCGCTCTCTGGGTGCGCTCTCTCTCCACTCCCGGCTCTCAACAGCTCACCGGCACGGAGGGCGCTCAGTTCCCCTTCTGGTCGCCGGACAGCCGCGCTATTGGTTTCTTCGCCGAGGCGCGCCTCAAGACGGTGGATCTCACCGGCGGTGGAGTGCAGGTCTTGTGCGATGCTCCGCTACCATTTGGGGCGACGTGGAGTCGCGACGGCACGATCGTGTTTGCTCCCTCCCTCCACGGGCCACTCAACCGCGTCCCTGCCCGCGGCGGTACTCCTGCTGCCACGACCAAACTACCGCGCCCAGGCAGCATCCAGGCCCATCGTTGGCCCTTCTTCCTACCGGACGGCAAGCACTTCCTTTACATAGCTCTATGGAGCAGTCCAGCTGATCCACGCGGTGATGGTATTTACCTGGGTTCGCTCGACTCGGGAGACGCCAAGCTAATCTCGCCGGAGCTCACAGGAAACGTGCTCTTCGCCTCTGGCCACCTGCTCTATGTTCGCGACCGCAGGCTCGTAGCGCAACCCTTCGACCCCGGCAGACTTCAAACGACGGGACCTGCTGTACCCATCTCAGAGCAGGAACTGGAAAGGCATCCAATCTTGTTCGTGTCCGGAGCTTCTGTCTCGCAGGAGGGAGTTCTCGTTTTTCAATCGGCGGCGGATTCTCCATCGCGCCTCGTGTGGTTCGATTCGAGTGGCAAAGAACTGGGCCAGCTCCCGGAGGTCGGTTATAAGGATCCGGCGCTGTCTCCCAACGGACGTTTTCTCGCGGTTTCGTCCGATGACGAGCACAACGGCAAGCACTTCATCCGTGTCCAGGATCTGCAACGCGGGGTCAGTGCCCGGCTTACTGATGGCGGCGATGAGCAGATACCCGTATGGTCGCGCGATGGCAAACGAATTAGCTTTAGTTCTGCTGCCTTCGGCGCCGATATCTACGACATCGCAGCCGACGGCTCCGGTGCCCCGCAGCTTCTCCTAAAAGGCCAGGCCGGTGGGATTCCTAATGACTGGTCGCTGGATGGCCATATCGTGTTCATGAGTCTTTCGGAGGGGCATCCTTTTCCTTCCTTGGGGATCTACTCCCCAAGCAATCACCAAGTCACCCCATTCGCGGAAGACGCAGTCGAAGCCCAATTTTCTCCCGACGGCAAATGGATTGCGTACTCGTTCGGACCGACCGGAGTTTTTGTTCAACCCTTCCCTGGGCCCGGAGCACGGATCCAGCTGTCAAATAGTGGCGGCCAGGCCCGATGGGCGCGGAATGGCAAACAGATTTTCTACATCCAGCGGGACAGGAAACTAATGGCTGTAAGCTTCGACCCGCAGACAAGGTCTGCCAGCGTGCCACGCGTGCTGTTTCAGACTCGCATCGTGGCTCCGAACTTCGCCGTCTGGCAGTATGACGTGGCCCCGGACGGACGCTTCCTCATCAACTCGCTGCCTTCGGGCAGTTCTTCTCCGCTCACCCTGCTGACAAATTGGATTGCGCTCCTGCAGGGACGCTGATGCGAGCGGCGAAGATCATGGGCATGTGTGAAACCATGTACTCCTGCACTGAATCGGGTCGGAAGGGAAACCCTTCGGCATCCTCCTCGACATACCGACTGCGCAGCCAAGCCGCGGCAGGGCATAACTGTCGCGTGGTGGCTCGAATCGAAATGCCGAGTACGGCCACTTCTACGGTTTGCGCGTTGCACGTCAACTTTCCGCGGTACTTGCGATTGGTAGCCCTCGCCGCAACAAGCCCGAGGCTCTGCATGGATCACTCCCAAGGGACCGAATGCAGACGCACCCATCAATTCGGTTGCCCTCAGCGGATGCACCGTTGGTGCTGTCGGTTACAACACGGAGAAAGAGAAAAAGTGCCTCCCTGAGAGTGCGGCGCTACACTCTGAGCAATGCATTCCACAATTTCAAGACGGCCTACGGTATGCGCACGGGCGCGAGCGTTAGTGAGTACGGGACTTCTTTGCGCGTCTGCCTCGTTGGTGATCGGACAGACGCAGTCTTCGACGAATCGATCGAGGACCTTTGGTCCGGCCGCGTGCGGTCCGGCGGATCCTGCTTACATCCACACCGCCAATGAGACGGGCGGGATACCGATGTTTTTGCAACGGTCCGAAGCGGTCAAAGCCTTTCACCTCGTGCGTGAATCAACGAGGAACAACGTGGCAACGGTGTTCTGGGCGACGGGAACACTCGACGGAAAACCACAAACCATCAAAATTCCCGTGGACTCGGTGACCAAGAGAGTTACGTTCACGTTCTCGGTGGATACAAAAGGCAGCGAGGTCAAGCTGACGCAACCCTCCGGCGGAGCGATTACGGAAGGTTCGGCGAGCACAGAGGTCACGGAATTGAATTGCGGCCGGATTTTGACGGTGAGTTCGCCCGAAGCGGGAGAGTGGCGCGCGGAGATTACCGGCACAGGCAGATATTGGATGGAGGCCCAGGCGCAGAGTGATATTTATTTCGTTGGTGTCGAGTTTGTGAAGGAAGGCGGCCGTCCCGGTCACGAAGGACTGTTCCGGATACAGGGGCAGCCGGTGGCGGGAACTCCTGCAACGCTTCAGGCATCTCTCTCTGCCAGCGCAACAAAGACCACCGAGTTCTGTCTGGTTACCGAACAGGGTCAGACCATTCAGAAGCTGCAAATGCACGCGCTGAATTCCGACCCGGAATTCCTTGAATTCGTCGGAAGCGTGGATCTTCCGAATGTGTCATTCCGTGTTGCGGTGATAGGACGCGACTCGAATGGGAAGCAATACCAGAGATTTTTCTCGAATCTATTTCACGCGGAAAGTGTGGAAGTTTCTGCAAAGTTGGACTTTGATGAGTTGTCTGCAGGAAGCACCAAGCAGGTCGCGTTCACGGTGCGAAACATCGGCTTTCCGCGTACGTTCAACATGACAGTAACGGACGCGCATCAATTCGTGAACCAGGTGGAACCGAAAGAACTGGCGCTCGGCGCGGGGGAGTCCGGAACCGTCCGGGTGGATTTGACCGTGCCGGCCGGAACAGCGCCCGGCGTTGGAGAAGACGTTGTGATCGTTGCCGCCAGCACTGCGGGGCCGCCCACGTCGAACTTCAGTGTTGTGCACTTTTCGGTTTCCTCCTCCAGCGCTACTCAGAATCGTCGTTGATTCGACCTGCCCCGGAAGAGCGCCCTGGTCCTGAGGGACGGTTCACTACCAGCGGCCGATGAGTTCTCTCCAGAAACTCCCTGAGCTTGGCGTTTAGGCGGCGGGAGCTTGGACCAGTTGGAATCCGAGCTTGGCGGCGTTGTGCTTGAGATGCCTGA
>JBARRP010000138.1:0-8118 GCA_049644285.1 Candidatus Acidiferrales bacterium | reverse complement strand
ACTGGTCGCCTGTCCGCCATCGTCTCCATTGGGTTTTTCCTTGTAGCGTCTTACTCTGAGGCCCAGGTACTTCCGAGTTCAGATCGGATTGTGATCTCGGCCATCCCAGAACGCACAGTCCCTCAGTTCGGATCTAGTCTGTGTGTCCCAGGCCAGACAGGAGTAGGGTGTTTCAACCCCCTGGACCAATCTATTGCCGAAACCGGCGAGACGGTGAGCCCCTTGAGCTCTTTTATTGGCGTTCGCTCGGGGGTCCACAATGCCACTTTCAATACAGCTGTCACATTGATTGAACCGGGTGGCAGTGCAAGTGACTTCCTTGTGCTGTCCGCTGTCGCGACACCAACCGGGGTGCAGAGTTGGACGTTGAACTTTTTCTCCGATTTGGAGGGTGGACTCCCTGCGATACTGCTAGAGCTTGTAGGACCAGCCGCCCAGGTACAGGAGACCGGCGGTTTGCAGGACATTTCGGGGCTTTTTCTTGATAGTGACGGCGTAAACAGGATAACGCCCTTGTTCAACGTCCTCGTGCAATCTGATCTTGAACCAGTTCCTGAGCCATCGACCCTGGTGCTGCTCGGCTCGGGGCTCGCCGGGCTGGCAGGCACCCTCTGCAGTCGTCGTAGGCACAAATAATCTCCAGGCGCTACGCACAATCCCAGGGCATAGGGCGCTCCCGCCGGTCGCGGTGTTTGTTGAAACCGGTAACCCCCAATCCAAACCTGTTGTTCACCAGAGAACTTTCGATATCCCACCGAAGATCCGATAACCAGTCTTACTGTTGTACCCCTGAAGCAGTTCAATAGCTTCTGAAGGACACCAATGACAGCGCGGTCGTGACATCCACCTAGGTCAAGTCGCATTCTCGACGCTGCTGTGCTAAATTTCTAAGCGATGCGTAATGTCATCATTATGGGCTCCGGGCCTGCGGGATTGACGGCAGCCATCTATGCCGCGCGCGCCAACCTGTGGCCGGTCCTCGTCGACGGGCATCAGATGGGAGGCCAGTTAAGTACCACGACCGAGGTGGAAAACTATCCGGGGTTCCGCCATGCCATCATGGGCCCCGATCTGATGAAAGAGATGCGGGCGCAGGCCGAGCGCTTCGGAACGGAGTTCATGCGCGGCAATGTGACCGATGTGGGACTCAAGGATCCTCCGATTACTCTCTCGATCGAGGGCGAGAAAGCTATTGAGACGCAGACTCTGATAATTGCTTCCGGCGCTACCGCCAAGATGCTCGGGCTCAAGTCGGAGCGCCGCCTGCTCGGCCATGGTGTCTCCACCTGCGCGACGTGCGACGGCTTTTTCTTTAAAGGCAAGGAGCTCGTCGTCATCGGGGGTGGCGATACCGCCATGGAAGAAGCCAACTTTCTCACCAAATTCGCCTCGCACGTGACCGTCATCCATCGTCGCGACACCCTGCGTGCCTCCAAGATCATGCAGGAACGAGCGAGAATGAACCCGAAGATCAACTTCATCTGGAACACCGTGATCGAGGAAATCCTGGGCGATCCTCTAGTGACAGGCATAAGATTCAGGGATCTCACGAGCGGGGCGGTGAGCGAAATACCCTGCGCGGGCGTGTTTGTGGCCATCGGCCATTCTCCGAATACTAAACTATTCGAAGGCCAATTGGACCTCGACCCGCCGTCGGGATACACTCATCGTCGGAGCAAGAGCATTGTATACGAAACCGCTGGCGAGTGTGGTCGACTCGCCGTCGGGATCCTGGACAACAACATCCGCTCCACCGTGAGTCGCGTCTTCGCCCATCCCGACGCCAGCGGGGCCCAGTCGCAGTGAGAGGCCGCCGATTTTTTGAAACACCTCTGGCCGCACCACAAGTTTCCCATCCAGGTCGAACTTCATCTACGCAATCTCGCCAGCCTACCGCTAGACCCAAGAGACGGTCCAGCCAGTCTGGGTGGCCGCCTTAGCAATCAGATACCCCCTCGTGATTTCTCACTCATTTTCATCACAAATCGGTGTCCAAGAAAATCCCAGGGCGCGGGAGTTAGCCTCTGGCGCCCATGAGCGTGTGCTAGAATATGCAGGCTTTCATATGCATCTTACTAAGGCCCGCTAGGTGCCCCTGCATCCCAGCACAATCGATATTTGGTTCGCCGGTAAACTCGCCAAGCTTCTAGGGTGGTCTCAGCTGCTGGATTTGAGCGTGGAAAGCGCCATCCGCCACCACGTGCTCGGGGGCTATTGGTTCGCTGCTTTTCTTTTCGTTTTCTGGACGCACGGTGCGAAGCCCGGTGACAAACAACTGCGCCGGCGGGTGTTGACAACGATTTGTGGATCACTCGTAGCCACCATATTGGCGCTGGTGGCGGGAAAATTAGTCTCGTGGCTACCACCATCGCGCAACCCTGTCCTCGCGAACTTTTATCCCCAGTTCCTGTCGGAAAATATCAATGACAATTCTTTCCCGAGTCAGTCCACCGCCCTATATGGAGCTGTCGCTTCTGGCATATTTTCGATAAACAGGATGCTAGGTTCGGTGCTCTGGGTGGCGGTCGGGCTATTTGTAAGTCTTCCTCACATGTTTGTTGGGGGGCACTATCCAAGCGATGTAGTTGCAGGGGGCATACTCGGACTTCTCGGTTACTTCGCTGCTCGGACCCTTCTGGAGCCATCCTTGATTCCACATGTGGACCCGCTGTTTGACCAGGGCACCTGGAAACACGTCCTGGGAGAGCTGCTTGTTTTCTTTTTGATTCTCGAGATAGCAGTCGAGTTTCAAGAGTTCGTCTGGATCAAAAACTCCCTAGAACATGTTTTGAAGCGACTTTCTTAATATTTAATCGCCAATCGAGTAGTCCTAGGGGGTGTTGACTTCGAGAAGACAGAGCTAAATCGGAATCCCAGAATTTGGCAAAAGATCAGAGGTGGGTGGTACAGTCTATTCTATGAGACGAAAGAGACGGCATCGATGACTACTTGGGGCGGCCGCTGGGTCTTCAAATGGGTCTCCTTGAAATTTGTGCGGTTCAACTACTTTCCGCGCCAAGTCAAGAACGGAGCCTAGCCACCTGCTGACTTCAGCAAAAGTGACATTTCAGTTTCCAACCACTGGGGTTCAGGTACGGAGAATGTCTGGCGATGTCTCGCGCAGACGCACCTCGAGCATTGCGGCTGAATAGCTGGTTTTGGACAGAATCAAACATCTAGGCGACAAGCGTGGGTCCTCGAGGTGGGATTTCAGATTGAGCCTGAATGCCTCGTTCGCTCAGCAGCACTGCGTGACGTACCTGCGCGAGTCGAGAACAACCTCTTTCAGGTAAATCTGGGGGCAGCAACTTTTCAACCGCAGTATGAGGGCGCTCACTGAGGAACTAGAGCAGAATTTGGATAGGAAGCCGCGAATTTCAAGTGCGGAGGTGAACGATTATGCCGTTGGTGTGGGGCCGCCGCAAAACGACGGGGTCCAAGAGTGATGCCGGGCAATGCCAGAAGGAGGTAGACTTTCACTTTCGAAATGCGGTATCTACCTGGGATGATATATATTTTCAGAGAAGTGAATTAGGAGTAATCATACAGGAGCGTCGGGCGCTTGTCCTTACTTGGGTTCGCGAACTGGGTCTATCACTTCGCGACCGAATCTTAGAAGTCGGGTGTGGGGCCGGATTTACAACCGTTGCACTCGCAGAGGCGGGCCATCCAGTCGTTGCGGTCGACACTGTTCTCAACATGCTTGGCCGCACACTCGAGCACGCCGCCGAAACCGGTGTGCGGCACCGAACGACAGCGATCGCAAGCGATATTCAGCATCTTTGTTTTTCGAGTGGCTCCTTCGGCCTCGTGCTCGCCATCGGCGTGATCCCGTATATTTATTCCCCGCACGAGGCTATTGCCGAGATGGCTCGAGTCCTCCGTTCGGGCGGGCACCTAATCTTGACCGCACACAATCTTTGGGGTCTCAGTGACCTGCTTGATCCCGCCACGGTTTTTGACCCGAGAAAAAGTCGACCACTCGCGCCCGTCAGAAGAGCAGTGAAAACCCTACTTCGGCGGGCGGGGTGGCGGGGCTCGGCACAACCCCAGGTTTGGGCACGCCCCCATGCGATGGCAAACGTGGATAAATGGCTTTCCTCAGCCCGTCTTGCAAAAGTAAGAAGCATGACGGTTGGGTTCGGGCCTTTCACTTGTTTCAACCATCAGTTCCTGCCCCGCTCGTTTGGAATCGCACTGCATCATCGGTTGCAAAATTTGGCAGACCGCAATGTCCTCGGGTTCAGATCGACGGGCAGCGAGTACATTGTTTTGGCACGCAAATTGACCGAATAACTGCGTTCCTCTCTCTACGGTCGAGTAAGCTTGGAAGCGGTCGAACAACCAAGGCTCGGAACGCGAGTCGGGCGGGGCTCGGACTCCTTACGCGGTACTTCCGAGTTCAGTCCGGGCGGGAAGCCGCAGATAACGCGCATTTTTCGAATGGATGCTCGCACCGGCAGACACGACTGTGGATCGGTGATCCGAGTGACATCCGCGCGGCGATGGTTGGGAAGGAAAAGACGGAAGCACTCTTGGCCATCCTCGAGTTGCGAAGACAAGATCAAATGTGGAGACCGAGTTCTGGATCTTGACCCGTCTTCAGAAATTTCGTTTCGCAAGAGTTGCCTTGCACGAAGACCGATGTTCCGTCAATCGGTGACGGAAGCGGCGATCCCCAGCCGTTTCAGGAATACTTCACGCAAACGCCTCCGCTGATTATCCCGATTGAGTTCTTTTTCGCACCGTTCGCGTCCGTGCCCACCGTACTCCGCCGCAAGCTCTGGCTGATTAAGCAGTGTCTCTATGCAGCCGGCCAGCTCTCCTGCGCTCCCCGGCTCGAACAGCAGACCCGTCTGCCGATCGAGGACTGACTCAGGGAGTCCCTGCAAGCGGGCCGCGATCACGGGCAGGCCCGACGCGGCCATCTCAAGAGGGCTGCGGGGGAACGAGTCCCAACCGCTTGTTGGGATTACCCCGCAGAAACAGCTGGGGTAGATCTTGGCAACGTCCGAGCGATAACCCCCAAACCGAATCAGGGTGTCGATGCCCAATCCCGCATACAACCGTTCGTACTGCTTGCTCTCGTCCCCCTTGTTCCCAAGAAGCAGAAAGCAAACATCCCGCCGCTTCCGGTGATGCAGTAACTCGATCGCTGCTTCGATCAGCGTGCGTACCCCTTTTCTGGGCTCCATATGGCCCACATAAAGGACGACCTTCCTGTCTCGCGGCAGATCCAGAGCTTCGTAAACATAGGCCGAACGCGCCGGCTTGAAGACTGAAATATCTGGGCCTGTGTACACGATGTCGATCATCTCTGCTGGCACCCCACGGCCATAAATCGCGAGATCTGCCATCGCTTTCGATTGGAAGATCAACCCGTCGACCTTCGAACGCGATAGAGTAACTTCCAGCCTCTTGAGCGCCAGCTTCCATAGCGGCATCCGGGAGGAGATCGGGGCCCCCCAGTAGGAGACGATCGTACGAACACCAGCCTTGCGTAAGGGCCTGAAGAGCCGGTCAACCGGCTGGATATCGTAAAACACGACAAGACGGATTTGATTCTGCTTCACGTAATCCGCAAGGCGCCGGATATTGCGCGGATCTCGGTTAGAATAGTCGTAGGCAATCAGGTTCTTGAAGCTGTCTGGTAGACTGCGAGGGTGTCCTCCGTCAAGATTTCGGAACCCGAAGTGGACCCGTGATGGGTCACCCCCCGCGATTTCCAAACCCACCTCGTAGAATAAAGCTTCGGCGGGTTCAATCGCATACCCCACGTTGGAGACGGTGTGGAACAAAAAGAGACACGGGGTCGCGGGGACGTTTCGCGCGGCGGCGGTGAGAAAATTATGGGGAGTTTGGATGTAACTGGTGTTCATCCCGGTACCTCAAACCACGAGCGGCACTTGTGTATCCGCCGCAACTCTCCCTACGGCCAGCATGTTCGTGCCGCACAAGGTCCGATCGAGGTCGATTACTTGATCTCCGCAATCCCGCCAGCCCATAGTGAGACCCAAGTCGCGGTCCAACCAATCTGGGTGGCCGGCTTCGCAATCCAACAGTATAAGCGTGCTCATGGCTGACAGGCCTCACAGATGCCAAACGTGCGTTGTCTGATCCTACTGAGTGCTCCTTCGACTGCTCTTAAGAGACGGCTGTCGGTTTGATGCAAGTGGATCTGAAGCTCCGCTTCGGCATCGGCAGTGGCTTGGTCGACAGGATCGCCTTCCCAGCCTCCTGCAGCCGGGATTGGACTTTCAGCTTCGGCGCTCTTGACGGACAATTCGTCCCGTTTGGCGAGCAGCACCCGTTTGTATCGGCCCAATTCTCTTCTGTCCATTTCCAATCCTCTCGTACTCGAATGGGAAAACTCCGGACCTGGAGGGCCATATTTTACACCCACAGAGAGACGTGGTCAGGCAGGCATCTCGACTAGCCGGACTCACCTCACTCACCCGAAATGCAATCCTATTCGAGGAATCGATCGGCCGTTTAGAACCTAACCTATATTTTATTTATTGGGCGAGGAGATTCGGGGCCGCGATGCAGGATTGTGTCGTACATTCGCCGCAGAGGAATTCCGTCCTGCGCGCGGATGCGTTCCGGACTAGCGATCCCTACGATGCCACGCATACTTCGGCCTTTCCTGGTGCTGTATTACCCTCTTCTTCTGAAAAGCCTGTTGCATAACTCAAGTCCTACCCTTTGGAATCAATGATCTAGGCGGGTTACGCAACAGCTTCAAAGTGATGGAGTTCTCCCTTTTCTTCACTGGATGACGACGCCGTGTCCGCAACATGACTGAGTGTGGCTACGGGTTCGGGCAAGCCGCCACTTGTTTTCCTTCCGCAAAATCGCGATGAGAGAAAGCGGGGGAAGTGGAATCCACGGATCCAATAGACGAAAGATTGGCGTCAAAACGTTTAGCATCCGAATCTGCCCAAGCCCGAATGTTTTTCGACGCAGGATGCGCCCGTTGAGCCACCAGGCCACCACGCCCGGACGGTTGAATCTTAGAATCTGCTCGACACGGAATCCGGCCTGCTGTGAAACCCTGGCGAGCTGCTCCTGAGTATAGCGCCGGCAATGTCCCAGCACTTCATCCAGACTGCCGTAGAGCCACTGTCCACAGGGAACCAGAATGACGGCTCGTCCGCCGTCGTCCAAGACATTCCAAATGTTTCGCAAGGCTCCGACATCGTCTTGGACGTGTTCGACGACGTTGAGGCAAACAACCGTGTCGAACGATTGCCCAATCGGGAAGGTTGCCGCGTCCATCACATTCGTGTAAGCCACGTGCATGTACGGCCGAGTCGGCTTCAGCGCAACCAGATAATTCAAATAGTGTGGGTTGATGTCAGTGGTGCAATAGACCGAGCGTGGCATCAGGTGAACCGACATATTTCCGGTTCCTGCTCCCACTTCGAGAACTCGGTCTCCCACATAAGGCCGAATGACGTCCGCCATCCAGCGAGTAAACCGCGGAGCGCGGTTCAGCCGCTCGAGAATTTCACCCTCGTGTTCATCGAGAGCGTAGATCCGACTGGAAGCCGCATAGCGGAGAATGGCCCACAGGGCGCGAGCCCCGTCTTTCCAACCGATCTTCTTCCCCTCGCGGTAGGTCCGGCCCGAGTAGCTAATGGGCACTTCGAAAATTCGGGCACCGCGCTTAGCCAACTTGATCGCCAGTTCGGGCTCGATATCGAACGTGCAGCTCTCGAGTGGGACACTTTTGAGGAGATCCGCCCGTACCATTTTGTAACAAGTTTCCACATCGGTCAGATTCAGGTCGCAAACCAAGTCGCACAGGAACGTAAGCAGTTTGTTGCCCAGCGAGTGTCGAAAGTACAGAGCGCGCTTATACCTACCGGGCAGGAAACGGGAGCCAAATACCGCCTCGGCGTCCTCACACAGAAATACTTCGACCATCTTCACAAGGTCCGCCGGGTGATATTCAAGGTCAGCATCGTGCATTACGACGAGCTCGGTATCCACATGCGATAACGCGGTTCGAATCGCTGCCCCTTTGCCGCTGTTTTTCTGGTGGCGCAACCAGATCCAGGAGATCTTGGTGTCATTCTTTTCGGACTCGAGTGACTTGCGAAAGCGACCTATCGT
>JBARRP010000137.1:0-6932 GCA_049644285.1 Candidatus Acidiferrales bacterium | reverse complement strand
TGCGTGGTTCGGACACCCAGTGGTATCAAAACGTGATTCACAACCCGTCTATCCGAATCTCGGCTCGGGGCCAAGAGAAGGAGTTCCGATGTTCTCTTGTTGCCGAGCCCAAAGCGGTTCAGTCGGTCGTCGACAAGTTCCGTCATAAATACGGGCCACGGGACGTTAAGAAGTACTACTCCAAATTCGACGTGGCCGTACTGGTTAAGCTCACCTAAAACGATGTTGCCGACTAGCCCAACCAATGGGAGCGTGAAAACTGGGTGCCGTCATCGCTATAAGCAACGGCTGAGCCGCTCTCGTCATAGAAAGTTGCCATGGGTTGTAATTTATACAGGGCTCGGGCTGAATGACGCAAGCGTGCTCATCCACCCCCGAAGACGCCCGGAGGGCGATCGGGTGGGTGTCTCTTCTCCTTGGATTTCGGACTCAGAGCGACTTCAGGTATTCCACTACTGCCGCCTTCTCCGATTCGCTCAGCCCGAGATGAAGGACTCCGTTGTAGTGTTCGACGACATCCTGCAAAGTCCCGAACCGGCCGTCATGATAAAACCCGCCCTCGGCGTGGCTCCACAATCCGGCCAGCGGCGCGGTACGGTACATGTGTGTGGGCGAGCGATCCGCCTGGAATGAATCCACACCGATCTCGCTTGGAGCATGAAGATTGTTCCCTGGCTCTGTGAAAAGCGGCGGGACATGGCAACTCGAACATTTCCCCTTGCCATTGAAGATTTCTTTGCCGCGCTCTGCCGCGCCCTTGTTAAAGCTCCCATCGGTTGGCTTCGGTGCAGGGATCGCCAACTGGTAGAAGTGAAGCGCGGCCAGCTTCGACGTCACCCGGTCTGGCACGCCTCGCGTGTTGCTTGATCCGCTCTTCGCAGCAACTGGATACTGCTCGGAATTGCTGAGTCTGGCATCGTAGAACGTGCCAGAGCCGTGCATTTCCGTTGCAGCTACATAAGCATTCCAGTATGTCACGGAGCCAAACCCCGTCCAGGTGTGCAGGTTGACGCCCGCCAAGCCAAAAGCCGGGGGAATCAGAGTACAAGCTCGTTTGCCGTCCGGGCGGAGAGCCTTTCCGTCTTTATCCAATTCTGCGTCAAAACAGCCTGGCCCCCAGCTCGCAAGGACTTTCCTGACGGTTTCGGCATCCACTCCGAGGAGATCTGTGAAGGGCTTCAAGCTGGGAGCCAGAGAGACGATCGCGCCAACATTCAAATCGCGGTTGGCCCAGCCGTCTAGCCGCTTTCCGATTCCAGGGGCGAGCGAATCATCCACACTGGAATGGCAGAAAGCGCAATGAATTCCCATCGAGCGAATGTTTCCTTCCCGATCAAAAAAGCCCGTCACTCCAATTACGGAATTGAGCTTCAGCAAGGCCAGCGTTGTCGCAGGATCGTCCAGGTTGACCTTGCTCTCTTTGAGCTGCTGTTTAAGCGATTCAGGCAAAGCATCCGCGTCTACCTTCAGCCCGACCGATAGTGCGGTCTTGGGACTCACTCCGCCACCAACCCCGCCGTTCTTCTCCCCCGCTATCGCTTTATGCAGTTGCAAGGCATCGCCCCAGAAAGCCTCGCTTCCAAACGTGTCATAGCGGAAGATATGCCTCCCGCTCTCGATCATCTGCTGCGCATGCTTGTCAATCGTCGTATCGAATCCGGAACTCTTATGTGTCTCGTTCTGCGCTGCGACCTGCAATTGACTGCCCAGTGCCAAACAGAGGACGACGAATCCAAGTAGGAACAGGAAAGCTAGAGTCTTTCTCATCGCAAAGCCCCCCGCTTTTCGAATTGGGATCGTGCTGCCACGTACAGTTATCAGTCCCAGTTGGGGGAGTCAGTTACTTTGGTAACACTCAGGCGGGCTACGTGATTTGAAGGGTTAGTCTTGCTCCGCTATGGAGTGGAATAGCTTTCAAGGGCCTTCACATTCAGCACCAAGTGCCCATGATTCGTGTACTCAATCATTCCTCTGCGGCGGAGGGAATTCAATGCCGTTGAGATTCTTTCTCGGCGGGCCGCCACCATCTGCGCAATTTCTTCTTGCGTGAGATACGTGGGAATCTCGACCTCGGATCCTGAACTCTGGCCTATCTTTGCCGCCAATTTCAGTAGCACTTTGCACAGCCGATGAACGGTGTCATCCACCGCCAATGTGTTCACCTGGGCATAGGCTTCATTCAGCGCCCGGCAAAAAACATCCACCAGTCGCGCCAGCAAGTCAGGTTGCCTTCGCACGACATCCATCACGTCCTGAAATGGCACGGGGATCGCGTCTGTTTGCTCCAGCGCCACAGCTCGGTCTGGGCGGCGCGGCTCTGACGCACAAAGTTCGCCGACCACATCTCCCCCTTTTCGTACGTCGTAGATCAGTTCGTGGCCATCAGAGGTAAGCGTTCCCACCTTTACATATCCGTCCAGGAGAAAGAAGAACGTTCGCTCCTTGTCCCCCACGTCGTAGATGACCTCTTCCTTCTTGAAAGTAGTCGTTTTTCGATTCGGCAGGATGGAATCGCAAAACTTTCCGCGAAAGATCGAGATTAGAGCAGTAGAAACGGCTGCCTGAGAGATAAAATCATCAAACTCCGGGGGCAGCTCACGTCTACTCTCCGTTGCGGGTTGAACCAAGCGGTAATTCGACGACGCCATGAAGCAGATGGTACTTTGTGCGGTGTTCTCCGTCAACGGCTGCATTTAGAGAGGAGGTCAACCGGACTTCACTCTTCCCGCCGCAATCGCAGCCGTAAGAATTCGGCCAGCAGCTCAGCAATGGGCATGTCGTCAGGCGGGAAAATCACGCCCCTGCCGGGCCAACCGATGGCGGCTGGTGCTCGGATGGGATTTGGAACGATAAGTCGGCCTATTTGGTTTTAGTGCGAGGGAACTCCATCCTCCGTCGCTCCGCATTTCCACACAGCATCTCTTCCAAACTCTCTCGCACAAGGATCATTTCTACCGGACTTGTTCCGTCGTTAACTCCTTGAGAAGATCTCTTTAGATACAGGGAACATGCGACCACCCCGGATCCGATTCTGGTTGTCCTTACGGAAGACCCGTAGCCTCAGAGTGATGCCGTCACCGAGCCGCGTTTAATCGCATCCACGAAATCATTTGCTTTCGACCAACCACGACGTCGTCGGCGCCAAAGAATGCCATTTTTGAGTATCGATCGCCCTTTCGCAAGAATCGGTTCAGCTTCTCGCGCAGTTTCAGCCGAGCGCGCAACAGGCGTGACTTCACTGCTGAGACCGAAATGCCGAGCAGTTTCGCGGTCTCTTTGATGGAGAGATCCTCGATGTCCCGCAACTGGAACACCACGCGCAGCGCGGGATGAAGGTCCGCAATTGCCGCAGAGAGCATCACCGAGAGTTCTTCCTGCGAGTACCGTTGTTCCGGTGAAGGTCCCCAGTCTTCGATCTCCCGGGGAAGAGAGTGCTCCTCGGTTTCAATCGGCTCGTCGAGTGAGACATGATTGGTGCGGCGCTTGCGCAGCTTCATCAGTCCCTGGTTGATCGTGATCCGCACAAGCCATGTGTAGAAGCGGGAATTGCCCTGGAACTCTCCGAGATGCTCGAAGGCTTTCAGGAACGCCTCTTGCATAACATCTTCGGCGTCGCTGTCGTTCTGGGTGAGGTTCTTCGCCAGGCGGAAGATCTTGCGTTCGTAGCGGTTCATGAGAGCCTCGAAGCAGCGCGCTTCGCCCCGACGGGCTCCGGCCACCAGTTTCGCTTCGTCGTCAGTGTCAACAACGGCGGGGCGAACCATGGCATCGCGCTCCTCGTCCACACAACTAGCGCCAGGTCGATCAAACAACTCGATCATTGGTTAGCAATCCCTCTTCTCCGAACGGCCTGTTCTTGCTTCCGAGTGCGCCGCGCAGCTTTTGTGTGGCGCGAAGCAGCAAGTTCCTGGCTGTTTCTTCGGCGACATTCAGAATCTCGCCTACCGTTTGCAAGTCCAGGTTGTGGTAATGCTTTAACTCGAAGACCATGCGCTGGAGCGGCGTCAAGCATTGCAGCGCGCGGTTGATGTGGCTGTCCGGTTCACTCCGCATCAGGTCGTGCTCGGGATTCGCGCCGGCCCGAGCGTCTGCGATTTGCCTGAGCAGATCGAATTCCCCTCCACTCGAATTGGTTCCGACACGCACCCCTTGGTTCCGGAGATATCTTTGGTGCAGGTAATCCATGCAGAGATTGACCACGATGCGATGGATCCACGTTTGGAAGGAGTCTTCGAGCCGGAAGCGGAAGAGGCTTTTGTAAGCCTTCATGAATGTCTTCTGGTAGATTTCCTGGGCTTCCAGTTCCGAGCCAGTCGCGTGGAGCGCAACCCGAAGCACCGCGCGGTCATACTTGTGCACCAGCCTCGCGAAGGCGCTGCGGTTTCCACGCTTGGCCTCAGCTATTAGAGCGAGATCGTCGGCGCGATTCTGATCGTATCCGGTCATTCTCGCTGCGCGCTCCGCTATGAAGAACCCGGGCTGACTACGCTGTCCACCTGCCGAGTTGCACGAGACTTGACAGCGCACCTGCATTCCCCCCGGTTCACTGGCTTCACTGTTCCAATAATCGAATTAGCCCGATTTAATTCCCTGGGACTTTGACGCTGGTCTTATGAGAAGGTCAATTCACCAACAATTTTTTATATATAGCCAATATCTTTCCACGTAATCCACTGATATCGCAGGGCATCCGTCGAGATATCTCCACGGAGTTACGCTCGCTCACCCCTGTGCTAGACTCCCTGCGCAGTGGAGCCAAAGTGAAACAGCCCTCCATCATGAGATTCGGGAGCTACGAGGCCAATTTTGACTCGGGGGAATTGCGCAAGGCCGGCGTCAGAATCAGGATGCAGCAGCAGCCTTTCAAGGTCTTGGAGGCATTACTTGAGCGCCCGGGCGAGGTGGTTACCAGAGAAGAATTGCGGACCCGCATCTGGCCCGATGAGAGTTTTGGTGACTTCGATCAGGCCGTAAATGTCGCGGTCGCGAAGCTCCGGACGGCTCTGGGAGATTCCGCAGAGAATCCGAGGTTCGTCGAGACTCTCCCGCGGCGAGGCTATCGCTTTGTCGCGCCGGTGCGAAGCGAGCTGAGCCAAGGAGAGTCAGCGCCGCCTCTTATTCCAGGAAAAGCCGAACTGGGTATTGAGGCGCAGAAGGATCGTCGCGATCGCGATGCGGAGCAGCATTTTGCCAAACGCCGTAACTTCACACTGGCGACTGTCGCGACGCTCATTATTCTGATGGGCGTGGCCATCCTCATTTTTCGTCCCACCCAAGTTGCTTTGGAGTTCCACCGCATCACCTTCGGAAAAGGTGCCATCCGTTCTGCGCGTTTTAGTCCGGAGGGCCAAAGCGTGGTGTACGGAGCTGCTTGGGACGGAAAACCCCCACAACTGTTCTGGACACAGCCGAACATTCCAGAATCGCGCCCCTACCCTTTGCAAGACGCCGACATTCTGGCAGTTTCTCCTTCGGGAGAGATGGCCGTCCTGCTGACGCGGCGAGCCGGGCTCGGATGGACAGGTTGGATCAGTCACGGAACACTCGCGCTGATGCCGCTCACGGGCGCTGCTCCGCGCGAGATTCTCGACAGCGTCCAGGAGGCGGACTGGGACCGTGACGGCAAGAATCTGGCCGTTGTCCACTGGGTCGGGAATCACTGCCATCTGGAGTTCCCCATCGGGTCGGTACTGTACGAATCCGTTGGTGGACCCTGGTTCAGCGACATACGCATTTCACCGCGAGGCGACCTGATCGCTTTCCTGGATCACCCGTTGGAGGGGGACGATGCGGGAACGGTTGCGGTTGTCGATATGAGCGGGAAGAAGAGAGACCTGACCAGCGGATGGGCCAGTCTGCGAGGGCTTGCCTGGGACCCTTCCGGCGATTCCCTGTGGTTCTCGGGAAACGAAATCGGAGCCGGACGGGAGCTGCCCCGTGCGATCTATCGGGTGACCCTGCGTGGAGAACAGCGGGAGATTTTTCACGAGTCGGGCGATTTGACACTCCATGACATCTCGCGCGACCGCCGGTTACTGGTTACTCGCGACGTTGAGCGCTACGAAGTCCTGGGCAGCTTCTCCGGCGAGTCACGCGATCTCTCTTGGTTGGATTTTTCTCGCGGTGACGATCTTTCCGCCGATGGAAGCAATGTACTCATCACTGTCGAGGGAGAGGCCGTCGGCAAGAATTACGCGGTCTATTTGCGCAAAACCGATGGCTCGCCGCCGGTCAAACTGGGCGAAGGTTACGCAAGCGCCATCTCTCCTGATGGAAACTCGGTTCTGGCGGTTGCGCCGTTTGGGACGGGCTCCTACTCGACTGCGCAGTTCGTCCTTCTGCCCGTGGGAAAGGGTGAGGCAAAGGTTTTGACGCACGATGCGATCGCTCACCTCGCTGGAACATGGTTCCCGGACGGAAACCACATCGTCTTTAAGGGAAGTGAACCCAGGCATGGTGTCCGGTCATGGGTCCAGGATCTGGCCGGAGGCGCGCCACACCCGATCACACCTGAAGGCGTCAGCGGAATTCAGCTTTCGCCGGACGGCAAGTTTCTCTGTGCGGTCGATACGGAGAGCCACGCCTGGATTTATCCTGTCGCCGGCGGGAACCCGACTGAAGTCAAAGGAATCGAACGAGCGGAGTTTCCGATCCGTTGGAGCAAAGATGGTAAGTCATTGTTTGTAGCGAGATCCGATCACCTTCCCGTCAGCGTCTATCGCGTCGAGCTCGGATCGGCCCGGCGGCAACTGGTGCAGCAACTCGAGCCCCGAGACCCGGCCGGCGTTATCCCCGACATCTCCTCAGTTTTTGCAACCCCAGACGGAACCTCGTACCTGTACTCATACTTCCGCCTCCAATCGGATTTGTACGTCGCAACACCAAAATGAAGATTACCGGCGGTTGCTTGTCCGTAAGATAGCGAACGTAGT
>JBARRP010000136.1:0-49158 GCA_049644285.1 Candidatus Acidiferrales bacterium | reverse complement strand
GGTCGGGGCGTGGAGATTTGAACTCCAGACCTCCTGCGCCCAAGGCAGGCGCGCTACCAGGCTGCGCTACGCCCCGACAAGACTAAGTCTTGAGTTTACCGCAGTTTGTGATTTTGTCGACGCCGTTCAGCGATCCGACTGTGCCGAAACTGTGCCAGAATAGCGTTCGAAAGTTTTTCCTGGAAGTCATTCAAATCATGGATCGTTCGATTTGCAACCATTCGAGAGACCACCAAGGCTTTGAAACCAATGGAAAGGGAATAATCGCTAACAAAGAATCCGCCTGCTTTGTAACCGGCGAATTTTGCCGTCGAGCGCCTGCTTCGTGAGCAGAGGAGCCACTGAGTGCCAGGCGCAACGGGGGCAAGCGACGACGTTTTGCCAAACGCGGATCGTATGCTTCTCCTCAGAAGGGGCGGTGTCACTAGCCAGAACACTTTGATGCTCAGAAGATTCAGCACTGTCGCTCAATAGATATGCGATATAGACGTCTGTCTGGGTCCCCATCGGTCCGAGGTTTAAACAGAACCGTCGGGAGGGACGAGACCAACATGAGGACCAGCAGAAGTGCAGCTCCGAGAATTCCGAGTGCACGAAAACGAAAGACAGCAGTGGCGCCGACTGTCGCCCCCAAAAAGAACGCTAGCCACACTCCACACGAGAAACTAATCCTCGGCTTGAGTGACGTCCCCGGGGCCGGCGGCATGTGGAAAAGGTCGATTTCGGTTTCCGTCGCGACGAGATTTATGATCATTCCGGTGATGTAGGTCGTGTGCACGCTGATGCCTCGGGTCTTGCGCCACACGCCATTTTGCAGGCCCAACGAAAGAGACAAGCAGGCGACCAGCAATTCATGAGTGGATTTCAAATGCGAGGTCATTGCCTGATGTCCGAGAACGACAAGGACGATCTCTATCGCTATCACACTGGTTAAGAGCTATTTCGAAGATCTCTTCGCCAGAAAGTGTTCTAACATCGCGGCAAGGAAGACCCCATCCAATAAGCAACCGATTCCCGCAAGACGCAGAGGCAGGTGTACCAATCATGGGCGGCCGCACTGATTGCCGACAAGGCGATTGCAGCTGTAGTATGGTCCGTGAATGTGTCCGGCAGGACGTAGCCCGTATTCACGCGGGGATCTGTTAGAGCTGTACGCCTCCAAGTTCACAGTTCGGTTTCGGCATCGGACCACTACCCAATCTCCCTGAAGCTGGCTTCACGTAGTCCGAGAGTCCCCCAAGAAATCTTCTGAAACCACACCGAAGATTTCTCGTGTCCCTCCCGAAAAGCAGCCGCTCGCTTGGGGAGTGGTCTCCCTACTGTCATTTGATCCGCAACTGATCTGATACTCAGGGATCAGCGGGATTCGCGAGGTAGATCTGGTCGCGTTTGTGCGGAAACACAATCCAGAGATCCAATACCTGAGGCTTCGATCACCGAAGGCCAGCACAGGAATTCGGCGAGTTGATGGAATCGATTGTCGGCCAAATCGAATCGGGTCAGTTCCTGAGGCATAGCGACATTCACTTTCCGAAGAATGGCTGCATGAGCTGCTCGCACTTCGGCCACTGCCTCGGAAATCCGGAACTCATCGATGCGAAGCTCACGACCAAGGAGAAGCTAAATCACCCTGCCGTCGGGAGTCTGCTGGCGGACGTGTGCAGAAGTTGGTGGCATTCCCTACAAAGCGTGATCAGGTTGGTCTCTGCGTCATCACCGACGGCGCTGCGCCGTCTCATGTGGTGAACTTCGAGATTCTTGGAGCATCCACATTTCTGACAGCGCCAACTATCACGCTCCAAGATTTCTCTATGCAGCCTCGCGTATAGCTTAGGCGCCTTTCGAATTCGAGGTCTTTTTTGCAAAGCGGAATTATTCATGTCGCCTGCTCTCTGTAGAAGCCGGCTGCTCAGAGGCTGGGGATGAATAACCGCTGGATGCCGAGCATCCGAGATTTTGTTCGGATCCGCCCGTCTCCAAAGCAGCACCCGCCAGAAAATCGGCGCAGATCATTTCGAGGGAATAGCCCCGAGACTTGTCGCTGCCGAGCATAAGAGCCGCGATCTCGAGCGCACGCTCGACAACTGGCAACTGGCTCTTGTAGAGCTTGAAATAGATGATCTCCCAGGGCTCCGTTTCTTTGCCGGTCAGGTAGCGTTCTACTTCGCGTTTGAACTCTTCCTTCGGAAGCTCCTTCGCTTTGTGCACCCAGGGTGCACAATCGAACTGCGTCCCATCTCGACGCGCTACTTTCACGAGCTCTCTCGCCTTCGTCCATCCCACCTCACGAAGCTGCCGCTTCGGTATCCGGGTCAGATGCTCGTGAATCGCGAGCAGGTAATAAGCCTTTCGACGTGATTCGTGGAAGCGCTTCTGGAGGAATTCATCGAACGACTTTAAATTTTCGAGTCTCCAGTATTGCCCGGCTCGAACCTCGCAGAGGTGCTGCCCGAGCTCGACGAATCGCTCATCACGCTCGTGCTCTTTTGTTTGCTCCCAGGCCAAGATCTCATCGATTTTCTCGAGAACGATCAGGGCCCGTCGGCGATTGAGTTCGGGAGACACGAGTGTCCGCCCATCAATCCACAAGCTCGTCAAGCCAATCAAGTGTGCTTGCTCCTGGCTTTCGGATTAGGTTCGTGGTGATTAATTCCTGACTGTCGAGACAGAGTCCCAGATGAGAGCAGCTTGTGCATCCGTTTTGGGGGAAACGGATGCCACTGTGCGGAGGGAATTGGCCTGACTCGATCTGGCTGACCGTCGCCTCGACGAGACGACCGTATTCACGCCGCTGCTCTTCAGTGATTATTGTCTTCAGGTACTGAATCTCAGGAGCGTTTTTTCGAACGAAGGCGACGAGCGCAACATCCCGAATTCCGCTGATCCAGGAATAGCAGATCATCTGCGGGTCGAGAGACAATAATCCTTCCGGCTCTTCCGCGTAGCGGCTCGTCGTAGTTTTCCAGTCGATCAGACACTGCGTGCCGTCGAGTTCGCCGAGGGCGTCGATATAAGCGACAAATTCGTTGCCACCCGGAAGACTTCGGATCATTTTCACCTGCAAATCCTGCTCCGGGCGGCGAATCTTGACACGATCGTCCCGTGCGAATCTCTCGAGCAGATGGATCCCCTGATGAACGAGGCGATCCCAGGACTCTCGCTTCTTGTATTCGAACGGAGCGTCTCGGAAAGCGCCCCATTCTTTGAATAGGGCAGCCGAGCAGTCGTGTCGGGAGAAGTAGGCCGCGAGAGCCTTTTCGAAGCAGCGGCCAAAGGCCATCGCAGCGCGCGTTTCCTTTTCTCGCCACCCGTCGAGATAGCGATAGCGGTAGCTCCTGGGGCAGCGAAGATACTGACTGATCTGCGTATGGCTAAAGAGCATCACCGCTCCTTTGCCTTTGTTTCCCGCCGGCGGTTTCGCACGAAAGCTCTTCCCACTCCGCTGCCGGAGCAAAGGCTTCGAGGTTTTGGAAAGATCGACCGTTCAGCGTGACATAAGATGTCCGAACGATTCCCCGAAGCTTTAGCAGAGCTTTTTCATCCACTTGATCTTGGCTGAGCAGATCGGAGTCATAGCCGAAATCACGCAGGAACCAATTTAGCTTCCACAATGCTCGTTCGGTGCAAGACAGCCGACCCGAGAGTGATCGTCCTGCAAACAGTTCGGGCTCGAGAACGACAAACCGTACGGATAAGAACGGTTTCTGCGGATGCCAGCGGTAGGAAGACGAATCGACTCGAACCAGGAAAACGCCTTCGAGAAGACTTTCGCGATCCTGCTGTCGTGAATGCAGACCGGGAATGTGTCGCTTCATGATTTTGCCTCCACAGGTTGGGCGTACGCATTCAGTTTGCACACGAGGGCGTCTCGATCTTTCTTCGCCGAGGCTGCGAGCTGAGTGACAAATGATTCGACCAAATCGCGGCTGGCTTCTTTGAGAGTTTCCGTGCCGCAGAAATCCGCGGCGTATGCCTTCACGAGGGAAGGATCGAGATTGTGCTGACGAATCAGCAGGCACAGTTGGTCGCGCAATCGCGGCTGGCCGTTGCTTGAGCCGTTCGTTCCCGGATGGCCATTTGAATGCGGCGTGGCCAAGAGGGGCTTTTGCGGAGCCGAGAACGACCCGAGCTCTTCGACACTGCAGATCCCGATTCCGTAAGCTTTTCGCAGAGCTCGGTTGACGGCTCGTGTCTCGGCAACACGCATTTCGGCGCCACGGACTAGGGGAGACGTGTTGGAGGGATCGGCGTCGCCATAACCAACGAACCCCTTCGAGCGGGGAGATTTGAAAACTGTGGCTCGGAAGACCCAGCGGCAAGCTGCCGAATCGCAAAACTTGGTCAGGAGGCTCGTTCTGATTCCGGAACACCCCCGGCGCTGAGCGATTAGAAGAAGGCCAGAATGGGTTATGTACCACCGCCCATCCATGTACTGAACGTCGCCGAGTGAGACCGAAATCCCGAATCGCTTGACCAAAGCGATCAAAGAATCCATTGCTGCCTGCGGGAGGTCTCCCCAGAGCTTCTGGGCAACCTTGATCTCTGATTCTGAAACGAAAGATTTCTGCCTCATCGCCCCTCCATTGTACTTGAGCGTCTAAGAACAATTCGAATTGTACATGGGCGCTTAAGTACAAGTCAATAGCTAATTTGTGTTGATTTGCCGGCATCCCGCGGAATACCTTCTAGGAGACATGACCAAAAAGAAGAACCCGCACGCTGTTGCTTTAGGGAGATTAGGCGGTTCCAAAGGGGGGAAAATTCGAGCCGCAAAGCTTACATCTGAGCAGCGAAGTAAAATCGCGCGTAACGCAGTGCTTGCCCGGTGGGAAAAGGCTAGAAAGTCGAAAGAGAAAAAGAATGGAGAGACGTCTGAGTAGAGATGAGTGCCGGACGACAGAATAAGCAGGGCTCCAGATCAAAACGAGGTTACATCGCGCGCTCGCTGGAAGCCACGCTGCCTGCAATTTTTGGGTTGGTCCCTCCGGAGATCCGCCTAACGATTTTTGCTCGGCGCTCACCAGATACCTCCCACTCCTCGAGAGAAACCACAGGAGATTCGATATTCCCGACGATTTTGAACTCTCCGGCCATAAAACCGAAAAGATCTTGTTTCTTTGACGTGACCGGTACTACTTTCGCTACTGGCGTCCCTCGTTTCGTGAAAACGTCATCGAACGCTGCTTTGTCGAAGTGCGTCGCCGCACTCGGCCGATGGTCGTATTCACGAACGTGGAAAGCGTGGACCGAATCATTTATGCGATTTTCAGCCGGTTCAACGAGGACTGGAAAAACCACACCCTCGAACTATTTACACAAGCAGCTTGACGTCACCCGGGCCAGGCAGTGGCTTGACGAACTGGGACCGCTCCATATATGATTGTTGTGTTGTAGCACAAACCTGATCGGCGAATAAATCTAGCCGAGCGGTTTTGAGGACGTGATGCCGCGAAGTTCCATTCGCGGTTTTTTTTTGCCCATTTGGAATGAGAGACGCCACACGAATCGGAAAATCTAGGCCGAACAGCCATGAGCGAAGAGCAGACAATTTGGACGAGCAGCTGAAGCGGAACGCCAATGCCGCCACGGCGGCAACGATCACACGCCCGATCGCGACGGCCGGTGAAGTGTTTCCCGATGGGAGCATGATCGAGTTGATCGGCGGCGTCCCGGATGGAAACCCGCAACTCATGCTATGGGACGGGGCGAAGGAAACCGTCGGATCGGTCGTCGAGCACAACGGTCGACTTTACGAGCCAGCGCCGTTCGATAGCACCCTGTTGCGTGAATTGACGCTCCCGACGCGGTGTTGCCCGCACGGTGCCACGCGTGAGTTCTTGGCGGAAACTTGCAAACTGGTAAGAAATTTCGCGGGCCTTCCGGAAAGGTCCGCGTCTCTGGTGGGCCGGTTCGTGCTTTGTAGCTGTCTGGTGGAGGCGGTTCAAGCCGCGCCCGCGCTCGTCCTTGTCGGACCGGACACGATGAGGGGGAATCAGCTCGTAGCGCTCTTGCATTGCCTCTGTCGGCATGGGCTGCCGATGACTGGCCTCACTCCTTTGGGGCTGCGCTCCCTGCCCAGCGGGGCGGGATTCACGTTCCTCATTAGCCAGCCGACGATCGGCGACAAGCTGGAAGGGATGCTCCACGATGCCAGCCGCCGCGATCAAAAGATCCCTTACCGGGGCGGTCTGCTGGACCTGTTCGGTGCTCAAGTTATTCACGCCGAATCGATTCGGTTCGGTGAGTCCTTGTCTCTCCGTTCCATCCAGATCCCTATGATCCCGACAGGCGCGCAACTGCCGGTCTTCGAGCCCGATGTTCAGCACCGGGTCACGGTCGATTTTCAAGCGAAATTGCTAAGTTTCCGGCGCGCGAATCTGAGTGACGCGTGCAAACTTCAGTTCGATTCATGGAAATTTATCTTCCCCATGCGCGAGCTCGCCCATAGCATCGCCGTGGCAACGCCGGACGACGCGGAATTGCAAGCCGAAGTCTTCGACTTGCTCCGAGATAAAGATGAAGAGATTCGCAGCGGAAAATGGGTCGAGTCGAGCGCCGTTGCTGTGGAATCGATGCTCGTCGCTTGCCACGAATCACCAGAAGGGGTCATCTATGTCGGCGAACTTGCGGAGATCGCGCAGGAAATTTTGAGACGGCGCGGAGAAGACAGCACGATTGATCCTGGCGCATTCGGAAAGCGACTGAAACTTCTGGGGTTCGGAACGGAGCCGCGCGATGCCAAAGGGATGAAAGTACGATTGACCGAAGAGGTGTGTCGCCGATCCAGGCAACTTGCTCGGGATTTTGGCGTTCCCCACATGGAGGATACCGCACCAACGGAGCCAGCAGGAAAAGGGGCCTGAATGAAGTCCGGTACGCGAAAAGATCAGAGTGTAGGTTATGTAGGTAATGTAGCCTGATTTGCGCTCGTACGCAGTTGCCGGATGAGCGCACGATGGCGCGCAGGAGTACGCAAACGTGAAAAGCAAAATTCATCAGGACGGCTTGGCTCTTGCTCGGCGGATCCGCGCTGCCGGCATCCCGATCTACATCGGCGAAGACGACGGGGAAGCACCTCGCGATCCATCGAGCGGCCTACTCGTCTACCTAGTCGGGGGAGTCATCGAGAGCCGGGCCTTCGATTTTTATGGCACTGCCGGATACATCATCCGCGCTGTTATCACCATCAATCTCCCGCGGTTTGCGATTGCCGGATTCGGCCTTGAGCTACCGTGGAAAAGCCATGTTCAGTGGCTGGAGGATCCACTCGAGATCGACAGCCGTTCGGTCGTTTATCGCTTCGGCGGCAAGCAGTTTCTCGAATTCGAGAGGAGCGAAGTCCTGAACCACTTCGCTGACGTGCGACGCACGTGGTCGCGTGGCGAATCGCTCAGGGGACACTTGCTGGGTATCGGGGACCAGCCGATACCAGATCAATTCCAGCAGGGCGCGATGATTCCGGCATTTTTGATCATCTACGATCAGTTTTGGCGGGAATACCGATCGTCCGTTTCTCTATGGACGGAGCGGACTCAAAAGCCTGTCCGTCACGCTCGGTCAGGAATGCGGCGGAAGGGCGGCCTGCTCGACCGTCGTGATCCGATCGTGCGCCGCTAGAGGACGTAACATTTGTCGTTCTGACTTCTACGCCAACATCGCACCGGTTTGCACTTCACCCTTTTCTTTAAGCGATCGAGAAGGGCTGGTGACAATTCATTCAGCAATTCGAGGAAGACTCCGTTCGTCCAAAGCGGTGGTTATGGAGGAAGGGCAGTGTGGAATACTGACGGGGCTAGCACATATGCTGTTCCGGGCCAATACGTTCACTAGCGAGATTTGCAGGGGAACGTATTTGACGCCAATTGACTATCGGACACAAACCAATTCTTCTCGAGAACAGATAATCCCTGTCCTTCTGCTACGTTCAACTGGCCGTATTTTCAGCGATTGCGCGAGTTCGCGCACGAACAATTCGACTTTGTATAAGGAGTGATCAGGCGGTCGCGCCGATCACATAGCGGTTTCGTAGATTGATTCTTCGTACTTCGCAGCAAACGCCCTGCGAAGCAGCCTGCACCCGCGCGAAGCGTCTAAGTCCAGCATACACATTCGGCAGAATACTTCATTAGTCGCCCGATCGGCCCTCAGTTCTAATCTTCCGGTCCCTACCTCGTAGGGTCTTCATCAACTTTCTTATTTACAATATCTTACAACCGTTGTGGATCAGGAAAATCAACTCGGCCCACTTGCATGCTACGGTAAGGCTTAGCTTCAGGATTGACTCGTGCTCACCTAGATGTATTATACTGCATGTATGGCCGCCCAGGCTGATCCCCAAACTTCGGCGCTGCAGCGAGCGCCGTCTTCTTCGGAAGGCGATTTCTTAGTGTTCCTGGGAAAACGGGTTCGGCAGGTGCGCAACCGCCGTGGAATGACGCGAAAAATGGTTGCGCGGGAAGCCGATGTATCCGAGCGCCACCTTGCGCAGCTCGAAGCTGGAGAGGGAAACGTGTCCATCGTGCTGCTGCGGCGCATTGCCATGGCCTTGAATGTGTCACTTGTCGAACTGTTTGCTCCCGAAGCAGAAGCAGAAGACCCGGTTGAAAAGCGGCTGATCCAGCGCTTCTTGGAACGCTTGCCCGCGCACCGTTTGGAGGAAGTGGTCCAGCGTTTGACGCGCGACTTCAGCCAAGAGGAGAAGTTGCGACGTTCGCGCATCGCCTTGATTGGTCTTCGCGGCGCGGGCAAGTCGACGCTGGGCTCCAGGCTGTCGCAGGAATTGAGTGTGCCCTTCATTGAGCTCGACCGAGATGTTGAAAAGGAAGCCGGCATCCCGTTAGACGAAATCTTCTCGCTGTACGGGCAATCGGGTTACCGCCGCATCGAAAAGCGCACCTTGGACCGGGTGCTTCAGGAGCACGATCGCGCCGTCATTTCCGTGGGCGGTGGCGTGGTGTCGGAGAAAGACACGTATGAACGTTTGCTTTCGAGTTGCTACACAGTTTGGCTGAAAGCACAGCCGGAAGAGCATATGTCGCGCGTGATCGCTCAAGGTGATTTTCGGGCGATGGCAGAAAATGACGAAGCGATGGAAGACCTGCGCCGAATCCTCGAGGCTCGAGAGCCGCTGTATCGGAAAGCGGACTTGCACTTCGATACCTCGGGAGACTCCGTGGAACAGAGCTTCGCGAAATTGAAGCAGGCATTGCAATTCGAAATGCCGTAGGAGGAACGCGTGGACGCTGCGCTAACGCAAGAGACTCAAGCAAAGCTCGATGTCGATTATCAGACCGATCCATCGAAGTACAAGCACTGGCGTCTCGCTCTCGACGGACCGGTGGCCACCTTAACGATGGACGTCAATGAGGACGGCGGCCTGCGGCCCGGCTACAAACTGAAGCTGAATTCCTACGATCTCGGGGTCGATATTGAACTACATGACGTGCTACAGCGAATTCGATTTGAGCATCCCGAGATTCGGTCGGTGGTCATTACCAGCGCAAAGAATCGCGTGTTTTGCTCTGGCGCGAACATTTACATGCTGGGTCTTTCCTCGCATCCGTGGAAAGTGAACTTCTGCAAATTCACCAACGAAACGCGGAACGGGATGGAAGATTCGAGCGCGCATTCCGGCCTGAAATTCATTGCTGCTTGCAACGGAACGACTGCTGGCGGGGGCTACGAGCTGGCGCTCGCTTGCGACGAGATCATTCTCGTGGACGACAGGAACTCCGCGGTCAGTTTGCCGGAGCTTCCGCTGCTGGGCGTTCTGCCCGGCACCGGCGGCCTCACTCGCGTGACGGACAAGAGAAAAGTTCGCAGGGATCATGCGGATATTTTTTGCACCACGCCGGACGGGGTGCGGGGCCAGCGAGCAAAAGAGTGGGGTCTTGTCGATGAGGCGGTGAAGACGCAGAATTTCGCGGAGCACGTCAGAAACCGCGCTCTGAAACTGGCGGAGCGAAGCGACCGTCCCTTTGATGCGAAAGGTGTGGTTCTAACGCCGCTGAAGCGCACGATCGACGAGGCCGGGCGCCACTACGAACATGTGGACGTGCAGTTTAATCGTGAGGCGCGCACCGCAACGCTAACCGTGCGTGCCCCGGAAACTCTCGCCGAGAACACGGTGGAGCAAGCTCTTGCGGCCGGTGCCAACTGGTGGCCGCTGCAGATGGCTCGAGAATTGGACGACGCGATTCTCAGCCTGCGAACAAGCGAACTCGATCTCGGGCTTTGGATTCTCAAAACGAGCGGAAACCCTGACGCAGTGGTTGCGATCGATGATTTCCTAGCAAACCATCAAGACAATTGGTTTGTCCGCGAGGTTCTGGGCATGATGCGGCGCACGTTCGCCCGGCTGGACGTTTCCTCGCGATCGATGTTTGCGCTCGTAGAACCCGGGTCTTGCTTTGCGGGCACGCTCATGGAATTGGCGCTCGCGGCGGATCGCACTTACATGCTTGACACACAGGACAGCGAAACCAGGGCGCGCGTGACACTTTCAAAAATGAATATCGGACCGCTGCCGATGGTGAGCCGGCAGTCGCGTCTGGCTGCGCGTTTTTACGGGAGCCAGGAAGCCATCGACTCGCTGCGTGGCCGGATTGGCTCGAAGCTTTCGGCTCGGGAGGCCCTGGAGAGCGGTCTGATCACGGCTGCGCCCGACGATCTCGACTGGGAAGACGAAGTGCGCCAAGCCATCGAGTCGCGTGTTGCGCTTTCGCCTGACGCCCTGACGGGACTTGAGGCCAATCTGCGATTTGGCCTGCCCGAGACAATGGAGACGCGGATCTTCGGGCGCCTTTCGGCGTGGCAGAACTGGATCTTCATCCGCCCCAACGCCGTGGGCGCCAATGGAGCCTTGAAGGTCTACGGCACCGGCGCACCGGTAAAATTCAATTGGGAACGAGTTTGAAAATCAGTTGCCTCCCGGCCTGATTTGAACAAGGAGATCGCAATGATTGATTACATCGACAAGATTCCCAATAACGTGGACCTAGGCCAAGACCGGGTGCTCCAAAGGGCGCTCGAGCACTGGCAACCGGCATATTTGAATTGGTGGTACGACATGGGGCCAAACGAGAGCCACGCATTTGATGTGTACCTTCGAACCGCTATCAGCGTGGAACCTGACGGATGGGCCCAGTTTGGTTACGTGCGTATGCCGGAGTACCGTTGGGGCATTTTCCTGCAGCCCCGTGATCCCAGCCGCCAGGTCAATTTTGGAGTCCACAAGGGTCAGCCGGTATGGCAGGACGTGCCCGGGGAATATCGCTCGACTTTGCGGCGAATCATCGTCACGCAGGGAGATACGGAGCCGGCGTCCGTCGAGCAGCAGCGCATGTTGGGGTTATCGTGCCCGTCTTTGTACGATCTGCGGAACATTTTCCAGGTGAACGTTGAGGAAGGCCGCCATCTCTGGGCCATGGTCTATCTGCTGCACCGCTATTTCGGGCGCGATGGCCGCGAAGAAGCGGAAGCGCTGCTCGAACGGCGGTCCGGCGATGAGGATAATCCGCGCATTCTCGGCGCGTTCAATGAGCCGACACCGGACTGGATGGCCTTTTTCATGTTCACATTTTTCACCGATCGCGACGGCAAGTTCCAGCTCAGCGCTCAGGCGGAATCGGGCTTCGACCCGCTCGCGCGGACTTGCCGCTTCATGCTCACGGAGGAAGCGCACCACATGTTCGTGGGAGAAACGGGCGTCAGCCGGATTATCCAGCGGACCTGCGAGGTAATGAAAGAAAGCAAGATCGAAGATCCCTCGGATGTTCGCGCACTGGGAGTGATCGACCTCGAGACGATCCAGAAATACCTGAATTTTCATTACAGCGTCACTCTCGACCTCTTTGGTTCTGACGTATCCTCCAATGCCGCAACCTATTTCACCTCCGGCCTCAAGGGAAGGTTTGAAGAAACGAAAGTCGGCGACGACCATGTGTTGAGCGACGCGGAATACCCGGTATTTGAAGTGAAGGTTGGTAAGATTGCCAGCAAGGGCGTGCCGGCATTGACCGCACTGAACGAGCGCCTACGCGATGATTTCATTCGCGAAGTGCAGGGAGGAGTCGACCGCTGGAATCGAAACATGGAGAAGGCAGGACTTCGGTTCCGTCTCGCCTTGCCGCACAAGGGATTCCACCGGGCGATCGGCAACTTTGCCGGACACTATATCAGCCCCGCGGGCGAAGTCCTGTCGGAGGAAGCTTGGAAGAATCACCAGCAGGAGTGGATGCCAAGTGCTGCGGATTATGCCTATGTGCAATCGCTGATGAGTGGTCGTGTGGTTGAGCTGGGCAAGTTCGCGAATTGGATCGCGCCACCGAGCCGAGGCGTTAACAACCAGCCGTTGAACTTCGAATACGTTCGATTCAACTGATTGCGCGAAGAAACAGACGCAGGACGTCTGCCGCGTTCGCGGAACTACATGTCCGAGAATCCCGCGGCGCTGTCATTCGTGCAGTCCAGGATAGGCAAAGGAACCGATAGATGCCAAGAGTGGTTTATGTTTCGTCCGCCGGCTCTTCCCGTGAAGTCGATGTGCCCGTTGGCATGACGGTGATGGCGGCAGCGTTGAAGAATGGCATCGACGGTATCGTCGCCGAGTGCGGTGGCGTGTGCATGTGCTCGACTTGCCATGTCTACGTCGACGAAGGTTTCTTTGGCCGGCTTCCGCCCGCACAGGACACCGAAGAAGCGGTGCTGGAGATAGCAGCGGAAGAGCGTCAACCGACGAGCCGTTTGAGCTGCCAGATCAAAATGACGGAGGATCTCGACGGCCTCGTCGTCCGCCTGCCCGCAAGACAGCGATAATGCGAGGAGGGACGGTTATTATCGGCGCAGGGCAGGCGGGTTTTCAAGTAGCGGCTTCTCTGCGCGCTGAAGGCTATCAGGAACCAGTCACCCTCATCGGCGACGAACCGCACATCCCCTACCAGCGGCCGCCCCTTTCCAAGGCTTTCCTAATGGGCAAGGAAGATGTGGAGAGCATCGAGCTCCGCCCGAGGGCCTTCTTTCGCGACCACAGTATCGACCTCCTGACCGGCGAGACGGTCGTCGCCATCGAAAGGCCAGAACAGCGGGTAAAGCTGGCGTCGGGCGGTTGTATTCCGTATCAGAAGCTCGTGCTTGCAGTCGGCGCTCGAAATCGGATGCTGTCGGCGCCGGGCGCAGAACTCGACGGTGTCTTCTACCTGCGCTCACTCGACGAAGCAACTGCCCTCAAAGAGAGCCTCGAACATGCCACAGAAATTGTGGTCATCGGCGGAGGCTTCATCGGCCTCGAAGTTGCGGCGGTGGCACGCTCACTGGGGAAATCTGTCACTGTGCTGGAGGCACTGCCCCGGTTGATGTCGCGAGTCGTCGCACCAGTCATTTCCGACTTTTACCGGGAACTGCACACCAGCAGGGGCGTCAACGTTTTATGCTGTTCCGCCGTTTCTGAAATCCTCGGCTCCGGAGGAAAGGTGCGCGCGGTCAAATTGAACGACGGGGCCCTGTATCCAGCCGATTTGGTGCTCGTTGGGATCGGCGTCGTCCCAAATTCCGAACTCGCCCGTGACGCAGGCCTCGTAGTCGGAAACGGCGTTGTTGTCGATGAAGAGCTGCGGACCGGCGATGAAAACATCTATGCTGTCGGTGACTGCGCTGAACACCCGAATCCTTTTGCGGGCGCCCGGATCCGGCTGGAATCGGTGCAGAACGCGGCCGATCAGGCGCAGTATGTCGCAGGAAAGATTACGGGACGCGCTGGTTGTTACAATGCCGTACCGTGGTTCTGGACCGATCAATTCGAGATCAAGTTGCAGATGGCAGGAATTTCAGAAGGACACGACCGCATCGTGACCCGCGGCAATCCCGAGAGTCGCAAGCTCTCGGTCTTTTACTTCAAAGCGAATCGGCTCATTGCCATCGACTCCATCAATCGCCCTGTCGATCACATCGTTGGGCGCAAGCTGCTCGCCACCGGTGTACCGCTCACTCCGGAACAGGCTGGCGACGAAAGCGTCGATTTGAGAAAAGTGCCGCCGACGCTCCGCTAAGACTCTAGCGGACTCCAAGGCCTTCCCCTGCACTACCCGCGTTGTCGATCCTGATTCAAAGGGGGTTTACTTGATCTCCGCAACGGGACAATGTATGAGACCGATTGCGTGTATACTTCGGGCTAGCCGGAAAGGCTAAACGGAAAATTCCGAGGAGTAGTCTCTCCTATGGGAATACGAAAACAATTGAGGCCCGTCCAGAACGCTGAGGTGTCGCGGCTCGGCGGGCTTCGCTCGGGGAGGGCTTGATGAAGCAGACCTTCGCTATCGGTATCGGAGGAGCGGCCGGGCAGGGTGTTGCCACACCGGGCGATATTTTCGCAAAGATCTTCAGTCGGCGGGGCCTCCACCTGAATGCCTACAACGCCTATCAATCGATCATTCGCGGCGGCCACACTTTTCTAACCATTCGCACGGGACCTGAAGGGGTCACCAATATGGGTGACCGGATCGACCTGCTGATCCCGTTGAACCAAGACAGCATGGATCGCCACCTGGGGCTGCTCACCGCCGGTGCTGCGTGTATCTATAATGCTGACACGATTAAGCCAGGCGCTGCGGGTAGCGGCGTGCAGCTTTGCCACCTACCGGTTTCAAGGCTGGCTGATATCACCAGAAATAAGATAGCCCAGAACACCCTCGCGATCGGTGCGGCCCTCAACATGATGGGTATCGGCTTCGAGGCGCTGGAGAGCGTTCTCCGAGAGCAGTTCAAGAAGAAAGGCGAGGCGGTGGTAGCTGAGAACGCCGGGGTTGCGCGGGCCGGCTACGATTACGCCTCCTCGAATTTCAGGCCTTTTCCGAACCCGCTTCCCATGACGGAGAATCGCTACGCTATCCTGAGCGGGAACGTCGCGCTGGCGATGGGAGGTGCAGCCGCGGGAGTGAAATTCTATTGCGCCTACCCCATGAGCCCTTCGACCGGCGTTCTGCATTGGATGGCGGCGCATGCGCGCAAAGCCGGCATCATGGTCCGGCAGGTGGAAGACGAGATCGGGGTAATCAATATGACGATCGGAGCCGCGCACGCTGGCGTCCGTTCGATGTGCGCTACGTCGGGCGGCGGTTTCGCCTTGATGAGCGAGGGCCTCGGCATGTCCGCTATGATCGAGACCCCGGTGGTGGTGATCGACTGCCAACGAGCCGGTCCATCCACCGGCGTTCCTACCAAGACCGAGCAGGGCGACCTCTGGCAGATGCTTGGCGCCGCTTTTGGCGATTACCCGCGAGTGATCGCCGCTCCGCTGGACATTGGCGATTGCTTCCAGATCATCCCCGAGATATTCAACATCGTCGACCGTTTCCAGTGCCCCGGAATCGTGCTTTGCGATCTGTTGCTGTCGGAAGGCAGGCTCAGCGTCGACCCGAAGGACCTGGATTTCGGCCCTCCAATCGATCGCGGCGAGTTAATCACTAAGGGCAACGGCGCGTCCTCCGGCGCTGCCGCGAACGGGGCTTACAAACGCTACCGGATCACCGAGAGCGGCATTTCGCCGCGCGCCATTCCCGGCGTGCCCGGCCACGTCCACACGGTTGCTACGGACGAACACCAGGAGGACGGCGTATTGATCAGCGACGAGTTCACCAATCCGATCAAGCGCCGCGCCATGATGGAAAAGCGTATGCGCAAGGTGGGCGGCATCGAGGCTGCCATTCCGCCGCCCGCGCTGCTGGGGCCGCCCAACGCCGATGTGACCTTGATCGGGTGGGGGTCGACGAAAGGAGTGATCGGGGAGGCCTGCGAGATCCTCAGCGAGCAAGGAATTTCCGCCAATCAGCTACAGATCCGCTGGCTCGTCCCGCTGCACGGCGAGGCGATTCTCGACCTTCTGAAGGGCTCGCGGCACACCATCATCGTTGAGAATAACTACAGCGGCCAGTTTGCCCGGTATCTGCGCAGCGAAACCAGCTTTGTGCCCAACAGCTACATTCGCAAGTACGATGGTGAACCCTTCATGCCCCACCACATTGCCGAGGCGGTGAAGGAACAGCTTGCCGGGAAAACCAAACTCTCCGTTCCCACGCACGAGATTATGGTCTGAGGAGGATATGCCGATGGCGACAAGCTTACAACGTGTCAGTCAACTGACCATGGCCGATCTGAAAGGCAAAGTCGATCCGGACTGGTGCCCCGGCTGCGGCGATTTCGGCGTGCTTGCTGCCGTTCAGAAAGCCCTGGTCGAGCTGCAGATACCGAACCATAGTGTAGTGACCATCAGCGGCATCGGCTGTTCGTCCAACTTCCCTGGCTTCATCAATACCTATGGCATGCACACGCTGCACGGCCGGGCGTTGGCTGTGGCCACCGGGCTCAAGCTCGCCAATCACGAACTGACTGTGCTGGTGACGGGCGGTGACGGAGATGGCTTCGGAATCGGCGGCAACCACTTCGTCCACTCAATGCGCCGCAACGTCGACCTGCTCTATATCGTCATGGACAACCAGATCTATGGCCTTACCACTGGTCAGACCTCGCCCACCAGCGCGATTGGCATGAAGACGAAGAGCATGCCCTTCGGCAACATCGAAGCGCCGGTCAACCCCATGTCGCTGGCTTTGGCCGCCGGCGCCACTTTCGTCGCCCGCGGCTACAGCGGCGAGCAGAAGCACCTCACCGAGCTGATCAAGCAGGGCATCGAGCATCAAGGGTTCTCGTTTCTGGACGTCTTTAGCCCTTGCGTCACGTACAATCACGACAATACTTACCAATGGTTCCGCCCGCGCGTGAAGAAGCTCGAGGACGACCCTGCCTACGACTCGGCTGACCGGACAGCGGCCATGGAAAAATCGCTGCTGTGGGGCGATGAGATCCCCATCGGAAAGTTCTTCGAGCGCACCGACCTTCACGCCCTACATGCGGCCGAGCCGGTGTTGAACGAAGGCCCTCTGGTGCATCGCGATCCTCGTGTGCCTCTCGACGTGGCCCGCTCGTTCATTGAAGAGTTGATGTAGCGGCGCGCGCAGCGGTTGTGACCAACCCTGGAGCGACCCACTCAGTGCGGTTCGGACTGTGATTTCTTTCGCGACTTACTTGAACGCTTCTCTTCGGGCGAGCACGCTGGCTCGCCCATCTTGAACAGCCTTAGCCGGGAGGTTCGCGCGTTCTGCTTCAATTCGACGCGCAGCGCGCACACTTCGAGCAGGGTTTCAACGGGCGAGATTCGACCCCGTAGAAAAACGCTGGGATGGCTCGCGCCGGCGCGCACGAGCCGCTCATCAGGCTCCAAAATCCCGACTTCATCCGGGGCCAGCTCGATGGTCTCATTGAACTCGATGAAATAGCTCCCCCGGCCAAGACTCCACCACGGATAGCGCTCTTCGGGGCGGCGCTGCGCCGGCTCGATCGGGACACGGCCGGCGCCGACGTATTCACCTCCGCCGAAGTCCACTTGGCCTGTCGGGTCGATCGAATAGACATATTTCACCGTCAGGCTCACGGAGTAACCATGAACTTGATACTTGGGCTGGATCATGCCCAGCACCCGCGGAGCTGCCTGCTTGCCCGGTTGCAGTTCCATGCGCTGTTCCTCCTGCGCCTGCACGAATCAGAGGCTGCACACAGTCGCGCCAATATAGCCCGCCCAGAATCGAGCGTCCAGCACCCTCCGGGTCAGGATTGTCGCAGCAGAAACTGGCCACCCGGGCAGTGCCCTCAGACAGTCTTATCTTTCGAATAGCAGATTTTTACCAGATTGCATTGAATACACAGGGGCTTACGCGCCTGGCAGACGCGCCGCCCGTGCCAGATCAACTGGTGGGAGAAAAGGATCCATTTTTCCTGCGGGATGATTCGCATCAGGTCCTGTTCGATTTTCTTTGGGTCGGTGTTGCGGCTCAAATCGAGCCGGCCAGCCAGGCGTTGGACGTGGGTGTCGACGACCACGCCAGAAGGAATTCCGTACGCCGTGCCCAGAACAACGTTCGCCGTCTTGCGAGCCACGCCCGGCAGCGTCAGGAGCTCCTCTATCGTGCGGGGCACTTCGCCATGGTATTCCTCGACGATCTTCTTGCTCGTGCCGATGATCGATTTTGTCTTGTTACGGAAGAATCCGGTCCGTCGTATCACCTGCTCAACATCGTTCGGATTCGCGTAAGCAAGGTCCTTCGGCGTGGGGTATTTAGCGAAGAGCGCTGGAGTCACCTGGTTTACGGTCGTGTCGGTGGTTTGTGCCGAAAGAATCGTCGCGATGAGCAATTGGAAGGGGTTCTTGTGCTCGAGGGCGCAGGTCACCGCCGGATAGGCTTCGTCGAGTTTTTCGAGAATGGCGCGAACGCGCTTGGGATCCGTCCCGGCGGGCCTCTTTGCTTGAGATTTACGGCGTCGGGAAAGAGCCGCCGTCCTCGGGAGGCGTGTCGCGCGGCGCGAAGCGCGGGAGGCCGGAGCTTTCTTTACTCTGATCTTTTTCTTCGGCATCGAGTGCGAGCCGGAGAATATAGCACATTTCGGCTATGGCTCGACCCGCACGCCACGCCAGAAGGCGATGCGGTCCTTGATTTGGCGCGCCGCGGCTCGGGGGTCGGGATAATACCATGCCGCGTCGGGGTTCATCGCTCCGTTCACTTCGACGTTGTAATAGCTGGCCGTTCCCTTCCACGGGCATTCCGTGTGCGTGCTGCTTGGCTTGAGGAACTCTTTCCGAACCGCATCCGGCGGGAAATAGTGATTCCCCTCGACGATGATGGTTTTGTCGCTCTCGGCGATCACTGCGTTTTGCCAGATTGCCCTGGCCACTGTCTTGTTTTTCCTTCCTTGGGGGCGTCAGACGGCGATCAATAGGCTCTGTGCGAAGGGCCACACGGCATCCACCCACTGCGCCCGCGAACGAAAGCCCGCCCGCTGGCCCATGCGCACGACTTCGGCGCAATTGTATTTGTGGCAGCTCTCGGTCCAGATTGTTTCTCCGGCGGCGAACGGAACCTCCAGCCCCGCCTCGCGGATCTGAACACTCTGGCGTACATTTGACCGGAGATGCATCTCGATTCGACGTTCGGCCTTATCGTAGACGATGTGGTGCGCAAAACGGGAGAGATCGAAATCGCCGCCAAGTTCGCGGTTGATGCGCGCAAGCAAGTTCATGTTGAACGCAGCGGTTACGCCGGTCGGATCGTCATACGCCATCATCAGTTGCTCGACCGGCTTTTCGAGGTCCGCCGCCAGCAAGAGTGCATCACCCTCATACAAAACTTGCCGGACTTCGCGAAGGAACTGTTCCCCCGCCGGCCGATCGAAATTCCCGATCGTGCTTCCCAGAAACAGGACCAGCAGGCAATCTTTCGGCTTGCGGCGCGCGGCAACTGCGAGCAAGCCGTCCAGATACGCGCGCTCGAATCCTACGATGCTCACGAATTCGATCTGGCTCAGGTCCAGCTCGCAGCGATTCAGCGCCGTCCGTGAAATGTCAATCGGGTAATACTTCACGGTTTGGCGGCGTGACAGCGCCTCCAGGATCCAACGCGTCTTCTGGCCGGTGCCGCTCCCGAGTTCGGCGACCACCACCGGCCTCGGCAATAGTTCCACGATTTCTTCGGCGTGGCGCTCGAGCAACCGGCTGCCGGCGCGGCTCAGGCCGTATTCGGGAATGGCGCAGATTGCTTCGAAGAGCGCCGAGCCGACCTCGTCGTACAAATACTTCGAGGGGAGCTCTTTCTGTCCCGGCTTCGTCAGCCCAGCCCGGACTTCTGCCGCAAATTCGGACAGCGACACGCCGGCAACGCGTTCTGTGGCCATGCGAGTGGCGGAGTTCATCGCCCATCCTCCACGCAGCGAAAAGTGGCGTACACATACGGGTAACGTGGCTGGAACCAGTTTCGGAAGGGGCGGCGCAGGAAACATTGGGCTGTGCGCGGCGAGCCGCCCTTCATCACAAAGTGGCGGCCGTCGAAGAAGTCCGCCGAATAGCCGGGATAAAACGGGAAACGCTCGAATCCCGGAAAAGGACCGAATGGAGTTGAGGTCCACTCCCAACCGTTTCCAAGCAGGTCCTGAACTCCGAAGGCGCTAGCGCCTTTGGGATGCGCGGTAACCGGCGTCGGGTCCCAGCGCTCGAAATCGAAGTTTCCGCGTGATGCATCCGGCGCTTCCTCGCCCCAGGGATGACGGCGCTCGTTGCCGCTCGGCGTTCCATAGGCCGCGCGATGCCACTGTGCTTCCGTCGGAAGCGACTTCCGGGTCCAGCGCGCATACGCAGACGCTTCCGCGTAGCTCGCGTACACGGGCCACTCCAAGGGCAGCGGAACCAGGTCGAACATCGACCGGTAAAGCCATTGATCGCCACTCCGTTGCCAGAAGAACGGATGCTGAATGTCATGCGATTGCTTCCATTCCCAGTCTTCGGCGTCCCACAAGCTCGCCTCGTCATACCCTCCCGCCTGGACAAAGTCGAGGTACTCGCCGTTCGTAACCGGGAACAGATCGATCGAAAATTCGGGCACTTCGACCGCGTGGGCCTCGAATTCATTGTCCCAGCCGAATTCAAAAGTTCCGTTTCGTGAGCCACGCCGTTTGTCGCTCCCATTGTGTCGAGGCTGGCCAAGCGTCGCCGTGCCCGCAGGGATCGTTACCATCCGTGTCTCGGGCTCAGCACCCGAATTCAGAGTGGCAGTTCGCTGCGGCAGCTTTCTATCGTATGGCAATTGGTGCAGAAGATAGGCGAGCGTCTCCAAGTGCATCAGCCGGTGCTCGATCGCGACGTGCAGCAGCGTCCCGTCAGCGATATCGGGCGGAAGGCTTGATCTTGCGCCCTTCAGCCGCTCGTCCACCCGCTGGCGGACTCTCTCGTTGTGGCTCTGGATCTGCGAGACGCGCGGCCAATCCGCTGGTTGATCGGTGGGCAGATCGCCGTGCGTCGGATCGATCCCGAAAGAAAACAGTCTGTCGAATTCCGCGTTGACGGATTCGAGTGCGAGCGCGCCCCGCAGCAAATTCCAATCGAACGCCTCGAGGTGCCCAAGATAAAAGATCAGGCGATGGCGTTCGGGAATCGGCCGGTCGTAGATCGCGTCCGGCGCAATGAGCTTAAATAAGTTGTCCGTTCGCGAGCGCGCTTCTTGAAGTCGAGAAAGTAAGGGTTGAAGACTCCCCCGCTCCATCCTCGGAGCAGCCATGAGTGTCACCTCTGTAGGCAGGCCTCGATTCTTTTACCTTGTTCGGTGCGCGCCTGACAAGCGATTTCGCTACATGGAATAGATGTCTTGCGGGGTCAAAGAGATTTAAACAATTTTCACCGCGATTTCAAGGGTTTTTCCCGTAGATTCTGGAGTTTCTTACTGTAGAGCGCTCCAATGGTTGGGAAATGCAGTCTGGAAAGCCAAAGCCAGCAAGGATCAGTACTTCCGCCTCCGAAGAGTCGCGGTCCGAATCGCCTGCTAGCCGATTTCGAGGTTCTCGGGTGAACTGAGGAAGCCAAGCAGCTTGCGGAACGCTCGGCCGCGGTGGCTGTATTCATTTTTTTGCTCGCGACTCATTTCCGCGTAGGTGCGGCCAAGTTCCTCGAAATAGAAGATCGGGTCATACCCGAACCCATGGGTACCATGCGGCGATTCCGCAATTACTCCCTCGACCGAATCAGAAAAAACGGCGATTGCCCGACCGTGCTGTGCGAGCGCAAGAACACAGACGAACATCGCTCGACGCTCTTTGCCCGTCTTGTCCCGCATGGCCTCGAGCACCTTCTGACAGCGGTCGGCGTCCGTCGCATTCGGCCCGGCATAGCGTGCCGAATGGACTCCCGGCGCGCCGCCAAGCACCGGCACAACAAGCCCGGAGTCGTCAGCGATGACGGCGTCGGCGACAAGCCGGCTGTAATGAAGCGCCTTATCAGCGGCGTTTTCAGCGAACGTGGGCGCCGATTCATCAAAGGGCGGCGGTTCGCCGAATTGTGGAAGGAGCTCAATCTCGACATCCCGGCTGGAAGCAAGGACTTTGTATTCGCGGAGTTTCCCCGGGTTCGAGGACGCCAAGAATAGCTTCACTGTTGCGAGCTTATCCGGAGCGGCGCCATCGCGAACGGGCTTGTCCTGAACGAGGTCATCGCGAACGGGTGCTGAAGTCCATGCGCAGCAGTTCTTGCTGCGCTTCGGTTAGTACGCGGATCCCAATAGCTGCGAGCTGAAGGAGTTGCTGCATCTCGGCGCCGGTGTAAGGGCGGCCCTCGGCAGTTGCCTGGACTTCGACGAAACGCCCGCTTCCGGTCATCACCACATTCATGTCTACCTGCGCCTGGGAATCTTCTTCGTACGCGAGATCGAGGAGCAGTTCGTTGTTTACGATGCCTACGCTCGTTGCCGCCACCGAATCGGTGAGCGGAATGCTGCGCAGAATTCCCGCCGCGACCAGCCGCTCGCAAGCCAGCGCCAACGCGACAAACGCGCCCGTGATGGACGCGGTGCGCGTCCCACCATCGGCCTGCAGGACATCGCAGTCAATCCAGATCGTGCGCTCGCCCAGCGCTTTCATATCAACGACGGCGCGCAAGGTGCGGCCGATTAGCCGTTGAATTTCGAGGGTGCGTCCGGATTGCCGGCCGCGGCTCGCTTCCCGAGCAGTGCGCTGCTCCGTGGCGCGCGGCAGCATGCCGTATTCGCTCGTCACCCAGCCTTTTCCGGCGCCCTTGAGAAAGGAAGGGACCCCATCATCGACAGTGGCTGTGGCGATCACGCGCGTCTGGCCTGTTTCAATCAGGACGCTGCCTTCGGCCGTGGGCAGAAAATCCGGCGTGAGCTTTACCGGCCGCAGTTGGTCATTGGCGCGCCCGTCAGATCGCACAGTCCTTCTCCTTGATATCCGCGAAATGTGCAGAATGTTGCCGATTCAGGGTTTCAGTTTGCCGGGCGCCCCGGAGACTGTCAACTCGACTGGCTGGCCGCCCGCTGGAGCCGCTGACTCTGCCATCGTGGCCCCCGAACCGCCCAACCCCGGCGGATGCAGATCAAAGAAGCCCGTCAAATCCACATGGCCCGCCACGGTATCGGCTTCTTGTCCATGGATCAGAATCTTCAGGCGGCGAAGTGAAGTCACGTTTGTCTCGAGCGTCCGGGTGATCGAGCTCACGGCTACTCCTTCGCTCAAAATCCCCGAGGGGATTTCGGACGTGAGGGCGTCGGAGAAATCGACAATGGCGGTGCCGTCCGGCAGCACATAAAAGCCAAGCACGGCCAAGTCCGCCGGGAGGGTTTGCTGGGCCGGTGATGGAGGATCTGCGATCAGCTCGCGCAGTAATTGCTTCGCGCGCAGAGCAGCGTCCGCCGATAGGGCGAGCTCAACATTTGTAGGTTCAAGGCGGTCGGGCGACGAGGCGGACGCCCAGAAAATCTTCGCGGTCGCCTGCACGTCCGTGGGCGTCGAAATCGGTGGGGCCACGACCGCCCGGCGAGCCTGTTCTTCGGTGGCCTGACTCTCCGCCAGGCGCTGAACCCGTTGGTGCAATCCCCGCAGGCTGAGCAAACCGAACAAAACGGCCGCGCCAAGGATCGCCAGCGCGATTTTGAAGTTTCTCGACATCATTTCATCTCCGCTTCATACGCCGCGCGGAAAGCTGCTGCAGCGCGGCTAATTGCATCGGCCACCGGCGCTGCGGCATTCAGGAGAGCTTGTGGGTCCGCAACTCCGATGCTGGAGATTTCAACAGCCACTGCTGGCGTCGCGACCGAACGCAGCGCTCTCTCAGGAATGGCCGTGGGAAGCTTCGGAGAACCGGGAAATGTCCTTGCGAATTCGCTCTGAACTAGATCCGCCAGCTTGTGGCTTGAATCCGCAAACGGAAGTTGCGCTTCTTCCCATCGAAGGGGGCCGGTGGCACGCGGAGAAGTCGCCGCTCTTGTTACGACGGCAGCGGCCGGCGCTTCGAAATAATAGTAGTACGTGCGCGCGGTGCCGACCTGGCCGATGGACGAAACGTGAAAGGTGATGAAAATTGCGTCGCGCTGTGCGTTTGCGGTTGCAGCGCGGTCATCGTAGGAGGGATCCTCGTCCGCCTGCCGCGTCATCACAACACGAAAGCCCAGGCGCTCAAGGTCGGCGCGCGTCGCCTTGGCCAGCCACAGCACAATATCCTTTTCGACAGCGACCGTTCCTCTCGCTCCGTTGTCCGCCCCGCCGTGGCCTGGATCGAGCACCACCACGCTGAGAGTACGGCGTGGTGCGGCCGGAGGAGCCGCTTGCGGCGGGTTTTCCTGCGGTGTTGACGCGGAACCTGGTGCCTGCTGGGACTGCGCCGGCTGCTGAACGGGCGGCTGCGCAGGCGGCGGTGAGGCCTGCTCCTGCGGCGCATAGGAAATCGGTTGCAAAGGTGGTTGTGCCACGAGCGCGGAAGCACCGGCGGCGACGATCAGCAAGAGGAACAGACATAAGCGTCGCACGGACGAACAGGATAGCAGAAATGCTGGCATCTCCGACCAGCCAAGAACATCGCGGTTTCGTTTCCCCGCGGCGTAGGGGCATGGCACGCGCCGTGCCCGTCGAACTTGAATTTCGCGTGGCGCTTGCGTATGGTTGGCGCGGGCTGGGGAGGGGAAATGAGAATTTCCGGATTCGTGATGATCTTGCTCGCCGGGGTAGCAGTCCAAATGGCTTTCGCGCAAGGAAACGATTCGCCCGAGAAGCTGCGCCAGATCGCGCACGATTACTATGCCTGGCGCAACCAAGAAGATCCCGTCGGAAGCAGCGATCAAGGGCTGCACTCCTGGGACGATAAGCTGGACGATTATTCCGAGCAGGCCATCGCCACGCGGCGCGCGCACGTTAGCGAGTTGCTGTCCCGGGTGAAGGCGATGCAAACCGAATCCTGGAGCCGCGATGATCGCATTGACTGGCTGTTGTTTCGCGCTCAGCTCGAAGGCGCCGCTTTCTACGGCCGGGTGCTCCGCTTCGAGGAAACCAACCCGCAGACCTATGCAGACCTTTGTAGCAATGCCATCTTCTCGCTGATCAAGAAAGATTACGCCCCAGCGCGCACGCGGGCGCTCGCAGCGACGGCTCGGCTGAAGCAAATGCCCGCGCTCCTCGAGCAGGGTAAGAAAACCCTGAAGGAGCCGGTACGCGTCTATGCGCAGCTGGCCGTCGATTCGGCCCGTTCGACTGACAGCCTCTTCACCGACAGCCTGATGACGATCGCGAAAGACCTCTCGCCAGCAGAGATGCGGGATCTCGTTCAGTCCCGCGACGCGGCCATCGCGGCACTGCATAGCTATGGGGACTGGCTGCAGCAGCGACTTCCACAGATGGTCGATTTCAAGCCTATGGGCGAGGCGAACTACAACTATCTGCTGAAGAATGCCTATCTGCTGCCCCTCGACGCTGAGCAAGTGGCCATGCTGGGCGAAGTCGAGTTGGCGCGGTATCGCGCGCTCGAGTCGCTGCTTCCCGATCCCTCGCTCGCCGACCCCGATCCAGCGCGGAGCAAGTCAATCCCCAAAGACCAGCAAGCCTTTCTCGCCGCCTACGAGAGCCGTGAAGCAGAGATGATCCAGTTCCTCCGCGATCACAATATCGTCACGCTTCCGCCCTATCTGGGGCATTTCCAGATCCGCCAGCTTCCGGATGCATTCAAGCCGACCAGTCCCGGGGGCTTCATGAATCCCCCGGGACTCTACGACGCCGATAGCAGCGGATTCTATTTCATTCCGACTTACAGCCCATCCAGCAAGAATTTCTACATCCGCGCGGCGATTGAAGACCCTCGTCCGATCCTTGGGCACGAGGGCATTCCGGGCCATTTCCTCCAGCTTTCCATCGCGAATCACCTGACCGACGAAATCCGTCGCGAGAATGGCGATGGCGTCTTCATCGAGGGCTGGGCGCTCTACACCGAAGAAATGCTCATGCGCACGGGGCTTTATCCCGAGAACTCCCCCGCTCAGGGCCAGATCTTGCGGCTTTGTCGGTATCGCGCCGCGCGCATCGGGGTCGACGTGAACCTCCACACCGGGAAATGGACGTTTGACCAGGCCGTGAAGTATTTCATGGACGCAGGCGGGCTCGACCGCGAGGCGGCCGAAGGAGAAGCTGCCGGCGCGGCTTCCTCCCCCACGCAGAAGATCACCTACATGGTGGGGAAGTGGCAGATCCTGCGCTTGCTCGGACGCTACCGCCAGCAGCAAGGCGCCAATTTCCGCCTCGGCGCCTTCCACGACGCGCTGATCGACAATGGCAGCTTGCCGCTTTCCGTTGTCGAATGGATTCTCCTCGACGACCCGAGCAGCGTGAACGCCGCCCTCCACTAATCTGTCGACTCCAGCTTTCTGTCGAAACGATTTCCGCGTCTACAGTGGAACCTTCCTCCCGAGCAGGCTCCGTCTTGACCGCTAACCGCGGCTGGAAAGGTACTTTCTCTACCATCCAGAGCGGTGGAGCGATCTGCTTTGCGCTATATGTTTCTTTGCCGAGGCGACCTCCTCCCGCGATTGCTTGACCTGCATTGCGAAGTCTTGCCTGCAAGCCGAGGCGCGGCCACACACTGATGTGGAAAAGCTGTGAATTCCCGGTGCAAATCACCAAGTGTAACTATCGTTTTTCCCTTGCCCACTCGGCCCAACCCGTCCAAAATCCGGCGCGACCGGAGACTTCCGTCTCTTCAATCGGGACCTAACCGTCCAAGTAAAGCTCCTCGTTTCCAAAGAGGGTCATATGATCCAGGACCGTCGACAATACCCGCGGCTGGTGCCCGATTCGCCGCTGTCAGTCAGTTTGAGCGAATCCAAGAGCGGGCTCTTGTGCGACTTGTGCGAAGCCGGTGTGGCTGTGGACGCCCTTGCTCCCGAAAGCCAACACGAACTTATCTCCGTTGCGTTTGATCTGCCGGAGGGTGGCGATCGTATCCAGAGCAGGGCGGAAATTGCTTGGACGAGCAATTCGGGGCATCGCATTGGGATGCGCTTTGTCGATTTAGCCGAGACTTCCCGGCGGCAGCTAAGGGAGTGGATATACGCCAGGGTCTACCCTACAGAAGTAAGATTGTCGGAGAGATCCTTCTCATCTCTTGGGCGCGATGAGTGGGACAATTTCGTGCTGGCGAGCGGAGGATCGTTTCTTGGCTGCTGGGTCGTCGGCTCGTCGGTACCGTAAGGCTCTTCGAGTTCTTTATCGATCGTGAGTCGCGTGCGCCGCAAAAGGTGGGTCAGTGCGCCGTCGCGGTCGCTTGGGGAAAGGTGACCTTCCTCGACTGTATCCACTTGAAGCCAGCGCAAAGACATCTATGGGATCAGTGCTTCAAGCTCATAGTCCAGCGATTCGGCGCCAAGGCTTACCACTATGGATCACATTGGAATCACGAAGATCGGTCTAAACTCGCCGCCATTCCCGGCTTCGCGACACAGACCGTGCTCGACAAACAATTTCATCTCGATCTGATCGATTTCCATGACTGGGCCGGCTTCCCTGCATACTGTCGAGGCATAAGCGAGAATATCCGGCGCGATTATAGAAAGGCCCGGAGCACTTCGGCGAGAGTTGAGACGAGGTTCGGTCTTGCGGCCCTCCGCGACGTCTTTGCGCTTGTCACGCTGCGTGCCCAGGTGATGCACGCATCCAGGCTCGACTTTGCGGCAATTTCGGATGTCAGCAGGAGGCGGCGCCTCGGGGTCTTGCAGCTCGTATCCCGGGACGACGCTCCACTCGGCCTGGAGTTCATGGGTCTCGTTGTTCCGTCGCTGATGGCGCGAAGAAAATTTCATTTCGATGCAGATTTTTCTTGCACTGAAATCAAATGTCTGTATTCTGCGTTCTGCGAACTCGCTCCGTTGCGCGGCTGTGAGAGAGCGAGGGTCGCCCAAGGAGGAAGCGACAGAAATTGAGCACACTTTCCTTCCCAGCCCGACTTCCTTCCCACGTAATTTCAACCCCAAAGAAGAAAAGGATCGCCAAGCTGACGCTCTGGCCGCTCGTCGCCGCCACTTTCTTCATGGTGTCCGGTGGCACCTACGGGACGGAAGACATCGTCCACGGCGCCGGCTATGGCCGTGGAATTCTTATCCTGCTTCTCTGCCCACTGCTGTGGAGCCTGCCGACAGCCTTCATGATCGGGGAGCTCTCGAGCGCGCTGCCTGCCGAAGGCGGTTACTACGCTTGGGTGCGCCGCGGAATGGGAAATTTCTGGGGATTTCAGGAAGCTTGGCTGTCGTTGGTGGCCAGCATCTTCGACATGGCTATCTATCCCACACTTTTTGTCATTTACCTCACTCAGCTCATTCCCTGGTTTGGCGTCGGGAAGCGTGGCGTGATGGTGGGACTGGCGGTGGTGACGCTGTGTACGCTGTTGAACATTGCCGGGATTCGCGTGGTGGCGACGACATCACTGTGGCTCTTCTTCTTGTTATCCGCGCCCTTCGCCCTGATCGTCATTCTGGCTCCGGCGAAAATCGGAGCGCTGGCGGGAGTGCCCACCACACCCACGACTTCAACCGTGGACCTGATCGGTGGCCTGCTTATCGCCATGTGGAACTACATGGGCTGGGATAACGCCTCCACCATCGCGGCGGAGGTCGAGCGCCCGCATCGCACCTATCCCCGGGCGATGGTGCTGGCGGTGATTGTCGTCTCCCTCACCTACATCCTCCCGGTCGGGGCGATGTGGCTGACGGGCACACCTTCCAGCGCATTCCAGACTGGCTCATGGGCCGAATTCGCGGGCATGCTCGGGGGCCAGTGGCTCCGCTTCGCCCTGGTGCTGGGTGGGATGATGAGCGCCTTCGGGATGTTCAATGCGCTGGTAATGAGCTATTCGCGGCTGCCGCTGGCCATGGCGCAGGATGGCATGCTGCCTGGTGTATTCGCGAAGCTGCATCCGAGGACTCGCGCGCCCTGGGTCGCCATCGTGGTTTGCGCGATCGGATGGGCTTGCTGCCTCGGACTGGGCTTCGAACGCCTGGTCACGCTGGACGTCCTGCTGTACGGCCTCAGCCTGACCCTCGAATTTGTGGCTCTGATTGCCCTTCGCGTGTTTGAGCCGAACCTGCCCAGGCCCTTCCGCGTCCCGGGAGGCATGCTGGGAGCGGTATTGGTGGGTGTTTTCCCTCTCTTGCTGTTGGGCTTTTCGGTCTTTCGCGGCGAACGCGAACAGGTCTGGGGTATGAGCGGGCTGACGTTCGGCCTGCTATTGATCCTGGGCGGCTTCGTGGCCTATTGGGTGAAGTCCGCCACGCGGAACGGCGCCACGCTCGACCCCGCGCGCCAAGATCCCGGCGAAGCAGCCTAGGACACACTCGAAGGGTGCCGTCCGACCAGGAAGCGCTTGGATTTGCACTCCCGCCGTGGAACCTCTGCACCCATTAAGTCCCAAAGTGAATAGCTAACACGGATTGAATCTGTGCCTGAAGAGGCGAGCACCATTCAAGTGCGTGTCGCCTTTTAGAAGTTGAAGACGATTCCGCCGGCGATCTTGGGGTTCGCCTGCGCCTTGCTGAAGAAAAACGTGGTGATAACATCGCCTTCAATGCGTACTGCCAGCCATTTATTCATCCGGTAATCCACTCCGCCGCCCGGTTCGAACCCGAAAGCCCCTTGTTTCCCAAAAGGCGATGGCGGACGTTGGTGCGCGTGACCAATTACAAAATGAGCCCACGGCTCCCATTTTCCCGCAAGCGGAAACCGGTAGCGTGCGCCTACCCCAACGAAAACGAATCGCGCCTCCTGCCCGAACTGGCGAGCGAATCCTCCGACCATTTCACCTTCGACCCCAAACTGCTTCCGGAAGTAGAAATAGTGAGCGAGCGAGGTGCTAAACCCCGGCATATTGGGGCTGAGGCCGGGGCCCTCACGAAACTTCACGTATGCAAGGCTCACATTCGCTTGCCATGCGTAGCTTCCAAACAATTCCGGGGGTGGTGGGCTCGGGGCTGGTTTTGCGGGGGCGGCGGGCGCTATGGCTGGCGCCGGGGTCAATAGGAGCGGCTGAGTCGAGCCGATCTGCGCGAACGCGTCCAGACTGAAGAAGCACACTGCGCAAAGGACAGCTAGCGCATACCTCATCGCCTACACCTCGAAGCCCCCCAATGCCCGAAGTCCTCTGTTCCATTTGAGCGGAGAACGAGGGAACTGTCCAACCCGAAATGCGCAGTCTTGCTGATGAAGTCAAGAGTCGCGGCGAGGATGATTCGGCGCCGTTCGAGGCGCGAGTCCACCTCTGCGCCAACGTGCAGAACGGAATTGAGATGAATCCTGGTTCAGTTGGGGTACTTGACCGAGCAACCGTACGGCCGGCTGGTAGGAATGCTCACACGCTTGCCCGCCATCGCTTCTTCAAGCGCAAGTGACAGGTAGTTCTTCGCTCCCTGGATGTCGCCTGGGTCTGTCGTTGGCCGATCATCAATGGCGCCGTCGTAGAGCAGGACGCCTTCAGGGCTGATCACAAACATCTGTGGTGTCGTTTTGGCATCGTATAAATGCCCAACCGCGCCGGTCGGATCGAGAAGGACCGCACTGGGCGCCGCATTGATCTGCTTCACGTAAGCGTTCTCTTCGTCGGCGGTTACGTATCCTTGCTTCCGCGGCGCGGACGAGATGACGGTGAACCAGACCACGCCTCGCTGCGTCCATTCGCGCTGCAAGCGCTGCATGTTGCCGCTCTCATAGTGCTTCTGCGTGTAGGGGCACCCGCGATTGTGCCATTCCAGCACCACGAATTTTCCAGCGTATTGTGAGAGCTTATGAACCTGGCCATTGCTGTCCGTCGCGGTAAAATCCGGTGCCCGTTCTCCCACTCGCGCTGCCCACGCGCTCAAGCAGGCAAGGGTAGCGATGACCGCCGCCCACGCGAGAACTTGCTTCCTCATTTCGTTCCTCCCGGTTCGGTTGAATACTCGCTTCGCTTCCGAAATCTGCTACGCCACATCACTCGTGAACGACCGGCGCTGTAATGTTATACGAGGTGCCACCCGGCTCCAAAACGATAAGACCTTTCAACGAGGCGACCGGTTTCACTAGCTGCTCCGATTTCTTTAGGGTTAGACGCAAGCCCCTATCGAAAGGTGTTACGGCCTGGAGAGCGGAATTCTGGATTTGGCTCGTTTCGAGCGGAAAGAAGGTCGCCTTATCGACAAGCGCGCCGGTCTCCACGCAAAGAATAAAAGTATCGTTCCGGGATTCGGCTTGTGCCTTCCAACCGGCTGGCATCGGCTTCGGCAGTTGCTGCCTCGTTTGTCGAAAGAGACGCTGCCATTTGGGTGGCTGCGAGGATTGTGCGCGTCGCGTCGGGACTGTCAGGGTCAGCCGGGCTTTATCCGGTATGCAGATTTCATTGCACACGAGCCATTTCACGTTGGCCGCAAGGTCGAGTGTATCGCCGGCTTTCAAATTCGCCGGCGTTTCAACAGGCGCCATTAGCAGCACTCGCCCCTCATATCCATAATCCACGATCGATCCGCCACCCAGCCGGATCGGGGTCGGCCATCGGATCTCGCCCGCCCGGAATCCCGCCGGGAGTTCCCACGTGACTCGCGGCGGCTCGCCTGAATCCCCGGGATTGGTCCAGTAGATGTGCCAGCCCTTATCCAAATCGAAAAGCAGTCCGACCCACGCGGTATGACCGGGCCGCAACGCGTCATCTTCAGCGATCAATTGCGCCTGCGCGTGGTGTTCGGTTCCCGGCTTCGCAAAGGACTTGGTGCCGAAAAGGCTCAGGAGCGCGATCGTGAACACAAAAGGCAACCGCTTTACCCGTGCCGAGATAACTCCGGCAAATCCACGCTCGGTTTTCCGGCTCGCGGAAACTGGAATGCCTTCTGGCACACCCTGTTTGACGTTCTGGGATGATCTAAAGTTGCTGGCTAGCGTCTCGCCGACTCCTCACGTTTGCCCTGACTCATTTTCTGCTCCCGGTATTCTTGCCACGTCAGGTAAATGATGAACACGTCGACTATCGTGAGCAGGGCCAGCCCCAGTGAGTGCGTGTGGGTGAACCGGTAGACCTGATAGATGCTGAAGGCCCCGAAAACCACGATCAGCAACGGGTACGCCCACAGCCGGTTGAACCATAGCGCAACCACGAGCACGACCTTCACAAGCCCATGCGAGAGAAGGAACACTGAGGCAAACATCTTGCTGCCGCTCGCAAATTTCTGGGAAGCGATCAGCAAGTGCGTCGCAATGTAGTCGTGAGGATCCCGGGCAACCCCGTGCTGCAACAGCATCAGGACCATCCGATTCATCGACGATGGAGTGATGAACCATACGAGCACGCCGCCAGTCATTTGCAGCAAGCCATCGATCCCCTTCAATGTAATGCCGACGCGAAACGTCTCATGGCGAAGCGATCTGGCTGAAGGCTTCATGTCATCCACGGGGAATGCCGAGTGAGCGGCGGCCGGGCACCCCTCTCGACACCAGTATAGCCTCCCAGTGGAAACTGCGAATCTTGAAATGCTACATTCGGGACCGCGCCGGCGGCGCACAATTTCAAGCGGAGAGGACTATCGTGACCTGGATTCGGACCGTTCCCTTGTCGCAAGCCGATGAGTCTCTGCTGCGAGCCATCGAAGCCCAGCGGGAACTCTATCCCATCGAATATGCCACACCCGTTCATCCCACGCCGGATGGGCCGTCAGCGATCGTGGCCTCGCACAGCCTGATTCCGCAGGCGCTCTATCACGCGTTCGCGACTTTCGGCGCGCTGATGTCGCCGGAATTGCCGCTCGTGAGGCGCCAGCACGAGATGATCACAACCGTGGTGTCGGTCACGAACCGGTGCGTTTATTGAATCGAATCGCACGCAGAGTTTCTGCGTCGGGTTACGCTCGATCCGCATCTCGTCAGCGCCCTGGAGAAAGATTACAGGACCGCGCCCATTTCCCCGCAAGAGCGCGTCATGCTCGATTACGTCGTCCAGTTGACGAAGGACGCCACCAAGATCAGTCGCGCCGAGCATGAACGCCTGCGTGCCGCAGGCTTCGACGACAAAGCCATCCTTCAAATCACTCTGATCGCTTCCTGGTTCAACTATATCAACCGCGCGGCCGACGCTCTCGGGGTAGGGCGCGGTTAGCGGTCGGCAAACAAAAATGCCGCCGCCACCGGCCGAATCACGCCGCGCGGTTGTTGGCTCGCCGCATCGTGGGTATATTCACTACCAATTTTCGTAGGGGCATCCGCCGCGGTGAACTGTGCCCGCCTTTCTCCGCGCGCTTGGCGTCCCTCCGCGAACTCCGCGTATCGTTTCGGTTTCATTTCGTTTCAAACCGGGTGTAGAATCACAACGAATCCAATGGGCTTTGTCTGTCACGGTGAGCGGAGCGCGTTTCGTTGCGCTCCGGCTGCATTTGCAGAGCAAAGAATCTCTCAGCAGTTTCGGGAGGAGGCCTCATGAATCTTCGAAATAGCGTCATCGTTGCCGTTCTCGCAACCGTATTGGTCGGCGCTGTGGCGTTCGTCGCTCGCGCCGACGCTAAGGCCACGAAAGTGAAAGGCTGGGTCGTGGACTCCGCCTGCGCTTTCACCAAGAATCTCAAAAAGCCGGCGAGCCCGGAATGCGCGATCTCCTGCGCGAAAGCCGGTTCAGCTCTTGTGATTCTGGATGATGACGGCCACATCTATTGGCCCATTTCAGACCAGATGCCCGCCGTCGGCCAAAATGATCGACTCATGGAATTTGCTGGGAAGCGCGTCGTCGCCACCGGTAAACTGTACGAGCGCGACGGCACCCGCGCCCTGGCTATCGACACCATCGCCGCCGACACCAAGTAGGTGTCGCGATTCGATTGCTGCTTGGCGGTTGTAGCGAGCCAAGCCGCACGAGGCCGCGCCCATCTTTATCTGCGGTCTCTGCGTTTCTCTGCGCTCTCCGTGTAATGTTTTGTTTTTTTTGAAGCGGGCCCCCCGGGGTATTCGGTATCACCCAAGGACTTACTGGTCCTCTTGGCCATCGGGCCCTTCGTCAGCGTCCGGTGGCACGAACAGCATCCCCCGGCCGCTGCCCAGGCCGGTGACGATGGGCGTGAGCACTCCCGTATCCAGGTTGAGGACTCCGACGATTCCAGCCGTATCAGAAGCAGAGTGCGGCCACTCCAGGCTCAAACCCAAATGGCGGGCTATCGATCCGATAGATTGCGTTGCCCGTCAGGTCGGCGACGAGCAAGAAGGCCCGCGGGGTCGGGGCAAAGGCCGTATCGTCCATGGTGGTTGCGGTGGGACGAGGAGCGCAGGGCGGCGCGCCTGTGCACCTGGTGATGTTGATGCGACCCACTTTCTGATTCTCCCTGAACGGGTTCCGGATAAACACTAGCTGCGAGTCGGCCTGGTCATCGAGCACGATATTCCCTCGCGGATCGATCGTCAGCGAATCCGGGTCCATCAGATTCAGGGTCACCGGAGCACCCGTGGGAATGTCGATGCCATTCGCGTCGCCGTTCAGGACCGGTTCGACTGTGACCATGCTCCCCGCGAGCTTCACACGGACAAGGGCCGGGAAGACGTTCACGCTGGCGCTATTCAGATTTGGGTTGGAGGTGGTCATGAAAATCTGGCCGTTCCTGACGACGATGTCGTCGTAGCCACCGGCGTGAACCGTAGGAGCAAATGTGTAGGTCTTCTGTGTGCCGCTGCTCAGCTCGATGACAACCAGGCTCGGATTGCCGTCTTCGTTTTGCAAGGCCCACAAATCATCATCGCTGATCAGGCGCAGGCCGTCATTGTGACCCTTCACATGGAACGTGCGCTCCACCTTACCCCTCAGCGAGTATTGCACGATCGTGCTGAACTTACTGTCCGTGCCGTCTTTGGCCACGTTGTTTCCGAACCCAACCAGAATGCTGTCGTTCCACTGTACGATCGAATCCGGCTGCGAGTAGCCGTTCACGCGTGCGAAAACGCTGATTTTGTAAGGCGGTGTCGCCACGGGCGCAGGATCGGCCTTCTGAGCCGTTCTTTCAACTAGACGCGAATTATCGCCCCGCTGTACAGTCCGGTGGAGTTTATTCCTGCGGTTTCTTCGTGGAACACATTCAACCGGAGGTCGAGCGATGGGCGGTCCGTCGGGTACATCGCAGCCAGCGCGGGATCGCCCGAGGCTTTCGCCAGCACTGACGCGTGTAGTCGTGTTGCTGGGGATCTCTGTCTTCATCAACTACATTGACCGTGGCAATCTTTCCATTGCCGCGCCTCTCCTGAAAGAAGAACTTGGAATTACCGCGTCGCAGCTCGGGATTCTCCTCTCTTCGTTTTTCTGGACCTACGCTTCCCTCCAAATCCTTTCCGGCTGGCTCGTCGATCGTTTCGATGTCAACTGGGTCATCGCTCTCGGATTTTTTCTGTGGTCTTCGGCCACCGCAGTCACCGGAATCGTTCACGGCTTCGCGGCGTTGCTGGCGGTGCGGCTCCTTCTTGGCATCGGCGAATCCGTCGCGTTTCCTTCGTATTCAAAAATACTCGCAGGACACGTTCCGGAATACCACCGCGGCCTCGCCAACGCAGCCATTGCCGCCGGACTGGCTTGCGGACCGGGGGCCGGGATGTTCATGGGCGGAATGCTGATGGCGCGGTTCGGCTGGCGGTCGTTCTTCGTCATCCTGGGCCTTGTCAGCCTCCTTTGGTTATTTCCGTGGTTCAAGTGGATGCCGCGAGGTCCAGGAATTGCCGCTTCCTCTGCGGGCCCATCGCCCGGCATTCCCGAAATCCTGAGGCAGCGTTCGGCGTGGGGTACCTGCGCAGGCTTGTTCTGCTCGAATTACGTGAACTACTTTCTGATCACCTGGCTGCCGTTTTACCTGGTTCGCGAACGCCACTTCTCGATGGGCAACATGGCGAAGATCGGGGGAGTGGCATACACATCCGCGGCCGTGAGTGCGATCATCGCAGGCCGGATCTCCGACCGCTGGATTGCCGCCGGCGGAACCCCCACGCGCGTGCGCAAGACGTTTACCGGCGCTGGTTTGGCGTGCTCGGGTATTCTTCTGGGGGTCTCGGTGGTCTCCGGTCCCGCTCTATCGGTGAGTTTGCTCATGGCAGCGGTGGTCTCCTTCGGAGTCTATGCCTCAAACAATTGGGCGATTACGCAGACTCTGGCCGGACCTCAAGCCGCCGGCAGGTGGGCAGGTATCCAGAACTTCGTCGGCAATCTAGCGGGCGTTGTGGCGCCGGCCCTAACGGGATTTGTAGTCGACCGCACGGGTCAATTCTTCTGGGCGTTCGCGATCCTGGCAGCCGTGGCCCTGACAGGCGCGCTAGCATGGGTGCTCGTGGTAGGCCCGGTGAAGCAGGTAACCTGGGGGCAGCCAACCTCAATCCGCGTAGCAGTCCCCGATCCTTCCTCCAGTATCTAGCCCAGTTGTCTACAAATCTACGCGCTTCCCAACCCGCTTGCATGGTGCTACGGTAACGCCGCCGTGACGCACTGTGACCAGGCTGTCATGAAGTCGCTCGCGCGAGGGCACTGCGCCAGACCTCAATCCTCTCCGTGTCCTTCGCCCCTCCCTGCCACGCACCGGATGGTCCGGGGTCGCGGTAACGCGCCCGAACGAAAGGCTCTATGTCGCGTCCCTGGTCAATCGTCACTTATCACCTGTCACCGGATTTCTACTCGATACACGAAATGACAGTCGCAAAAGCATAAGGTCATGAAAACACGAGCCAAGTCGCATTTCTACTCGATACAAAAATGCCTCTTTCTGAGCGAAAGGCGTAACCCCGTACCGAATGGAAATCGTACTAGGCGAAGCCCTGCACCGAATGGCAGTGGGCGAAAGCTCGGGGTTTGCACTCCAGTGGTCCCGTCGGTTTTTCTCGGTCTTCTCTGTGTCCTCAGTGCTCTCTGCGGTGAAGCTTTAGTTGGTAGTCAGGCCGTTCCTGACAATCAAGCAATTGTCGATAGCCAGGAATTCCTCGCGCGAAACATGCGGCCCGCCGGCCCACCCGCCACGCGCTACGCTCCCGAGGTTGAAAAACTACTCGCGCAGATGACGTTGAAAGAAAAAATCGGCCAGATGACGCAGCTGGCGCTGCCGATGGTCACCGACGGCAAAGACAACGCCCTGAAACTCAATCCGGAGAAACTTCACAAAGCGATCGCCGAGTACGGTGTCGGCTCGATTCTGGGTCCGTACGACCAGGTCATGCCGCCCGCGGGATGGTTTGAAATCATCGGCGCGATTCAATCAGAGGCGCACAAGACGCGGCTGAAAATTCCGGTTCTGTACGGAATCGATTCCATTCACGGCCCCACTTACGTCGCCGGCGGCACCCTTTTTCCGCAGCCGCTTGGCATGGCTGCAACGTGGAATCCGGAACTGATGATGCGCGCAAGCCAAATCAGCGCTGCCGAAACCCGCGCTGCGGGCATTCCTTGGAATTTTTCACCGATTCTTGATATCGGACGCCAGCCGTTGTGGCCGCGTCTCTATGAAACTTTCGGAGAAGATCCGTACCTCGCAACGGTAATGGGTGTGGCCGCGGTGCGTGGCTATGAAGGCGACACGATCGAGAATCCTCGGCAGGTGGCGGCTTGCCTGAAGCACTACCTCGGCTACAGCTTTCCTACAACGGGCCACGATCGCACTCCGGCGCTGATTCCCGACCGCACACTGCGCGAATATTTTCTGCCCACGTTCGCGGCAGCGGTGAAGGCCGGTGCCCACAGCATCATGGTGAATTCCGGCGAGGTGAACGGAATTCCCGGGCACGCCAACCGTTATCTGCTCACGGATGTGTTGCGCGGCGAACTAGGCTTCAAGGGCGTGGTCGTCTCCGATTGGCAGGACATCAAGAGGCTCGTCACCGTTCACCATGTTGCGGCCACCGAAAAAGATGCCACACGAATCGCGGTGATGGCGGGCGTGGACATGAGCATGGTGCCGGAAGATTTCAGTTTCAGCGACCTTCTCTATCAGCTTGTGGAGGAGCGTGCAGTACCACTCAGCCGCATTGACGAGGCCGTGCGCCGCATTTTGACGCTGAAGTACGGGCTGGGTCTCTTCGATGATCCGCTGCTCGGGACGAACTCCGCGACGAAAGTTGGCTCAGACGAGTCGCGCCAGCTAAGCCTCGAAGCAGCTCGCGAGAGCATTGTTTTGTTGAAGAACACGAATCGTGCCTTGCCGCTTTCGAAAACGGCGCACGTGCTCGTCACCGGGCCCACCGCCAATTCCTTGGTCCCGTTGAACAACGGATGGACATACACTTGGCAGGGCGACCGCGAGGATCTTTACCCGGCTGACCGTCTCACGATTCTTAGCGCCATCAAGAGCAAAGTGGGCGAGCAGAACGTCAGCTACATTCCCGGAGCGGAATACGACAAGGAGTTGGATGTTGGCGCAGCCGTGGAAGCGGCAAAGGCGGCGGATTTCGCCGTGGTTTGTCTCGGCGAGAAGTCGTACGCGGAATCGCGCGGAGATATCGACGACCTCACGCTTCCAGACGCTCAACTCCGCCTCGCGGGCAACGTTGCCGCAGCGAGCAAGCCCGTCGTGCTTTTGCTGGTCGAAGGGCGCCCACGGACCATTCGGAATCTTGCTGACAGCGCGAGCGCCATCATCGCCGCGTTCAATCCCGGCAATGAGGGCGGGCAGGCAATTGCCGACGTGCTTTTCGGTGATGTGAATCCGAGTGGGCGCTTGTCGGTCACCTACCCGCGTTCTCCGAACGCGCTGCTCACCTACGATCACAAGTGGTCCGAAGAGCAAGATGCGGAATCGGGCGCCAAGATTTCCAAATCGCTGTTTGAATTCGGCGACGGCTTGAGCTACACGACGTTCGAATATTCCGATCTGCAGGTCACCCCGCCGGAGGTTTCCGGCCAGACGCCTGCGCATGTTTCCGTGACCGTGAAAAACTCAGGTGACCGTGAGGGCATGGAGGTTGTGCAGCTTTACCTCTCGCAGGTTGCGGCAAGCATCGCGCCGGCGGTGAGGCGCTTGAAGCGTTTCGCAAAGCTGTCTTTGCGGCCCGGCGAGTCCAAGCAGTTGTCCTTCGATCTCACTCGCGACGATTTTTCATTCATCGGGCAAAATAACAAGCCGGTCGTCGAGCCGGGAAAGTTTGAGGTTCTGGTCGGCAACCTGAAAGCGAGCTTCGATTTGAAGTAGCCGTCGGGAAAGGCGACAAACCAAAGGTAAAACATTTCACAAAGGACACCGAGGGAGCACAGAGGACGCCGAGGAGGACCGGTGGCCGGTAGGGGCGCCGCTTGCTGCGCCCGATCTCAGTGCCCTCCGCTTCTCTCTGCGCGCTCTGCGAAATGTTTCGCTTTTTTGCGATTCTTGGTGGGGCGAAGGCCTATTTTTTCTCTGAAATTTGGACCGAAGCGCGCATCGCTTCCCAGTCGAGGTGCATCGTGCAACTGCTGCCCGTCTGGTCAAAGGCGATGGTGAAATTCTCGACCGGGGAAGGGAGCGGTGAAACCTTCATGTCGACGCGCGCGAAGTCGTCACCTTCACCAGGATAGGGCATTCCCCACTCACCGGTTTTCTTGCTGATGATCAGCGTCCACTTGTCCTGGTTGGGAATCGTGAAGATGGTGTAACTGCCCGCAGGCACGGTTTTGCCGCCTACAGTGAGATCCGTGCTGGTGACGAACGTGGTGGCTTCGTTCGCGCCGGCGCGCCATACCTCCCCATAGGGGACTAAGTCGCCGTAAATCTTGCGTCCTTTCATGCGCGGGCTCGAGTAATTGACCCTAAGTGTCTTGCCGTCGGCAAAAGCGCACTGAGCCTTGGCGGGCGGGCTGGGACGCTGGCTCTTGTCTCTTTGGGCCAGGCCCGTCGTAGTGAGAACGGCTAGACTTAGAAGAAGCACACCAGAAAACGCAACAACGTATTTCTGCATGTTCCCTCCTCACCTCTAAGAATTGACTAACCTCGATGAATGCAAGCAATTCTACGATAGCGTTTCAGGCACCCTTGCGCAACACGACGAACTGACGGAGACGGGGAGTCGGAATCTGAGCCTGATCGGATGCTGGCGCGTCCGGGTTGCGACAATTTCTGGAACCATTCGTCCGCTAGAATCGAATACATATAGGTTTAGATCTCGGAGGTTAGAACAGCAACTAGCTCTGATTTGTCGGGTTGAGTGGGAGTGGAAAGGTCTCTTTACCTTGTGTGATCGGAGCAGGATGGGTCCTATGAAAAACGTTTGCTGAGGCGCGAACGCATATCAGGAAAAGAAAGGGACGTGTTCGTAAAGTCTGGGCGATTGCGGTTGTTGCGCGCCGACAAGCCCCGTATCCAGGATTTGCCCGAGCGTGAATCGAGCGTTTCGAGCTTTCGAGAATAACGCCCCGAGACGACCCCTTCGTTCCGGCCACTATCGCCGTCTCTTTTCACTCCTAACGTTTGGTTTGGTTCTGCTGACTGTCCCGCTGCGCAGCCAGCAGCCACCGAAAATCTCGGTCGAAACGAAGCTCGTGACCGTGTTTGCCACCGTGCGTGAAAAACACGGACAAATCGTCTCGAACCTGACTAAGGATGATTTCGCGCTGGAGGAAGACGGGCGCCCACAGACGATTACCTATTTTGCGCGGGAGAATGACCTTCCTTTGACGGTGGGTTTGCTGGTCGATACGAGCCTGAGTCAAAGGCGCGTCCTGGATCAGGAACGCAGCGCAAGTTACACCTTCCTGGACCACACGCTGCGCGAAGACAAGGACCGAGCATTTGTGATTCACTTCGACCGCGAGGTGGAGCTTCTCCAGGATCTGACCTCTTCCCATCAGAAGTTGGAGGCTGCGCTCCATCTGCTCGAGACGCCGCAACCCGAACAGGTGAGCGAAGGCGGCCCGCATCACAGAGGCGGCGGGACGCTACTCTACGACGCGGTCCTTTTGGCGTCCGACGAGCTGATGAAAAAGCAACAGGGCCGGAAGGCGCTCATCGTTCTTTCAGACGGTGTGGACCGAGGCAGCAAGGAAACTCTGGAGGAAGCCATCAGCGCGGCCCAGCGCGCCAACACGGTTGCTTACTCGATCTTGTTCAAAGATGAGCAGGCGTACGAGCAACGAGGAGGCTTTGGGGGCGGTGGCCGCGGCGGTCATCGAGGCGGCCCGCAGAGATTCCCGCAGCAGGAACGGCCCGATGGCAAAAAGATTCTCGAGAGAATTTCAAAGGAAACCGGCGGCCGCCTATTTGAAGTTTCGAAGAAGCAGCCGGTGGACCAGATTTATTCGCAGATCGAGCAGGAGCTCCGCGATCAGTACATCCTTGGCTACGCTCCAGACAAAACGCAATCTGGGGCCGGCTACCACAAGATCCATCTCGTGACCAAACAGAAAGAACTGTCCGTGCAGGCACGGGACGGCTACTACGCGGAGCCGTAACTGTCCGGCTTCCGGGCTACATCCTCCTGTGTTCCGACCGCTCGTATTCGCGCGGCAAAGCCAACATCAACGCTGCCGATGGCGCGCGGCCTGAACCGCTCTTCAGGTATCTCCCAAAACTCTCCGCCGGGGCTCCTTCCGGGGAGGCGATGTAGACCATGAGTTGACACGGGTTACTTGCTGGGCTCCGTAGTTGTCTTGTTAAGAGCGTCCTCGCAGATGAATTCCATGATGTTCCAGTCGGGCTCCAACATGAAGAGCTCCTGTCCTGTCCAAGGCTTCGTGTACGCCTTGGGGTCATCAATTGTAAGGTCGTCCTGCAAGGTGTTGTGGTCAACGCGTCGGATGCGCTCCACAACGTGCAGAGCGTCGGAATGAGGATGACCGACCTGATCGAGCCATGTTTTGTCGTTGAAGCCAATCGTGTCAACCACAAGCGTATCGCCCTCCCATTTACCGATCGAGTCTCCCATCCACAGCGGAGGCAGGTCCTTATTATGCTCTCGCCCATCCGTGTAGATTTGGCGAACGTAGTGATCGTATTCGAAGAGCATGATCACCCGACCGGGGATTTGAATGATCTCCATTGGATAGCCGAAAAGGAAGATTCGTGGCACGCCGGGCGGAAAACAGTTGTTCACAGCGGGGTCGTTTGCATGCACGCTTTCGTTTGGTCCCCATCCTGACTTCACCGCCTTGAATTTCGTCTCCGCCCAAGGCTGCAAAGGAGGGTTCGGGTCAAAGGTAATCAAATACCTGCGTTGCATCCAAGTTCCAGACAGGTCGGGTGCGGGGGCCGCAATCTGCGCCTTCGCCGCTCCCGACTGGGCAGCGGCCTGAGCGGACACAACGGACGAGAAGGCAAGCATCGCCTCTAGCGCAAGGACTGCACGCCCTAAGTGGTCGCGTAACACGAGCATCATCCTATTTCGTGATTGCCTAGAGTATGAGCGTTTCACTGAAACACGAACACGTACGGGCGGAGTTCCTTGCCGTCGGGCATCACCATCTTATCGAGACGCATGAGATTTGAGCCGTCTTTGGCGGGATTACCGGTAAGAGTGATCTGGTCCCCAGGCTTAAGTGTATTCTTGTTCCAGCCAACCCTGATCAGCAAGTTTGGACTACTCGTTTCCGCAGTCCATTTTACGATGTTGCCCTTGTCGTCCTTCACGTCTAAATGAATTTCTACATGGGGATTGGTAAACTCGAAATCCGTCACAGTCCCGGTCACGGTGACCAATTTCGTCGTGTCGTACGACGCCTTCCCGTGGTGTGAGAACACCGGACCTGAAGCCATGAGAAGACCAACAGCCACCGCAAAAACGGCTGCTAGCCCGCTTTTCATGGCACACCTCCAAGCGAGCTCGAATATCCCATTGCCATCTGTGATGTGTCAATACCAGCAACATGCTCTCCGAGATCTGCGCCTGTCGAGCGCTGGCGCCCGCGCTCGTAAATCGGTCTGTGATGGCCGTTGGCGCCCGACAATCCCACGACGGGAACATTCGCGGCTACAGGGAGTCTAAACATTGGGAGCGGCTATCACACGGCGACGCTATCGAACACCGGCATGGTTCTCGTCGCAGGGGGCGGGTCCTCCTGTACGAGCTGTACGACGCCGATTTTGACGAGGGTGGAGACGTATGATCCCGTGGCCAAAGCGTTTACCGTAACAGCGAACATGGCTGTTGCCCCCAATGGTCACAGTGCTACGCTGCTGAACAATGGGCAGGGGCGTTTGTGCTTACGATGTCCCTATGCATTTTAGCCAAGTTGACGCTGCGCACGACCCCACGGTCGCTGGGGTTGCCGGCACATTTCCAGATGTCCTCCCGAGGTATATGGTCCCGGACGGAGCGGTCGGCCGAAAGCCGAAGCAACTATTGATTGGCTACTGGCCTTCACGGTGAAACGTTCCGCATGACTGAGCGGCGCTTGTCAACGTGGACTTCGAGTGTCGGTGCGCACAAGGCTTGCCTTCTTGCTGTTCTCGTAGTGCTCATTCCACTTGTTGTAGCGCCGATTTCGTCGTCGCACGCGAAGCCTCGGACGATTCACGTCTTTGTAGCCCTGGCCGACAATCAGAATCAAGGAATCGTTCCCGTCCCCACAGCTCTGGGGAACGGTGAGGGTCCCGCCGGAAACTTGTACTGGGGCGCAAGGTTTGGGCTAAAGGCATTCTTCAAAGCGAGCGCAGAATGGGAATTGCTCGCGACCATCGAGAAGCCCAGAGATGCAGTCCTCGAGAGATGTGTGTTCAAGCATCGTAATGCGGATGTCTATCTGATTGCCGATGCCTATCGGGGAAGCCGCATCCGCGATGCGATCGTTGATTTTCTCAATGCCGCCGCCAGCAGGAGTGCTGAAGCGATTTCAGTCAGCACCAAAGCCAATCCGGTAACTCTTGCGGCGACGGGTGGTTCCGATCTGGCCGTTTACATCGGCCACGACGGCCTGATGGATTTCTCTATCCCGGCAGAAGACGCCCGGCAAGCACGGAGCGAGAAAAAGGTCATCGTGTTGGCTTGCGCAAGCAAGGCTTACTTCGCGCCGCATGTCCGTGCCGCGGGCGCATTCCCACTCTTGTGGACGACGGGTCTGATGGCACCCGAGGCTTACACGTTGAAAGCGGCTTTGGAGGGATGGATTGCCGGGGAGAGTGACGATTCGATTCGCTTGCGGGCCGCGCGTTCCTACGACCAATACCAGAAATGCGGGCTTCGGGCCGCCCAAAGGCTGTTCGCGACTGGTTGGTAGCCGAATGGCCGGTGTTGTACTGGCTTCAACCGCAGGAGGCATCGTCCTAGGGGCATTTTACGCCGCGCCCGTCTCATGGGAGGACGCGGTGTGGCCCACGCCGTTTGAGGTGGAGCGTCCGTTGCTCTTGTATTTGAAAACCAAACGGATCACAGTCTGGCGCCCCCAGACGGAGTGTCGCCTCTCGACTATTCGGGGGAGACTGATAAATTTCACGACGACTTGCGGTCAGGTGTGGATGGCAAAACCCACACCAGCTTTCAAACCTTCACATTTGGATTGCCGGGACAACGGTTGTACGACGTAAAAAGGGATCAGGCGACATCTGGCAAATAGTGATATTCGCGTCGATCCCCCAAAATTCCGCATAGTAATCCCATATAATCAACAGGCGACACTCAATGATAAGCATGCACCATATGTAGGGCCATGCGGGAGCGTCTATCCCCCTAACAACTAGGGCAAACCCAAGCAGATGAAGCTGATCAAGAGGGCATCGTTGTTCAGTATTTCGGTTCTGGCGGTGTTATTCGCGGCTGTCTGTGGATACACGAAGTGGCAAGCATATGAATCCAGAAAGGGCGCTGAGGCATTCCTGGCTGACCTGCGAAGGATAAAGGTCGGCGAAGCCACGCTTGCAGATGTGCAACAGCTAGCCCGCACGCATAGCCGATTCCTTTGGAAGGGGGATCCATATTATAAGGATGAATGGTGGAGCGTTGATTTTTTGTACGAGAGTTACCACGGGAACAATAACATACTCCGACGAATTCGTCTCTGGCGGCTGGATCTCTGGCGCTTTCATCTAGCTCCCGAAGATTGCATCTTCACGGTAAGCTTCGATGTTCATCGCGATCGTCTCGAAAGGACCACGATGATGCTGAGTTCCGACTACATGCCTCGCACCTTTTCGGCAACTGTCACAGATGAAGTGCCGGAAATAAGCCCGGTGGGCCAGCCGTATGTGGTTGAGGACGCTCGGCCTCAGTACATTTCGATCTATATCAAGCCGAGCGCCACTCCGGCACAACGCGACTATGCCTATTCGTTTAACTTGAAGTGCATGGATAAGATCGGTGGTTGCCGCGATAAGAATGAACTCTTGTTGGGTCCGTTGCCGCGATAGCGTTGGTGACCCTCTGTCGGCGAGCATCTCCCAACGAAAATTTCAATCACCAGCTCTGTGCCTGAAATTCAGTGATGGGCGCAACCTGTTTGACGTGCCCAGTTGATCGGGAAGACATCCCGACGCCCCACTTACCTGGTGTAATGATGACGTCCGGTTGGAGCAGCTCAACTTCACGAGGTATGAACTTCGGACAATTTTCGAACAACCCTGCGACCCCTGGCGTTTCGCCGCTACGGAGCAGAGGACTGCTTCAGACTGAGCACATAGGCGACTAGGGCTGGGAGATCTGGGCTGGTCGCTGGAATCTTTGGCATCCCTTTCACCCGCGCGTCGGCGCTGGGCTTCTGGAGAAAGCTCGTAATCTGGTCGGCCGTCAGGCGCGTAGTTGTCAAGTCCGGCCCCTCGTCCGCTCCCTCGCCGTTTGCGCCGTGACAGTCGTAGCATCGGTAGGCATTGAAGCGGGCCCTGCCTCGCGGGACCAGAGAATCCGCAACTGCAGTTGAGGGCGGAGTGGCAGCCACCTCACGCGAGGCCAGGTAGGCAGCTATCGCCAGCATGTCGTCGGTAGTCAATTTGGCGACGACCGGCTTCATCAGGTCAGTCCACACCCCGGCACGAGAGCCCTGCTGCATGTCGTAGAGCTGGCGTGCGACATAGCTGGGAGATCGGCCCGCAATTCCCGGCACGGGACCGAGGCCTTGCAGGTCTGCGCCATGGCAAACCGCACACTGAGTCGTCTTGCTACCACCGCCCTTCGTGATCAACGCCTCACCCTTCTTGATGCTGCCAATCGGCGCGTACGCGATGTACCCGGACCGCGGGTCACGAAGCAGCTCAGTGTCTTCCGTCTTCTCCGGCACCTCGATGATGCGGTGGCCGATCGGCTCCTTCTCGGCCCCTTCCAGCGCGAGGAACATGCCGATTGAGATACGGGTCTTCGGCACGACTTTGGTTTCGACCACCTTGATCCAGGGCGTCCATTTCATCGAGCCAAAGTACTTCGCAGCAGCCTTCACCTCGTCGTCGGTCATAGCCGCCGCGTAGGAACTCATCAGACCCGTGTTGGTTTTTCTCGGGTCCGCGGTCTTTCTGGCGCCGTTCTTGAAGTCGGCCATCGTCTGCACGAAATAGGTGTAAGGGAGACCCGAGATGCCGGCGTTTTCGGGACGACCTTTGCCGTTTGGGTAATGGCAGAAAGCGCAGGCGCGCACTTCTGGTTTCCGGCCGTGCGCCACGATGTCCGGCATCTGCGGGTGGTCGCCGGGGTACCAGTCAGCTGGGCCGAAGAAATCACGGATCTGCGTGACCGTGAAAGCCAAGGTGTTGCCAGGAAGATGTCTTAGCGTGCCGTCATCCGGAACCGGCAGGGCAGCCGGAGCGGCCGGGGGAGCACTCGCCCGCGGGTCGGGGGGCGACGTGAAGCCATACGCCCATGGCGGCGGAGGTTCTGTGGCCTGCTTCTGTTGCGGAGGTTTAGCTACGAGCACAGCCACGAGAAGCAAAACAAGCACCAGAGCGCGGATGCAATTCCTCATGAAAGCCTCCTAGGATCTTGCCCTCGTTTTGACCGTTGCTGATTTGAACATGCCTCCCACCATTGATTCAAGACTGTAAATTCGAGCGGTATAACAACAACGGCGGTGACTGCCAAAGAAAAGGGGCGCTTTGCGAAAAGCTGGGCTGCCGTTGACAGCCTAACACAGCCCAAGTAGGCTCCTTTCACATCGCTAAAATCTAACAATGTTAGCGCGAGACGTCACAGGAGTGTTTGGAATGCGAATGGAAGGGTACGTCGATCGGATTTGATCTTGAGGTGTTGCATGAAAACCAAGATGCTGACCGATGTCGCGGTGATAGTTGGTCTTCTCATTGTCTCTGCCCCGCTGTTCGCACACCATGGGACGGCGTCCTACGACACGTCAAAGACCATCACCGTGAAGGGGACCGTAACGGATTTCCAATTTATGAATCCCCATGTGCTGATATTTCTTGACGTGAAAGATGACAAGGGGAATCTGCAAAAATGGCAGGGCGAATTGACAAGCCCGAACCATCTAGCGAGAGTTGGCTGGACCAGGAGTTCGCTCAAGCCAGGTGACCAGATCACTCTTTCGGGATTTCCTGCCAAGAGCGGCGCAGGTTCGATGTGGATATGCAAGGTCGTGTTGGCCGACGGCAAAGCGCTCGACACCGGCCTAGGGAATTGAAGAGTCTTTCCGGCCAGAATGCGAACCTGAGGAGGTGTTTCAAGTTGCGCAATCACATAAGGTATCCGATCCTTGCACTGCTGGCGGTGCTCACGTCTGCGCCCTTTAGTTTCGCTCAGACTACTGACCAGCCGGGAGCCGCAAAGGCCCAGAGCGCAAGCTCTCCACCGACCCTGTCGGGAGTGTGGAAAGCCAAAGCGCCTGTCGGCGCTAAGATCGATGTCCTCATCGCTTACTACTCTACCTTCGGTAAGGGGGAGCCAGCGATGACGCCTTGGGCAGAGGCGCAATACAAGGCTGCTAAACCTTCCTTCGGGCCGAAGAGTGTCACCATCTCGGAAACGAACGATCCGGTTTACCAGTGTTTTCCCCCGGGAGTGCCGCGCGTCTACCTGCACCCCTTCCCGATGCAGATCGTCGAGATTCCGGGCCAAGTGATCATGCTCTTTGAGTACGATCATATGGTGCGCCACATTTACACGGATGGACGCGCGCATCCCAATGACTTGGATCCTACATGGATGGGGCATTCAATCGGTCACTGGGAGGGCGAAACCCTGGTCGTGGATACCGCCGGATTTAATGACAAAACCTGGCTCGATCGTGTGGGACATCCACACAGCGATCAACTGCATGTCACGGAGCGCTTCAGACGCGTGGACCAAGACTCCCTGCAGATTGATTTAACCCTTGAAGACCCGAAGGCGTATACCAAGCCGATTACCTCAACGCTGTTTTTCCAGTTGAAGCCGACGTGGGACATCATGGAGCAGGTCTGCATGGACAACGTCAATTTCCTCGACTTCGAGAAGAAGGAAAACGTAGCCCCCAGGTAGCCGGAGCAGCGGCTGGCCGGGCAATCGATAGGTTACGCGAAGAAGGGATGAACCTCGCACTCGATGCGCTGGCTAATGGCTGTCAAAAATTGGAGGCGCCCACGTACTGCTGCGCGACTGGCGCCAGAGTAGGGAGAAGAAAACGCCTCAGCGCTGCTGTCGCCGGCGCTTCCACCCATTTGTATAACGCGAGTGACAACAGGACGATTATCAAGATTATTGAGAGGTCGCCGACATATCCGAAGTGTCAGTAACGCGAAGATAGCTGCAGGGCATAGTCCCAGAGAGGGGCGTGCAGCATGTAAAGGCAATAGCTGGACTGGCCCAACAGGACGAACCAGCGCGGCTGAAACAGGCGAGCGGCAAAGCCTCCACTTGCCAGACTGGAGACGGCCAGGGCGAGCAAAGGCGCCAGCAAGCCGGTGTTGATCACGGGGAAGGGGATGCGGTGGCCCAGCAGCAAGGTTGCGAGGATCAATAGGCTCGAGACGAGAAAAACGGCGTTAGAACTTTGACGCCGGAATCCACCGGTCAACAGGAAGAGTCTTCCAGCCATCACCCCAACAAGAAATTCCGGCAGGCGTACGAGAGGGTTGAACATGAGCACTTTAAGCCAGAAACCGTTGAGGTCGTTCATCTAGCGCAGGCCATCCGGATTGAAATGGACAAAGGCAAGAGACAAGCCAAGAGAGGTGAGCCAGGCTAGCCCCGCGAGCAGCAAACAGGATCTTCTGGAAGTGAACCGCGTCAGCCTCAAAAGAAAAGGAAGGCTCACATAGAAAAATGCCAGGTCGGACAAGGCCCAGGCCGGATAGCTCCAGTAAAGGGGGTGGTCTCAATGGGTCGACGCAACAGTTGCTCGAAGTCTACTCGCAGGAGTCTGAAAGCCTAAGGTTTTTCTCGGGCGTTGATTTAAGCGCAGTGCCACTTTGTCCAGATCCGACTGGGTGTGGC
>JBARRP010000135.1:0-1716 GCA_049644285.1 Candidatus Acidiferrales bacterium | reverse complement strand
CCGCCTGCCAAGCACACTCTCGCGCCGCCGCCTACAAACAGCAATGCACCGCGCATGAGCTATTGATGAACTCCGGATGAGCTACTAAATTCCAGATGGCTCGAGGGTTGGCGCCGAAAAAAAGGGGCAATGGATCTTGTTGGGAGCAACCAGGCCAGTTCGTCACGGAATGGCCCGAACACGTCAATTTGCGGCTCGTCAGACCGCCGCGCACATCGCCAGCGTTGTTACTGGCACGGGGGCAAGGACAAGGCTGTGCCCGGCAAGCCGGTTCGCGACAGCCAACAAGACCAGCGCGCGCTGCGATCAAGCGAAGATGGTCACGTCGATCAACTTCGACAATTCGTCTTGAGGAATCTCGGCAGTCTTTCGAAAGCCTCTGTGGACACTGCTCGGCCCGCTTTACGCCGGAATCTGCGGAACGACGAGGTGAAGAAGCTTCATCGATGCTCCATCCGCCGCCTGGATGGTCGCGGTTTCGGACGGACCAAGATAGACACCCGAACCTTTTGACACGTCATAATCCTTGTTGTTGAGACGGATGCTCCCCGCCCCCTCCATGAGATAGATGAGCTGGTGCTTGCCCGCGGCTTCGGTTTTAAATCTCTCACCTGGCGTAAGCCAGCGCAGCATCCCCAGCACATTTTTGGCGCCGGCCAGATCTTGGTTCAGGATCTCCATCACTTCACCCTGTGGTGTTTGCTGCCGCGGAAGCTTGCGGGTATCGATAAAAGTGACATTCATGGAAATTTTCTTCTCGCTGCCGGCCGGCGAACCCTCAACTCTGAACCCAAACTCCACCTTCCACGCGGTTCCACCGAAGGTCATCCGGAGTCCCGTCCAGGATCCTCGTCACGAAACGGTTTGGCGCCTGGAACTCGAAATAGAACAAAGGCTCCTCGGTGGCCCGCAGGCGATGCTTGGCCTCCGCCGGGATGAAAATCATGGCTCCCGGCTCCACGTCGCGAGCGCCTTCCTCGGTTTCGACCCGCCCCTTGCCTTCCATGATGAAATAAAAATGCTCACAATTCTCGTGGAAATGATACGGCGAGGAAGCTCCCTTAGCGTAATGCATGATCCCGGCCAGCATGTCGTCGATTTGTGTCAGCTCCTTATTGACGAAGAACGTGCGCTCGCGTCCCGGTACGACCGAGATCAGCTTCGGGAGCTGATCCTCGTGGAAAATATATGCCATCTCGCTTCCCCTTATGAACGACCCTGCGCCACGTGCCCGACCGACCGCGTCGCGCGTCCCCAAAGCTTTTTACTCGCAATGCGTCGCGCCCCTTCGGCCAGTATGCTCGTCATGTAGCCAATATTGGCACCTCCATCTACCACCGAGTCGCCAGGCTTTACAAGCCGCCACAGTGCCTTCGTAACGGCTGTCTCATAGATAGCGCACGTATACACCGACCATCCGATCGACTCACCTAGATCCACAGCGATCTCAAGCCCCCATGGCAGGCGCCGGTCCCATTCCTGCATTCGAGGCAGTGCTCGTAACAGTTTTTTCATGAACCGCACGTGCACCTTTTCAACGTCGCCTTGGCTGAGCCCTTTCGCTTCTCGCAAGGCACGCAATCGGTCGTCGATCAACATGACGGCCCGACCCTATCGCGGAACAATGTCCTCGTCAATCCGCAACTGCGACCGAATCGGCCGAGCCGAAGTGACCCGGCAGTTCGAGTCCCGCCCCCGGAGACCAGCGAAAATTCC
>JBARRP010000134.1:0-1851 GCA_049644285.1 Candidatus Acidiferrales bacterium | reverse complement strand
CGTATATATAGTAAACGCCCAGGCTTCAAAACCGAGACTAGGACTAGGCGAAGAGCTCACGTCAACCTCTCTCCTCTTTTCACATCATTCTTTCCGGGTCACTGTCACTCCCGGCTCAAGGATAGAGGGAATATTCTCCAGAACGTCCAGGTGCGAGGCGCGCTCGCGCCATACCAGAAGCGGTTTCGACTGAAATTCCCAGGCGAGCCACAAATCTCGCTTCTCCCATCCGAGCAGTTAGGGGATTGGGATTCGAAAAGGTACCCTCGAAAAGGTGGTCGTTAAGACCATCGGTTTGGGCCATAGGGCGGGCCACCCACAGGGGTAGTCTGCCCGAAATGACCTTTGGCCAAGCCTTTAGAAGCTCGGAAAATTGGGTCCTGCCGAGAATCCGGTTTGCTCGGGAGGGAAGTTGCCCGGAACTCCGTTGAAAGTTAGCGACTCTCGACGATCATAGGCTACGCAACCTTCACTTCCTCGGCAACCGTCCTCTTCGAAACCGTGTTCGCCAATGCAGTCAGCAGCGACGGGATCTCACGATAGCCTTGCACTTTGCGGAACTGTCGTTCGGCCACCAGCAGGCCCGAGCCGACCCAGCGCTCGATGTGATCGCCGGCACGCCAGCGTTTTACGTTGCGACACACCGTCTCTACGATGGAGAACGCCGACTCGATCACATTCGTGCTGGCCAGCGTGCGACGCAGCTGAGCGGGCACCCGCAGACGATGCACGGTGAGGGTTTCTTCCATGCCTTCCTCCAGGCTGCGGGCGGCACTCGGATTCAGTTCCATCAACTCGCGATGCAATCGGTCCAGCGCGCGTTTGGCCTCCGTGTATTCGGCCATGGCATAGGCGTTCTGCAGTTTCTTCCGGATCGCTGACTTATGTTCTTCGGGTAAGTGATCGACCACGTTGCGCCGCTTGTGCACCTGACAGCGTTGCACGAACGCCGCCTCGCCCGCATGACGGCGCACCGCCGCCGCCAACGCCTTGCCTCCGTCCAGCACATACAACCTCGGCACGCTGAAGTCCAGCCCGCGCGCCGCCAGATCGCCCAGTAACTCACTCACCACGGCGGCATTCTCGGTCGCTCCCTCGCGCAGGCCCAACACCGTTTTGCGCCCGTCAATACTGATGCCCAGAGCCACGATCATCTGCCGATCCCGGAACGGCGTGCCATCGATCAGCACCGCGCACAGCCGCAACTCGCCCAGCGGCCGCTCCATCAGTTCCTGCAACTTTTCCCGGCTGGCCTCGATGAAGCTGTCGCTCACCGCCGACTTCTCCACTCCATAGGCCTCGCGAAAATCCTTCACCACCGCTCCGTAGTTGCGCGTCGACAGCCCGCGCATCATCTTGTCCCAGACCGCGTGTTCCATCGGCCCACTGCGTTGGAACAACTCGTAACTGCCCAGCCGTTGCTCGTGATGCTCCGGGCTGCGCAGACGGGTTCTCCGAATCGGCACCTTCTGACCGTCCACCACGCAGTAACCGTTCTCTCTCCCCCAGCGATGAGCGCGCCGCTCCGGGTGCTGTTGATGACGCTCGCCCGCCAGGTGTCGAACTTCTTCCTCCATCACCAGGTTCATCAAGGCTAATCCGGCCTCGCGCAGCAGGTGACCGACTCCTTCCTGCAGCAGGCCCACGACCTCAGCCATGGGAAAGATCATCTGAATGTTGGGATTTTCTTCGCGGGCCAATTGCCGGAACTGTTGCACCGCCCGCTGCTGGTCGATCTGGTATCGTCTCTTCATAGCGACTCTCTCCTTTTTCCTTGGCGGAAAATTACCCTCGGCCCATTATGACCGGGGTGTGAGAGTCGCTACTTTCTACGAACTAACGGGCATCCTC
>JBARRP010000133.1:0-16043 GCA_049644285.1 Candidatus Acidiferrales bacterium | reverse complement strand
AGCGCTGAGGCCCAGGATTGCCGCCTGATCCGCAATCTCGGCCAAGATCTCCATCACTGCAACAGCAGTCATTGAGTTGCGGCGTTCCTTATTCCGGAGCTGATCAGAGCATTCATCAAGTTGACTGCAGCAGCGAGAGATGAAGTGTCCTCGGCACAAATCTTGCCCCTTCAAAGACACACCACTGGGCTGACCACAGCCTGGGACAGTGCATGTGGGAACCATGATCGCGCTCGCGTGGGAGTAGAAGCGCTCCTGAGATTAGCACGTTCTGGACGCGGTAAATTCAACTGTTCCAATGAGTACAGACTAGCGCAGTAACAGCGAGTGGACCCATGGATACCCCTGCGAGTGGTGCAAATCCTGTTCTGATTCAACCTAGCCCGTGATCACCGGTTTGGCCAGCAATTGTTCCGGCTTCAAGATCTCGTCGATGAGAAACAGGTCGGTCAGTAGTGCGCGGAGATGGATCGAAGCATTCAGATTATCGATCAACTGAGAGCTGAGGATAGTCTGGGCAAGAACAAGCTGGATGGCGGCGAGAGAGTCGCGAGCGTCCCTGTCCAGCACAGCGAGAAATGCGTTGTAGTGTTCGGCCGGTTGCAGGTCTTGTTGTTTCACGGCCTTCGCATAAGCCTCAGCCAGCCCTGAAACTGCCTCGACAGCGCGATTCAGGTAGTCGCGGACCTCCCCACTCGACTGGCTGCCTTCGTCACCCTTGAGTCCCTGGCCGGCGTATGCGAGCATGAACTCGTAGCATTCCTCAATTGCGGTGCAACGAGTGCTTATTTCGCTCATCGTCTAGGCCGGGACTCTCTTGGACTTGGATTGCCCCGCCTCGGAAGCTCGTTCGTTGATGGGCCAGCGTCCAGGATCGTGGTGTTCCAGGTATTGCTCGCGGGTGATCCAGCCAAAGATCATCGACTTCGTTAGGAAGAGCTTTTCGGGCCTGATCGCGAAGTATACGTGGACCGTGACTAGCGCGACAAACCCGATGCCGGCCAGCCCATGCAATACGTACATCCAGCCCCAGGTCATGTCGCCAAAAAGGTACGGATTACGAGTAAAGAAGGGCGTTTGCACCCGCTTCATCATGAACACGCCCGTCCCGACTGCTGCGAGCCCCGCCAACATGACTACAAGGTGATACAGCTTGTTCTCCAAAGGATATTTGGCGAACTTTCTCGGTGCAGGAGCGGGTTGCCCCAAGGCGCGTCTGATTCTTCTCGAAGCGTCTTCCACGTCCTCTTTGTCCGGCCAGATCGACCAAAAGTCCAGCCAAAAGGACGCATGGATAATGTGATAAACGATGGAGATGGTCAGGACGACCCCCGCGATCCAGTGGTACGTGACCCAAGCAAACCTGACACCCACTTTCGGAAGGAAGGCGGTCAGGAGCAGCGCGAACATGGCGATCGCCATGATCAAGTGGAAGAGTCGAGCGCCTAGTGAGTGTCTGGCGACACGCTCGGGAACTTGGGCGGCGACCCCGGCGGTAGCCGCAGGTGCGTCCGAATGCGCCGTGACGGGTTTTGCCCAGTACCTTACATATGTGGCATGGACGATCAGGAACAGCAAACCCCCGATTGCGGACACCCACAAAAGGCTCCAGCCAATGTGGATCGGGATCTGCTGACCCCACGGACTTCGCGCCCACTCTATGAGGTCCAAGCTGCCTCCTCGCCGGGCACTCCACGGATCGCGCGCTTCACAAGATTCCTCATGAGCGGCACCTTGTAACCGTTATGTTGCAACGGTTTGGCTCCCCGGACAGCGAGTTGTGCGGCTAACTCCGCCGTTTCCGCATTCCGCGGCTTTCCGAGAACGGCTGCCTCGACCGTCGTCAACCGAAGCGGATGAGCGGCCACGCCGTTCACTGCCAGCCGAATTCGCTCGATGGTGCTCCCTGACGTCACCATCGCTGACGCCACGTTAACCAGCGCGAAATCCCAGACGTTTCGGTCGCGAACCTTTTCGAAATAGAAATGCGCACCGGCCCAAGTGGACGGGATACGAATGGCAGTGAGGAGATCGCCAGGCTGCAAGATCGTCATGCGGGTGATATCAATTCCAGGACCGATGAAATAGTCCTCGGCATTGACCACGCGCTCACCTTTCGGTGTGCGGATGACCATTTTCGCATCAAGGGCGATCAGGGCAGGCGCGGTGTCTGACGGATTGACGGCTACGCAACGATCGGCGTCTAGGATGGCGTGCTCGCGATTCAGGCCCGTCGGCGTATCTGCGTAACAGATGTTGCCGCCGGCCCGGTAGCACGGCCAGCCCCCACGGTAATACCAACACCGTGCATCCTGGGATACGTTGCCGCCGATGGTACCTTGGTTGCGGATCTGCGGGGAGGCGGCCGCCTCGGCAGCGCTTGGCAGGATGCTGTACTTCTCACGCACCATCGGATGGCGCACCACTTCGGTGAGGGTGGTCATGGCGCCAATCTCGAGCCCATCGCTAACTGTGCGAATGCCCCGCAACTCTTTGATTTGGCTCAGGTCGATAACCACGTCGGGTCGCTTGATCCGATCCTTAAACCAGTCGAAGCTGTCTAGCCCGCCCGCTAGCACCCAAGCCTTTGCGCCGTGCCGCGCCTGCAAAGCGAGTGCATCATCAACTGTCGTCGGTTGAAAGAGTTCGAACGCTGGTATTACGTCATGAATGACAGCCATTTTCCGTTCTCCTCATCTCCTACGGTCGCGCCATTCCGGTCACGGCCTCCACTTTGTTTCCCTCGCGGACGGGATTAAATGTTAGTTCTCAGGTCCTGGGCCGGTCTGCCAGCCTCCAGAGAAGCCAAGATGATGTCGGAAGTTACCGGCGCTCGCCGGAAGATCTCGTCACCAAGAGCGTCTGAAAGCGCGTTCAAGATGACAGCACACCCGCCTCCGACAGGCGGCTCGCCGATGCCGCGCGCGCCGATGGGCGTCTCCGGGTCTGGAAGTTCGACTGCTCCCCATTGCATCTTGTCAGGTACATCCAAAATCGTCGGCGGCTTGGTATGGTGGAATCGCTTGGCCACCGGCAGGCCATACTGCTGGTCGTAGACCCACTTCTGGCCGAGTGCATGACCCATGCCTAAGATCGACCGCCCTAGAATCTGGCCGCCCAGGGCCTTTGGATGGAGCACGGTGCCGACATCGGCGTAAGCGAGGAAATCCAAAATGTGATACTGGCCTGTTTCGACATCGACTTCCACCTCGGCAAACGAGGCAACGTAGGAGAATGTCTGGCCGTCGTGCGGGTAAGTATCACGCGCAACCGCCAGCAATCCTTGACCAGACAGCGCCGTGGCTGACGCCACCGTAAATTTGTTTATATCCTGGGGCAGTTCGTGGCCATCGTAGACGCCTCCCAACTGGACCGCGCGCTGAGCGGCATGTGCCAGGGTCATACTGGCGCCTCCGCCCTTCCGGAAGACGCGTTCGTTGGCCACATCGTAATCCTCGGGCTTGCCGCCAAGGTCCTTGGCCGCAATCTCTTGCAGCTTCTTTCTTGCGTCCATCGCCACCGCATGCGCAGCGCGCGTCATGGCATGGGTCGTCTGGCTGCCGCCGGAAGGGCAGGTCCAGGGCAGGTTCTTCGATGTGTTGCCCCATGCGATTTCGCACTTTTCCCACGGCACGCCAAGGAGTTCGGCGACCACGCGATGCACGTCCGTCCAAGCCTCCGTTCCCAGATTGCCGACTCCAGACTGGATATAGACCTTGCCATCGGGTTTGATGACGAATAGCCCATCAAATCCCGTAGTGCCGCCGGAGTAACAGCTCATCGATACCCCGATACCTCGCACTTTCGAACCGTTCCGCTTGCCGGTGTGCAATTTCCTTTCATTCCATTTGAACTGCTCGGCGCCACGGTCGAGCGCTTCCTTGATGAATGCGCTCGTGGCATAGGCCTGCTTGCCCGCTACTAGCGGTCCGAACGGGGCCTTACCCTCAGGGGCGTTTAGACGCCGCAGCGCCACCTGATCAACCCCAAGCTTGCGCGCGGCCTTCGCGAGGATCGGTTCCATGATCGCGATCCCCTGCATTCCACCTGGCGAGCTCTGCGGGCTTCGTGGGGGTGTGTTCGTCAGGACTGTCACCGAACGCCAGCGCATCGCTTGCGGCTGGTACAGAACCGAGACGATGCGTCCCGATGAGAAAGCATCGCCCACCATGTCGTATGGGCCGTTGTCGCAGATAACGTACATATCGAGGGCCGTGATCCGGCCTTCCTTGGAGAATCCAACTTTCATCCGGCCCAGCAGGCTGGGACGCCCGCGACCGATGTACTGTTCCTCCTCGCGGCTGATACGCATCATCACCGGGGCGTTGGTCTTCTTCGACAGGAGCGCGGGGATTACCAGCGTGATGTCCCCTGTTATCTTGCTGCCGAACCCGCCACCGGTGTATTCGCTGATGAAAACGACCTTGTCGGGCTCGATGCCCAACCATCGTCCGATCGCGGGAACGGTTTGAACGGTGCTCTGAGTGCCGGTGTGAACATAGACCTTACCGTTCTGCCAGTACGCCATCGCTGTGCGAGTCTCGAGGCACTGGTGGCTCGAGTTTGGCGTAACGAATGTTTCGTCAAGGACGAGCGCGGCGTTCTTCAAGCCCGCATCGACATCGCCGACCGACCATTGTTCGCTCGGCTTGCCCATCGGCAGACGGCCCTCCTTCGCATCCTCGAAGTCCTCGTGGGTCCACTTGAGTGTCTGTAGTTCGGGCGGCACCACTGCTGGCCGCCGGCCGGGCTGCGGCGGAGGTGGCGCTGGACGCACCCAGACGTTCCCATCAATTCTCGCGTTCGGGCCGCCCGGCCGCAGGCTTACTAGCGGATCGACGACGAACGGCAGAGGCTCAAGATCGATTTTAATTTTTTCAATTGCATCGGCGGCAGTGAGCTCGTCGACTGCGGCTACCGCAAGAATCGGCTGGCCTTGAAACAATGGCTCCATCGTCAGCGCCCGATATCCCCTGGGGTTTGCCAGAATCACAGCCCCGTTATCGTTGATGCTATCGGCCGGAGGAGGAAGTTCGTCCATGGTGAGAATTGCCTTGACTCCGGGCATCGCCAGCGCCGCGCGCGCGTCAATACTCCGGACCCTCGCATGAGGCATGGGGCTCAGGGCCAGCTTGCAGAAGAGCATGCCATCCGCCCGAAAATCCTCGGCGTATTTCGCCTTCCCTGTAACTTTCGCGTAGAGGTCGCCGGTAGGGTAGTCCTTGCCGATCAGCTTGTACTTGTTGGGGGGCGCTATGTTAGGCATGGTTCGCCTTCCTTAGATTCTCTGCGCCGCGCATCATCGCGGTGAGAATCTTGTCGTAGTCCTGGCACCGGCATAAGTTGCCGGAGATGCCGTGCGCTAGCTCCGCGCGGGTGGGGTTGGGATTTATCTTGAGAAATCCTACCGTTGCCATCAAGAAACCAGGCATGCAGAACGCGCACTGGAATCCCTGTTCATCGATGACGCCCTGCTGCACCGGGTGCAGCGTGCCATCGGGCTTGGCGAGCCCTTCAATCGTTACGATCTTCTTGTCCCGCACGGTGTGCGTGAACACCGAGCAGGAGTAGTACGGGACATCGTCGATGAGCACTGTGCAGGCCCCGCATTCCGCCTGGTCACAGCCGATCTTTGTGCCCGTGAGACCCAGCTTGTACCGGAGTGTCATCACCAACGTCTCTTGCTTCATGACGTCGACCCGCCGCTGCTGGCCGTTGACATTTAGAGTGATCAGCCGATCGACCGCGCCGGGAGCCGACGCCTGCGCCCACACCTTGGAGGCGCGAAAAAGATAGCTTGTCGACGACACCGCGCCTGCCGCGATGACGCTTTTGATGACGTCCCGCCTCGAGAGCTTGTTTGACGTCGAGGTGCTGGGGTCCGCCAGTTCATTTTCTGCCATCGGAAGTCCCCTTAACAGATATGGATTTGCTTTGGTATACGCCCTGAGCTAAGCCTCTGTCAACTCGATGGGGCTAAATAATATCAGAGTGAAAAAACAGCAAGGGGGTCTGGCCGTGGCCTTACGTGGCGATAAAATGCGGCTTATAATTCTGCTGTCGAACATGACAGCTCCTGCATGGCCTGCGCCATATACCGATGATAGAGAAACTTGATTACGCCGCGATGCTCGCAGTTGCGCTGCGGGAAGCCCGCATCGGTCTTACTGAGGGTGGAATCCCCATCGGCGCGGCAATCTTTGATGCGAATAGCGAACTGATCGGCGCAGGCCACAATCGCCGCGTGCAGCACGACGATCCCTCGGCGCATGGCGAGACGGACGCCTTCCGCAACGCAGGCCGCCAGCGAAGCTACCGGAACCTCATCATGGTCACGACGCTGGCGCCGTGCTGGTATTGCAGCGGGCTTGTGCGGCAGTTCGGTTTTCGCACACTGGTGGTCGGTGAAAGCCGTAACTTCCAGGGTGGCCTGGACTGGCTGCGCCCACTCGGTATTCAGGTGATCGATCTTGACTCGGCAGAGTGTGTCACTCTATTGGCCGAGTATATCCTCGCGAATCCCCATGTGTGGAATGAAGATATCGGAAGAGAGTGATTTCTATTTTGTCTGCAAGCGAACGCGCGGGCAGCGTGCTCGCGTGCGCGAATCAATTTCTTGTCGCCGGCGCCGGGTTTCCTTCGTATCTTAAACTCAGAATTGAACCGAGAGCGACATTTGGATCTGCCGCGAGCTGCCGATCGTTTTTGTTACTTGCCCCAGACCAGTGGGACAGAAATAGATACTAGGGACTGTTGGGGTGGATGTGTTGCAGCCGCTGGGCACGGGTGAAGTCCCCGCCGGAAGCTCCGCGGGAGTCGCGTTGAATGACAGGTTTTGTGAAACGTTATCGACGGGAATGTCGAAGCTGGGCGTGTTCGTCAGGTTGAAAACGTCAAAACTGTACTTGAGCGCAAACCGGTCTGACAATTGCGTCAGCTTCACAATCGAGACGTCGGCGCGCCGTTGCCACGACTGCCGGAAGATGTTCCGCTGGCGTGAGGCGAAACCGTTCTCGAACACATCACCCGGAGGAATCGCGCCATTCAAGTCGCCCGGATTCAGCAGCTGTAAACCGAAACAGGATGCCTTTAAGGCCGGGGAACCTGGAGTGTTGCCAACGGCCCCGGTGAGTGCGCTCTGCGCCGTGCAATTGGTGAGCGGGACGATAGGATTCGTGATTCCGTCGTAGATGCTGTAGAAAATGCTTCCTACTGCTCCTGAATAGTCGATCATGCTGTACGGCTGCCCGCTTTGCAGGACTACCAGACCTTGGATGGCCCAGCCGTGAGCGACCTTGCCTTCCCAGGAAGCGGTTGGGAAGAACTTCGGGAGTTCATAATGAAAAGCGAAATTGAACACATGCGTACGATCAAAGTCCGATGGTCCGTACGCATCCCGTATGTTAAGCGGGTTATTGCCATTGTAGAAGAGTCCCAGGGCGCTCTGCTCGTCGAGCGAGCGGGAGAAGGTATAGGAAACGCTCGCCTGAAGCCCGTGGCTGAGACGCTTCTCGAGGTGCGCTTGCAAAGCGTTGTAGGCCGATATCCCTTCAGCGGTGTAAATCTCAGACTCCGCCCCGTACCCTATGTAAGGGACGCGCATGTCAACGTTGCCGCCTTCAGAATTTAGCAACATTGGCCCTTGCACCTGCCCCTGGGGTCCTGGGGGCAAAAGGATTGGGCAGGCATCGAAACTAAAACTCGGGCACGCCGATGAGCCGGGCGCCCCCATCTGCACCGTGTAGCCGTAGGTGTTGAACTGCACAAATGGCGCGGAATTGTTAGGACATACAGGCGCCGGCCCGCACAACGGGTTTCTTGGAGTTGCAATTCTCGCCTGATTGAACGGTATGGGAATGACCTCATGACGGCCGAGGCCGCCTACATACCCGATTTCAATTGCCAGGTCGTTGCGTGGCTGCCACTGAATGTCCAGCGTGCTGTTCATCGTATAGGGCAGCTTGTTGCGCCGCGCGTAGGCGCCCAAATAAAAGGGTGGGTTGCCAAAAGACAGATATTGCGCAGCGTTGCTGGTCGGAAAGATATTCGTCGGATTCGTGGGTTGTCGCCCCGGTGGGGGACCCCACGGGAACTCGAGCTGATTGGGGTCGGTAGTCGACGAAGGATTGCAAAAATTAAAGGGGCCGAGGAATGTGGTCGGACAGAACGTTGTGGCCACAAAGGGTAGTTGCTGATTGATTCCAAATGGTCCCCCATTCGTGATGTTCTGCGTAAGGCCGGGTGACAGATAGGCGTAGAGTTCGCCGCGGTCGTAATACATTCCCCAGCCCGCGCGGACCACGAGTTTGTTGTTGAACACTTTCGGACTCCAGGCAACGCCGATCCGAGGCGCAAATCCCCATTGCCGTCCGGTCAGGGTTGTACTGCTCACGCCGGGCGTCCCGTACTTCGGGTTGTTCCCCGCGATAATCAAACCATTCGAAGTAACTGTGTCCGTCATAGGGTCATAAGAGTATTTGGAGGGATCGAAATTGAGTAAGTTTCCGTTTTTCTCCTTCAAACCACCGTCCCAATCGAATCGCACGCCCGCCGTGATCGTCAAATTGGTCCGAAATTGATACTTATCCTGGAAATATTCGCCGGTCTCGTTGGCGCGCCAGTAGCGGTTGGCATTCCCGTTAATCATCGCAGTAATGTTGTAAAGATAATCGTCGATGAGGTGCCCCTGAATGAATTGGTTGAAGTCCTCTGACGCAATCATCCCCAGTTGATCTCGTCGATCCCGCGTGTTGAGTTGCGTATAGGCGAAGCTGCCGCCGAAGGTTACGGTGTGTTTGCCGATCGTCCAGATGGCGTTGGCGGAGGGATTGAAGCGGTTCTGGAAAGCACCCGTAAACGCTCCCTGGCCAGCCGCCCCGTTCCCGATGTTCATTGAGATCGGATAGGAAGGGAGCGGCGGATTTGTGCCCATTGCCCCCGCGTAAACAATGCTGATGCCGGGAAACAACTTGGAACCGTTTAACGTATTAATCAGCAAATCGTTGCTCGTGATCGCGCCTGACGTCAGGGCAGCTTTGATCTGCGGCATCTGCGCAGCCTGCGCAGCGAACGACGTCGTTGAAAACGGCTGGTTGAGGGTGCTGTATGCCTTTTCCCGGATGAAGCCGAAGATTTCGGTGATGCTCAGATTGGACTTTACGATCTGCGTGTGGCTGAGGGAAATCACTTGGCTGCCCGCATCCAGGTGCTGTGCAAAGCCCGCAAACATGGAATAAGCGAAGGGGGCGATCGTCGGGTCATGCTGGTAGTAATACTTGGCGGAGAAGGAGTGTGTCGAGTTGGGATTCCAATCTAGATCGGCGACGCCCTGATGGGCCAAGAATAATGCTGTACCCGGAACCTCAGCATTCTCCGGAAAGGCTTCTACAAGAGCGGATCGGACGGCCGGACTTGAGCTGAAAGCGCCTGGATTTGCGATGACAGCCTTAGGATTTGCCGATGGAATCAGGTATTGGTCATTGGGAAACTTGTAGTTGAACAAGGCGTATGCGATTGGGTTGAGATCCCCTTGTGCAGTACCAATTACTCCGGGCGTAGTAGCCGTTGAATCGTTAAAAAGGAAAAGAGGGCTGGTGTTTGCGAGGTTATCGGCGTTCGCCACCTTCGCCAAGGCTGTGGCCGAGCGATCGTTTGTAAGCCCCGGTGGCACAAACGCTCGGGAGATCCCGATCTCCTGATCCGAAGCATGAGTGTACTGGTAACTCCCAAAAAAGAAGAGTTTGTCCTTCTTGATCGGCAGGCCGATCGTTCCGCCGGCAGTGTTTCGGTGCAGCTCCGGATTCTTTTCGCCGGCTGGGATATTCGGATCGGCATTATAGAAATACGGATCGGCATTGAGCCAGTTCGTCCCGCGATGCCAATAGGCGCTGCCGTGAATGTTGTTCGTGCCGGAAGCGGTGCTCATATCGAGGTGTGTGCCGCTGGTCGAGCCTTGCTGCGCGTCGTACATGGAAGTGTTCACGCGAACTTCCTGGATGCTCTCCGGAGCAGGCGAGGGGATGGACTCGCCGATGGCTAGATATACGGACGCGCTGCTTTGGACCGGCGTCGAACTTAAGGCGGTGGTGGTCCCGATGCCCGTGTTATTCACAACCCGGGCCGAAGCCACCTGGCTTGTGCTCTTTCCGTTGAAGAGGCTGAAGGCATCGACGCCATTCAACAAGAAGGTGTTGCTCGTATCGCGCTGGCCGTTGGCCCAGACCGGCGCATTCCCCAATCCCGAATTCGCCCCAGTCCCAGACGGGAGTTCCGCACTCACGCCGGGGGAAAGAATGGCCAGCCCTGTGAAGGAGCCGGTTGGAAGAGGAATCGCATCGATCTCAAATTTGTCCATCACGTATCCGTTCGTCGTATCGACCGCGTTGATCAGCGGCGTCTCTACGACCGTAATGGATTCAGTTACATTGCCCACCTTCAGTTCGGCGTTCACCGTCGCGGTGCGATTGGCCTGTACCAGAATGGATGGCACCCTTAACGTCTGGAAACCCTGCTGAGTGAAAGTGAGCGTATAAGCGCCGATTGGCAAATTCACGAAAAGGTAGCCCCCGCTGGAATTCGTGCTCTGTGTACGGGTGAGCTTCGTTTCATCGCCAACCAATCTCACGGTCGCGCCTGCCACTACCGCGCCGGAGGAGTCTGTAACCGTGCCAGTGACGGCCCCGAGTGTTTCTTGGGCGTGCGCATAAGGCGCCGACATCGACGCCATCGCCAGAAATGAAGCGAGAAGCAATGCAGAACTCCTGATACGCAATTTCATGTTTTTAATACCTCCAACGTCGAAATCCACCCCACACCTCGGTCCGCAAACTCTTTCCGTGATTTCGGTACCCCCTTTGCTCCAATTCCGGCCTGCGATAGATTTGAAGGAATTTACGCCAGACCTCGCCGCCATTGACAACACATTCTTTCGATCATCGGCATCAACAATTTCTATTTCTACTTCTTGTTCCTAGGAGGATTCCCCAATCCTGGAAGCGCAAGCCTAGCGCGCCGCTCGCGCACCTCTGCGCCCTGACATCAGAAACCACACCATCCCTAGAGTCAAATATGCAAGATAGACATAGGGGAGTTTTCCGTATGGCCCTTCGGGCACGGGATAGAGATTCCCCGCTAGCGCAAGTAGCATGGCGGTTCCTGCCATCCCCGAGATCATCCGTGCGCTGGGCCGAAACACGCCGTGGTTGCGCAAATAGCGTGGTAACGCGAGGCAGACTAACGCATAAGCCAAGATAAACCCATAGGTCGCGAGCGAGCCCATCCATCCATACACGTCCAGGCCGCTGGCGCCGCGGGCCGCTAATACCGCGACGGGGAGAAAAGTCGCCGTGCCCGTGACAATGATGGAACGGATGGGAGTTTCGTGGCGAAAATGGGTGGTGCGCAACGATCCGTGGGCGAGGCCGTTGTGAGCCATCAACAGCAGGACGCGGGCGGCCGCGGTGATGCAGGCCAGAGTTCCGGCAAACAGGCTCACGAGCGCGCCGATGTCGATCAGCAATCCAAACACCGGCACTCGAGCCACACCGGCCAGCACATGCATTGGGACTTGGCTCGCTCCCAGGTCTTGCCCAGCAACGTGAAAGCCGAGCACTTCCGTATAAGCCGAAACGGTGAAGAAGGCTCCAGCAATAATCGAGCTTTGAATCACGGCGCGTGGAATTGTCTTAAGCGGATTGTGCGCCTCAGCGCCTAGTGTGGTGGCGCTCTCAAACCCGACAAAACTGAAAAGTGCAAGCACAAGGCCGAGCCGCAGGCCGCTGCCGGTCATGCCGCGAAGTTGCAGTTGCTCTCTGTCCAGGTCGAGACCTTGACCCGCCAGCACTAACACCACGACGGTGAGAATTACAACAAGCGAGCATGCCTCGATCCATAGCATCAATCGCGCTGAAACCTTTACGTCGCGGCACGCAATCCAGATAGACAAACCGGTGACGACGACCGTCAGGAGAACAGTTGAAGTCGCATAGTTCGTGGCATCGACCAGCAATACGTTGGCGTAGTGATAGAAACCACCGGCGACACTCGCTCCCGTGGCGACGTAAGCCAGGAGCAGACTCCAGGCAGCGGCGGCCGCCATCCACGGCGGCAGTACCATTGACGCGTACCTATACAACGAGCCCGGAGAGGATGAGTAGCGAGCAAAGCGACTGATGCACAGCGCCACCAGCAGCACAGCGGCGGTCGCCAGCACATAGGCAAGCCACGTACCGTTCCCTGCCAGCGCGCAGACAAGAGGAACCGTGGCCACAGGCGTTGTAGTGGGTGCGATCGTAGAAACCGACTGCGCGAGCGTTTCCATCGGAGAGAGAACGCCTCGCCGCAATCCATAGCTGGTGGCTTGGGGAAATTCTTCTACTCCCGCGTTTTCGGCAATCTGTCTTGGCGTGGCCATGTCGTACAATACAGGCCCATCGAAATGGAATCAACGCCTAAGGTCGCCTCACGCATGTCGTTCGGCTGCTCGGTTTGTGTCATTGACGCAGTTATCGAACAGGATTGTGCCGGACCCAGTGAGCTAGTGATCGACGACAAGATCGTGCTTCAACGCCGGTATTGGGACAAGCGGTCGTTTCTCCGACCCCGCGGTCGTTCCTTACCGGATACCAAGATCTAACCGGCTAGTCTCTCAGGAGAATTCAGTTTGCTGGAGCGCCTATTTCACCTCGAGGAAAACCGGACAACGGTCCGCCGGGAGCTCCTCGGCGGCCTGACGACATTCATGACCATGGGCTACGTGGTCGTAGTCAACCCGCGCATCCTTTCCGAAGCAGGAATGCCCGTCGAAGGCGTGCTGTTCGCCACATGCATTTCCGCTGCAATCGCGACGCTGATTATGGGTCTGTGGGCCAACTATCCGATCGCCCTTGCGCCCGGGATGTCACTGAATGCGTACTTCACGTATTCCATCGTTCTCGGTCGCGGCGTGCCATGGCAGACGGCGCTGGGCGTCGTTTTTCTTTCGGGCTTGGTCTTCCTGCTGCTCACCCTGACGAATGTCCGCGAGCAGATCGTGAACGGCATTCCCGATTGCCTGAAGCACGGCACCGCCGCGGGCATCGGAGTATTTATCGCGTTCGTGGGATTCCGGAACGCCAAAATTATCGTCGCGAATCCGGCAACATTCGTAGGACTTGGCAAGATATCCGACCCGCAAGTGCTTCTCGCAGCTTTGGGCGTGATTCTCATCGCAATTCTGGTCGTTCGGCGCGTGGGCAGTGCCATTCTGCTGGGGATTGTGGTGATCACGCTCGCCGGGATTCCATTCGGCCTGAGCCATTGGCCCGCGCATCTTTTCTCGCTGCCGCATCCATCCGGCACCCTTTTCAAACTCGACCTCCGCGCCGCCACCAAGATTGGGCTGGCCGAACTCATCTTTGTATTTTTCTTTGTCGATCTCTTCGACAACGTGGGCACACTCGTCGGCGTATGCGAGCAAGGCGGCTTCTTGCGCGATGGCAAGCTTCCTCGCGCCAGTCGAGCCCTGCTCTCCGACGCCATCGGTACGATGATAGGAGCGCTGAGTGGCACCTCGACGGTCACGAGCTACATCGAGAGCGCCGCCGGCGTAGCCGCAGGTGCGCGCACCGGCCTGGGGAATGTGATGATCGCGGCGCTATTTGGAGTCGCGATGTTTTGCGCGCCACTAGTCGCTGTCATCCCGTCCTACGCGACCGCCCCGGCTCTCATTCTGGTCGGGGCGCTCATGTGCGGATCGGTCGCCAAGGTTCTCTGGGACGACTTCAGCGAAGCCGTCCCCGCCTTCCTTACGCTGGTGGCTACGCCACTGACTTTTAGCATCGCTACCGGCCTCAGCCTGGGGCTGCTCTCATTCACTCTCTTGAAACTCTTTACGGGCAAATATCGCCAGATCAGTCCGCTGATATGGGTGCTGAGTGTCCTGTTCCTCTTCCGCTATGTTTTCCTCGGTAGCGACTAACCCTCGATCCTTGGGAGCCTCCGCCACAGTTGGAATCAGCGTTAGGAGGCACTGCGGCGTGAACTTAATCTGGTAAACTCTGGCATGGCTGCAACATCGAAAGGATGCCTGCAGGGTTCCCGACCGAAAATTTACACGTGCGAAGAAGTGACCTCTTTCCTGGGCCTTTCTTCTCTCTGCAGTTGCGGCAGTTTGCCAAATTCGCAGGCGTGCGGGAAGGAATGACGTGGATCTATTCGTAAGCGGTGGGACAGTTATTACGATGGACGGACAGTTTCGTGTAATCGAAGACGGTGCTGTTGCGATCCAAGGCGACTCCATCGCTGCTGTCGGCAAGCTGTCCGATCTCGAACCGCGATTCGGCAAGACCAAGACGATTGATGCCAGCGGCACATTGGTGTTGCCTGGAATGATCAACGGCCACGCGCATGCCGCGATGAGCCTTTTCCGTGGCGTCGCCGAAGACCACTCCCTCGATCATTGGCTCCAAAAGTACATATTCCCTGCCGAAGCGCGAAATGTCACCGAAGAGTTTGTTCTCTGGGGAACCCGGCTTGGGGTGCTCGAAATGCTGCGCGGCGGCATTACGACTTACGCCGACATGTACTACTTCGAAGATGTCGTCGCTCGCGTCACAAAAGAGGCAGGGATGCGCGGTGTGCTGGGCGAGACGATCGTCGATTTTCCCGCACCGGATCATAAGACGCCGGGCGCGGCTCTGGCATACACTCAAAGGTACATCGACCGTTGGAAAGATGACCCGCTTATTACGCCTGCGGTAGCGCCCCATTCCATCTACACTCTCTCGACGGAAAACTTGAAGGCCGCTGCTGCCTTGGCGCGAGCCAACGGAGTGCCAATCTTGATCCACTTGGCCGAAGCTCCATTCGAAACCGATTTGAGCCGCACAAAGCACGGCTCTTCGCCTGTGGCCTATCTCGAACGCATCGGGCTGCTGGGCCCCGATGTTGTTGGCGCGCACTGCGTATGGGTAGACAAGGCAGACATCGCGACGCTCGTTCGCTTCGGCGTCGGATCAGTCCACAACCCTTCGAGCAATATGAAGCTGGCCTCCGGGGTGATGCCTGTCGTTGACTTGCTGGCAGCTGGCGAACCGGTTGGCCTGGCGACCGACAGCGCCGCGAGCAACAACAATCAGGATCTGTTTCAGGAGATGAACATCGCCGCGAAACTGCAAAAAGTGTCCCGTATGGACCCGCGGGCGCTTCCCGCAAGGCAGGTGGTCGAGATGGCGACGATAGGCGGGGCGCGCGCTCTGCACCTCGACAAAAAGGTTGGATCGCTCGAAGAAGGCAAGCAGGCCGACTTAGTTCTCATCGGCACAGGCGCCACACATTCCACGCCAATGTACAACGCCTATTCGCAGCTCGTGTACGCGCTGAACGCGCATGATGTGAGAACCGTCGTGATCGCGGGGAAGATCGTGATGGAAGACCGGGTCATGATGACGATGGATAAGCCGGAAATTCTCGCGAAAGCGCACGAATACCAGCGGAAGGTAGCGGCTTCGCTTTTCGAATCGCCTGCGGTTTAGGTGACTTGGGAGCAAATCCTGCGGTCTCGTTCCTTTCATTTTTCCATGAATCGCCGCTGCGTCTACATTTTACCCTTATCGTCCAGGTTTGCTCGGACTACCTAAGACTCTCAGGTTTGAACCTCTCCGACCCCCGGTTCGCAACGTTGCGTTGCGATTCGTTGACGCTTTCATTGTGGGCTCGTGCGTACTCCCGGTCATGCTGTTTGAGCCCTGGCTTCAGGCTTCACAGAAACTTTGCTGGCTAGTTCGACCACTTGTTTCAGATTCCACCACTCGCGCTCGTTCAGTAGTCTTCCATCGCTGCTCGAAAAATAAATCGACACGTAGCCGTCCACCGACAATGGCGAACGAATTACCAAAACGGTTTTCTGCTCAGAAAACTGGGCGTCAGTCATGGCTATTCTCCTGTGCGCCGGTTAAACCGGCGAGGTTGTAGTGAATGAAAAAGTCACACGAAAGTGGAGTAGCGACCCACATCGGCCCCGAGTCATGCGGAGCTGCTCGCGAGGGCGGCGTCGAAGCGTTGAC
>JBARRP010000132.1:0-9359 GCA_049644285.1 Candidatus Acidiferrales bacterium | reverse complement strand
AACGCCGAGCACAGCGAGCAGGTGCTGGGCTGCTTCCTGCTCGCCGCCGAGCAGATGCATCGCTAAGGAGTTCCCATGACCCGGAGAACCCTCAAGCCGGCTTTCAACAGAAATGCTGGACAGTGCCGGCTCCTTCTCTCGCTTGCCTGTCCCCGGAGCCTATGTTAGTGTCGTGCGAGGAGGTGTCAGATGAGTGACAACGTGGGATCGAAGGTAAGTTTTTTCCTCGTTGGTCTGGGTATCGGCACCCTTTTGGGTATCTTGTTCGCGCCGAAGTCGGGTGACGAAACCCGCGAATACCTCTCCTCCAAGGCCGATGAAGGACGTGAATATGCCCAGCGCAAGGCCCGGGAACTTCGAGAGCGCGCCGAAGACCTCCTCGAACGCAGCAAAGAGATAATGGCAAAGCAGAAGGACCAGCTCTCTGCGGCCGTGGATGCGGGCAAGGAAGCCTACCAGCGCGAAAAGTCCAAGGCCCAGTAGAGCATTGGGAGTGGGAGACACGGTGCAGAGCTGGATGGAAGCGTTTGTGATCGTGGCGACGGTGGCCATCGTTATCCAGATGGGTATCTTGGTGGCGATGTACATCCAATTCCGGGAAATGAACCGCCAGATCACCCGGATCTCCACCGACCTTCAGTCCAAGATTGAACCCATCCTTGTCCGCGTCAACCGAATCCTCGAAGATTCGCAGGATCGGATCGCAAGCATCGTCGGTGATGCTGCGGAGATCACGCGCATCGCGCGGCTTCAGGCACAAAAGGTGGATCGCGTGTTCACCGACGCTGTCGAGCGCCTCCGTGGCCAGCTTATCCGCGGCGACCACATCCTCACCGGAGCGCTCGAAGTGATCGAGGAAACCGGATCAAAAGTGAAGAAAACGTTTTGGGGCCCTTTACAACAAGCCTCTGCCCTGATCCGTGGCGTCATGGTGGGCCTTGATATCCTCCGCGGAGGGCATCGCGCCTCCGGCGATGCCAGCCGCGCCCGCCAAGACGAAGAACTCTTCATTTAAACTTTCCGCATTCAGCCGTCAGCGTGCAGCCATCAGCTCACACCATTCAGGCGTCAACAGTTCTTCTGGATAAGCCTCGCCTCCTGAGATTTGTCATCCTGAGCGCAGCGAAGAGCCTGCCCTGAGGTCGCCGCGGCGACCGAAGGCATCTCACCCATCGATGCTTGGCTTCTTTCACAATTTGTGCCAAGGTCCTCTGAGAGACGTCACTGAGAATGAAACCGCGGGAAACTGCAGCACCACGTTTCCGGAATTGATACCCGACTACCGGATCCAGCCGCCACCCAAGACCTGCTCGCCCGAATAGAAAACGGCAGCTTGGCCCGGAGTGATCGCTCGCTGAGGAACCTCGAAAGAAACCTTCACACTAGTCGGGTCAATAGGCGTCAGAGTAGCTGTGGCCGGCTCGTGGCGATTGCGGATTTTGACCATTGCCTTGATCGGCTGCTCGGGGAATTCGAAGGGAATCCAATTCACGCCGCGAATCTCGCAGGTGGTGCTGCGAAGGTCCTCATCTTCGCCGACGATAAGGCGACTGCGCTTCCGGTCAAGGGCGACAACATACAACGCTCGCCCCGCCGCGATGCCAAGACCCTTGCGTTGCCCCACCGTATATTGATGCAGACCATTGTGGCGTCCAACGACTTCGCCATCCATCGTCACAATCTCACCCGAACCATCCGGCCGGCCGCTTCCCTGCTCCTTGAGGTAGCCCTCGATGAAGCGCACATAATTGCCGCTCGGTACGAAACAGATTTCCTGGCTCTCCGGCTTTTCTGCCACCGGCAACTCCGCGCGTCGAGCGATCCGTCGCACCTCGGCCTTGGCTAACTCGCCGAGCGGAAACTCCGTCCGGGCCAACTGCTCTTGGGTCAGCCCAAACAGGAAATAGGACTGATCCTTGCTATCGTCCACCGCTCGCAGCAATTCGTAGCGCCCCGTCTCCTGATTTTTCCGGACGCGCGCGTAGTGCCCAGTGGCAAGGCGGTCGGCGCCGATCTGCCGAGCCGTCAGAAGCAGGTTATCGAACTTCACGTGGTTGTTGCAAAGCGTGCAAGGAATTGGCGTTCGGCCGTCGAGATAATCCGCAACGAACGGCCGAATGACCGCGTCCTCGAACTTCTGCTCGAAATTCACGACGTAGAAAGGAAAGCCCAGGTGCTCTGCGACGCGCCGCGCATCATACACGTCGTCGAGCGAGCAGCAGCGATGTTGCACCGGGCCGTTGCCCGAAAGCTCAGGCAGCCGGCGCTGATTCCAGAGCTGCATGGTGAGTCCGACGATCGTCCGGCCGCGCTCGCGCAAGATCGCCGCCACGGTGGAGCTGTCCACACCACCGCTCATGGCCACCGCAATCGTCGCTTCGGCGGCGGTCGCGGACACCGTTTCTTCCTTCTCCAACAGGGCCGTTAATGGATTCGAAGTGTTCATCGCGGGCCGACGCTCTTGTATGTCGGCGATAGTTCCCGCAAGTGCTCCACAACGCCCGGGATCACGCTCAGCGCAAACTCAATCTCTTCCGGCGTGGTGTAGCGGCCGATGCTGAAGCGTAGACTGGCGCGCGCTTCCTCCGGCCGCAGCCCAATGGCAGTGAGAACGTGTGATGGTTCCACAGCTCCCGACGCGCAGGCTGCCCCCGTCGAGCAAGCTAGCCCCTTCAGGTCGAGCGCAATTTCCAGCGCCTCTCCCTCGGTGCCGGAAAAAGTGAAATTCGTGGTGTTCGGCACGCGACGCGTCCGGCTGCCATTCACAAAACATTGCGGCACCCTCACTAGGAGTGATTCCTCCAAGCGATCACGGAGTTTGGCCAAGCGGCGCGCCTCCGCGGCGAGATGCTGGCTCGCCAGCTCTGCGGCCTTGCCCAGGCCGACAATTCCGGGAACATTCTCGGTTCCAGGACGGAGGTCGCGCTCGTGGTGCCCTCCATGGAACTGTGGCTCGAGAGGCGTTCCGGCACGAACGTAGAGGGCGCCGGCTCCCTTGGGCCCATAAATTTTGTGCGCGGAGATTGACAGCAGATCAACGCCCAGACGATCCACGTCCAGAGGCAGCTTCCCCGCTGATTGAACTGCATCCGTGTGGAAAGCGACATGCGCTTCGGCGGCAATTCGGCCGATCTCCTCGATAGGCTGAACCGTCCCGAGCTCGTTATTCGCATGCATCACTGTGATCAGTGCAGTTTCCGGGCGAAGAGCCCGGCAAATCTCGCTGGGGTCAACAAGCCCCTCGCGGTTTACCGGTACGTAAGTCACTTCCACGCCCCGCTTCTCGAGCGCCTGGCAGGCATTCAGCACGGCGTGATGCTCGATCGTCGTCGTAATGACGTGAGGCACCCCGGTTGTAGCCTCGACAACTCCGAAAATCGCAAGATTGTCCGATTCCGTCCCGCCGCTGGTGAATACGATTTCCCCGGGCTTCGCGCCGACGAGGGCCGCAACCTGTTCGCGCGCCCGTTCTACGGCGGAACGCGCGCGCTGCCCGACAGAATGAATCGAACTGGCGTTGCCGAATTCGTCGGAGTAATACGGCTGCGCAACCGCGAGGACGCCGCGGTCCACCGGGGTAGTAGCGTTATAGTCGAAATAAACGTGCATCTGCAAAGACATCCAGCATCCAGAATATAGGCACCCACAAAACCGGTCAAGACAACAGGTTCCGAGCAAAACAAGCAGCGACCCAACACAATTCCCCGCCGCAATTCTGTAGTTACACCGCTCGCCTGCCGTGAACGCGAATGGCCTCACGTTTCGCCCGCGGTGAAGGTGCATGTCGTTTGTAGCTCGGGTCTTCAGACCCGAGGATTTTCCGCGCGAAGGCCTCCCGTTCGAGTTACTGACTCGCGCAGCCTGCCTTGACAAGACCTTCCACCGTCCGCTAGCGTCGAAGTGATTGATTCGATCTAAAGGATGCCGCGTCCTTCGACGCTCAGGAGACCTCTTTGCCACGGCCAATTATTACGCTGACCACTGACTACGGCACGTCCGACCACCTGGTCGGCGTGGTAAAAGGGGTGATCCTGTCCATCAACCCCGAAGCGGAAATTGTCGACATCACGCACCACGTTCTGCCCTACGACCTGCTGGACGGGGCGCTCGCCATCGGCCAGGCCTATCGCTATTTCCCGGCAAAGACGATCCACATCGTCGTGGTTGATCCCGGCGTGGGCACTCAACGCCGGCCGATCCTGGTGAGCGGCGATCAGCACTATTTCGTCGCGCCGGACAATGGTGTGCTCTCGATGATTTTTGAGAAGCAAACCTCGCTCACAGCTTGGCACATCACCGCCGAACACTATTTCCTGCATCCCATAAGCAACACGTTTCACGGCCGGGATATTTTCGCCCCGGTGGCGGCCTGGCTTTCGAAATCCTGGCAATCAGCGAGCTTCGGAGAGGAGATTCAGGACTACGTGCGTTTCGCCATGCCAAAGCCGAAGACGGATGGAAGCGCAGTGAAGGGTGTGGTTCTGCGCGTCGATCATTTCGGCAATCTGATAACCAACCTGACCGCGGAAGACGCCCCGGCCCTGGTCGCGGCCGATGGAAAGTTCAAAATGCGCGTCGGGAATGGCGAAGTCTGCAAGGTTGTGCAGACGTTTGCTCAAGGTCCAGCCAACGAGGCCTTTGCGCTCATCGGCTCCAGTGGCTACCTCGAAATCTGCATGAACAAAGGCAATGCCGCGCGCACGCTTGGCGTGAACCGAGGCGCAGAAGTCGCCCTCGATATCGGCTAGCTCGCATTTCTCGCCAAGTTTAGCCGTGCCCCGGCCCAGCCTCCGCGCAATTCGTACAGTTGCAGCCGTAGGGGCACGACACGCACATTTCTCACCACGCTTCTGCGGACCCTTCGACGGCAGCCTACGCGATAACTCGCATGGCGCGACCGTAGAGGCATCCGCCGCGGCGGACCATGCCCGCTTCACGGATCACCGTACAGCCACCCTCCGACCCGGGCCCGAACATTCAACGCGAAAGATCGGTCACAACAAGATAAGCCCGCATGCGCGGGTCCATCCAATCGCGCAGCGCGTCGCCGAGAAGATTAAAACCGAGAACCGCCGTCATCACAGCAAGCGCGGGGAAAATCACCAGGTGAGGCGCGTCGAACAGGTGGCCTCGAGCGTCATTCAACATCGCACCCCAGCTTGGCATTGGCGCCAACACACCCAATCCCAGGAAGCTAAGCGTAGATTCTGCGAGGATTGCTCCGGCCATCGCGATTGTCGCTTGCACCAGCACCGGCTGCAGAATATTCGGAAGCAGATGCCGCGCCAGAATGCGCAGATCGGAGGCGCCCAGGGATCTTGCAGCGAGGACATACTCCATTTCCTTCTGCTGCAGGACTTGCGCGCGAGCGAGGCGCGCATAGCCGGCCCAGCCGGTAATCACCAGCGCCAGAATCACCTTCCCGATTCCTGGGCCAAGAAACGCGGCGAACGCAATCGCCAAAAGGATTCCCGGAAACGACAAGAACGCGTTAATCAAAACCACGTTCACCAGGCGATCGAACCAGCCGCCGAAATATCCAGCGAGGGAGCCCATCGCGAGACCGAAGGCGCCGGCTCCGAGGACGACACAAACACTCACGAGCATCGAAACACGCGCGCCGTACAAAATTCGCGACACGATGTCGCGCCCGAGCTCGTCCGTGCCCATCCAATGCGCCCGATCCAGCGGCGCCAGCCGCGCCGGCAGATTCTGTGCCGCGGGATCATAAGGCGCCAGCCACGGCGCTGCCAGCGCGCACACCACAAGAATTAGGGTCAGCGCCAGGCCCCAACGCCCCATGACGCTCTGCCGAAGGAATCGCGCCACTCCGCTCATTCGAATCGCACCCGGGGATCCACCAGCATATAAACAAAGTCCGTCAGAAGATTAACCAGCACGTAAGAAACCGCAATCAGCAGAATGCAGCCCTGCAGCAGCGGGTAATCCCGAGCTTCAATCGCTTGGACGGCCAGCCGTCCAACCCCCGGCCAGGAAAAAATTGTCTCGGTAACGATGGTTCCAGCGAGCAGCGTCCCGAATTGCAGACCCAAGATCGTCAAGATGGGAATCAGCGCGTTGCGAAACGCGTGCCGGAAGAGCACTGCCCCCTCGGACAGACCCTTCGCCCGGGCCGTGCGGACATAGTCGCTCGAAAGTTCTTCGATCACCGACGTGCGCACCATCCGCGTCAATATTGCAGCGAGGGCCGCCCCCAGCGTCACCGACGGCAGGATCAGATGCGTGATTCCGCCGCGCCCCGAAACCGGGAGCCAACCTGCCAGAACGGAAAAAATCAGAATCAGAACGGGCCCGAGCGCGAAGTTCGGAACCGAGAGGCCAAACAAAGTAAAGACCCCGACGGCATGGTCGGTCGCGCTACCCCGCCGTTGAGCCGCCAACAATCCCGCCGGAATTCCAATCGCCGCGCAGACGAAAAGCGCCACAACCGCCAATTCCAGCGTCGCGGGATAGTGTCCCAGCACCAGTCGCGCGACCGGCTGCTGAAACCGGAACGATTCGCCCAAGTTTCCGCGGCAAACACCGCCCAGATAGCGTCCGTATTGCACGGCAAGCGGCTGGTCGAGGCCCAGCGCGTGCCGAAGTTGCTGTACGTCCTCGGCCCGCGCTCCCTCTCCCAGCATCTGCTGAACCGGATCGCCCGGAACGATGTGCGCAAGAAGGAAAACCATCGTCAGGATCAGCCAAAGCGCCGGGAGGGAAAGAAGAATCCGAAAGGAGAGATAGCGGATCATTTTGCGCGGCGCGTTCGTGATTTCAACCGCCCGCGCTTCGTGGATGCGAGCTCCGCCGAAGATGATTCACTCAAGGGAGCTTGTGCTGTGCCGCGCGGTGCCGCCGCCCCAGTGGGTCCTGTCGCAGGCACAAGCGGCTTGATCTTCACTCGTGAAACGCGTCTGCGGTCCATCTCCATTACCGTGAAGCGATACCCGTTGGATTCGAACGTCTCGCCACCCCGAGGCAAGAACCCCAAGTGGCTCAGCACAAACCCGCCGACGGTCTCGTACGCTGGATCATCCGGCACCGAGATATTGTACTGCGTCTCAAGGTCGCGAACCTTCAGCGCCGCATCGAAAATCATCGATCCATCGGCCAGCACCAGCGGCCGCTCAACCACGTCGAATTCGTCATGAATCTCGCCAACCATCTGTTCAAGGATATCTTCGAGTGTGACGAGCCCCAGGATGCTTCCGAACTCGTCCACCACCATGGCCATGCCCGCCCGCCGTGAACGAAATTCCAGCAGCAGCTCGCTGGCGGGTTTCGTCTCCGGCACGATCAGGACGTCGCGAACAAGGCGGCGCAAGTCAAACTCGGAGGGCGGCAGGTGCTCCTCGGCGCGGCGCGCCCGGTCCAGAAGCACCCAGATCAGGTCTTTGATGTGCACGAAACCGATGATGTGGTCGAGCGTGCCTGAGTAGACCGGGACTCGCGAGCGCTGCGTGGTTGCAAACATTTTCATTGTTTCTTCCAGGCTTGCCTCCGCCGGCAACACGTGCATGTCCGGCCGCGGCACCATCACTTCCCGGGCTTGGACCTGGCCCAGTTCCATTGCGTTTTGGATGAAACTAACTTCTCCAGGCTTGAGCACTCCCTTCTCGCGTGCCTGTTCGATCAGCACATGCAATTCCTCAACGGAGCGCACAAGTGTATGACTCTGGGCCGCTGGCACTCCGAGGCCGCGCACAATTCTCTCCGCGAAACCGTCGAGAAGATCGATAGTCCAGGAGAAGGTGGTGAGGAACCAACGAAAGGGGCGCGCGACAATCAGGGCGACACGCTCGGCCCGCGCAAGGCTCAGCGTCTTCGGAACCAGTTCGCCGAGCACGACCTGCAGAAGCGTCAGGAGCCCGAACGCCACAACCAGAGCAACACCGTGGGCGGCGATGGCTGCCCAGGCGCCCGGGATGGATGCCGCCAGCGGTCGCAGAATGTCCGCCAGCGTCGGCTCACCGATATATCCGAGCGCCAGACTGGCGAGCGTAATGCCGACTTGCACTCCCGAGACGACGCGCCCGAGATCACCGAGCAGTTCTTCGACTACCCGAGCCCTTGCGTTCCCTGCCCGCACCAGTTGACGCACGCGCGAGAGCCGCACCGCGACGAGTGAGAATTCCGCCGCGGCGAAGAACGCATTCATCCCGATGAGAGCAAGAACCGCGAAGATGCGGAGGATAATCACTCGATTGCACCCGTCACAAGAGGTGCACCGCGAATGTCGGTTCGCGATCTATCCGGCTCGTGTATCCGAGCCCAGGTTCCCGCAGGAATCGTCCCCGAAGCGGACAAATGCGAACTTCTCGCCAAGCAGCCTGATCATCTTCATTCCATTCAAGAAAGTCCGCAGAAATCAAATGCCAAATTCGGGGGGCAGGCGATCGCAGAACCAGCGAGGTCACCATTCTCAACGAATTCTAACAAGAGCCGGGCACCGAAAGGAATCTTACTCAAAGCCAGTTTCAACTCCCCGCCGTCGTCCAGGCACAATTGCCAGGATGACAACGCGGACATCTGTGGAGTCGAGGTGTGACGCGGTGGTTTAGGTGCAGCCTATCCGTGGCCGACTCTTTCGTCTGTCGGTGCCTCACTAGCTGTACCATGCTTCCGTCTTCACACCCCGCTCATCGAACCGGATCCCACCCCGCCTTGCGGAGTGCCGCGCTCGCTAGGAAAGAGCCGCCCTTGTCCATAGCTTCCGGCCTTGAGCATTGCCTGGATGAGGCGTAGCACTCGGCCATCCGCTATTTCGCTGGGCGACGAGCGTGAGGAGCTTCTCGTGGTCTACAGACCCGAAAAAATCCCGGAGATCCGCGTCTACGATCCACTCCGACCCGCTTTGGATTTCTTTCCAGACCTTGCGCAGTGCGTCCTTTGTCGATCGCCCTCGCCGAAATCCGAAGCTGGCTTCATCGAAGATCGGTTCGAAGATGGACTCTAACCGATTGAGCAGTGCCTGCTGACACACGCGATCATAGATCGACGGTATGCCCAACATTCTGTACTCGCCCGGCTTGTCCCGCTTTGGAATACGGTGTTGTCGCACCGGCAGAGGTTGATAGGTGTTCTCTTTCAACTCCCGCTGCAGCCGATCCAAGTGCTGGTTCAGCTGCGCCGCGAAAGTGCCTAGACTTTCCCCATCAATTCCCCCACTTCCCCGGTTCTCCTTCACCTTGTCCCAGGCCATCTCGAGATTCTTCCGCTTGTACACCTTGTCGATTAAAGAATGAACCTTCTTGGCACCCATCGGGTTGATCCAGTCCACCAGTCTCCTCAGACGAGAGCGTACGGGTTTTTCGCTTAGGGAACTGTTCCGACCTCCCTCGTCCTTACTCATCCGG
>JBARRP010000131.1:0-2899 GCA_049644285.1 Candidatus Acidiferrales bacterium | reverse complement strand
TTCCAACAGCTTTTCAGTTCGCAATCTGCTTTCTACGCCGGCAGTGTTGCTCACCCATGGCCGAGGAACCGGAAGCCTCGGCACTCACTGCCAGAAGAGCCGCGCAGCATGTTAGGCTCTCTTCGGCTGACGACGCTTACGAGCATTTGTATATTCTGACCCTACGACCAAGCCTAGGCCCGCTCCACCTCATGCTGGCAGATACACCGTTGCCTCCCGGTTTCGGTGCCGCTCTTGCGAGCGTGGGTACATTTTCCAAGGGCTCCAGAACAGTTCGTTGCCTCCCCGCTCTGCCTTGTAGGCTACGTGCGATGGGACGCACGGTCTGATCGAGTTCCTCCTCTCCAGACAATCATTTTCAGCAGTTTTACAGGTCGCACTCCGGTAACCCGACCAATCGTCCATTGATCTCGGCGGGGCCTGCTCTGGTGGCTAATGCGTGTGTCCGGGGCAGGAGAAGCGTACGATGCACAAGCCAAAGGTCTAAATCGGAAATTCCGGTTGGAGGTGCTCTTTGCGAATCCACGTTTTGCGGATTTTGGCGTTTGTGCTGGTGTGTGTGGCGGCAGTTCCCTGCCGGGCACAGGATAAGGTGACGATTCTCTATGATGCGTTCGGGGAATCGAAGGAGTTGACGAAGGACTGGGGATTTTCCGCTTTGGTGGAGCACAACGGAAAGCGGATTTTGTTCGATACGGGGAATGATGCCGCGAATTTTGAACACAACGTGAAGGCGCTGGGCGTAGACCTGACGAAACTGGATTTTGTGGTGATCTCACACCGGCACGCAGACCACGCGACGGGGTTGAGATATATGCTGAGCGTGAATCCGAACGTTACGGTGTATGTGCCCGCGGATGGGGCGAATGGATTTGGGGGAGCGCCGATTCCGAAGACGTTTTTGCGGGCGGATGAGAGCTTGCCGGCGAAGATGCGGTATTTCGGGGGAACGGAGCCGGAACATTTCACATCGGGCAAGCTGTATGACACGGGGAATTTTGTGTTGGTGAATCAATTGACGGAAGTATTGCCAGGGATTTTCCTGGTGCGGACAGTTTCGCAGAAGAAAGGGACGCTTGAGCTGCCGGAATTGACGCTGGCGATCAAAAGACCGAATGGATTGCTGTTGGTGGACGGGTGCTCGCACGCGGGGATTGAAGCGATTCTGGAAGCGGCAAGCGCGGTGGATCCGAGGACGGAGATTGTGTTTGGGGGATTGCACCTGGTGACGACGCCGATGGAAGAGATAGATGCGCTGGTGGAGAACTTAAAGACGAAGTGGAAGGTGCAGAGGATTGCGCCGGGACATTGTACAGGTGAGCCGGCGTTTGCGCGATTGAAGAAGGCGTATGGGGAGAACTATTTGTATGCGGGGTTGGGGACGAAGGTGGAGCTTGTCCGATAACCCGACCCGACGCAATATAAAAGGGCGCCCCTTTTGGCGCGCGGTGATGAGGGGACGCTCGACAAGCTGGGCATCGACAGAAGCGGAAAAGAGAATCAACGTGAGAAGCCCGAAAATCTTGGCTAGAAGCAACTGTTTTGGACTCACTTGCTGGCTCGTTTCTGACTCTGAACTTGGGCGAGTCGGGCACCCCATTTCGTTCAGCTCACTTGGAAGCTCCTCAATTTGAAGCTGCGACAAGCACTCAGATGAGCAGAGGGAATTTCCTTTTCGTCCTCGAAAATAGCAAGCAATGTACATGCTGCCCGACTATGCGATCAAACAGATAACGGGCGGATGACGGCGCACTCGGACATAGGCGGTTCTGGCAGAGTCCGCGACGATACGCCCAGAATGTGCCGGGCGCGAACGGCACTTCTACCAATGTGCATAGCATAGATATTGCCAGGCGCTACTCCGTCTTCACCGGGCCGACTGCGATGGCTTCAATTTCGATCCGGGCGCCCGGCGAACTCAAGTTATTGATGCAGATCGTAGTGCTGGCGGGACGCCAATCGCCGAAAAAGCCGTTCATCACCTCATGCATGGCATCGGCCTCGCGCATATCCGTGAGGTACTTGGTCACCTTGACGATGTTGCGCCAAGTGAGAGCTTTGTGGTCGAGAACGATCTTGATGTTCTCCATGGCGCGGCGCGTCTGCTCGCGTATGTCATCGGGCTGCACGTGCTCCTCAGCTATGTGGGGATGCTTGTGGTACAGCGGCGACGGCGTTGCGCCTGAAATGAAGATGAGCTCCGCCGGTGTTTGACAGGAGACCGCCGGAGCGTACGGCATCGTTGCGCTTTGGTCGGGCCTAGGCTGCACAGCCTCGATCTTCATCATGTTTCCTCCACATTCGATCGCATCGGCGTTGACATGACAGTTCCTCTGTTATAACGGTTGATTGTACAACTGCCTCGAAGCGAGGTGATGTACCCTTTGCCTTCGCCTAGAGCGAAGCTAGTTTCGCTGGGCTACCCTGGCGCATAGCCAACTCGGCTTTTCCATAGGATCTTATGATGGCACTGGGACGGCCTGCCCGACCTTCTTGGTGAGGATGCGTCCTTAAACATCCCATGCTCAAACATCCCATGTCGGACCGTTCTGCCGCCTATTCGAGCCACGAGAATTGGTAGGATCTGGTAGCCACTTAGGATTCGTTGCCGTCATCCAACCTCCAGTGAGATACGCGGGGCAACCCATCGGTAGGACGTAATGAGCAGGCCGGAACAACGGGCTAAGAAGATCAATCGGGGCGGTCACACAGACTCAGTGAGTGCATTGCGCTGGGCGCAGGAAGGGAAGCTGCTGGCGCTCGCGACGGCATTGGCTTTGGGCCTTGCCGCAACGGCGCTGGCAGACCGCACGCATTTGAAGCCGGGCTTCAATCTGTTCTCGCCGGATCAGGACGTCGCGATCGGGAGAAAGTCTGCTGAGGAGGCGGAGAAGCAGCT
>JBARRP010000130.1:0-3596 GCA_049644285.1 Candidatus Acidiferrales bacterium | reverse complement strand
GGAATAACGGCAATGAAAATAAGAAAATCTCTACCGCTAAGGATGTTTTTGTTGATGGCCTGCACACTGTTACCCGTGTCGGCGATGTGTCAAGAGGCCACAAGTGAGAATACGATTGAGGGGACAGTCGTTTCATCAGGCCGCGATACGTTAGTCGTGAAAACTGAAGATAATCAATTTCATTTGTTTGTATTCGACCGTGACACGGTGAAGCCGCGACCCCTTTCTGCCGGCGCCCGCGTGCGCGTAGTGTCGACGCCAGGCGAAGAAGTGGGGGTCCGGCTCGCGAGGACCGTTACGACCTTAGAAGCGGCACCGACAGCACAGGGGGCTGCGCCTGCCCAGGCACAGCCAGTTCCACCAGCCGTTCGGGACCTGGAGCGTGACATTGAGCGGCAAGTCCGACGCTGGCGCGTGGGTGTTCGTGCAGGTGCCGCTCTTGATCCTGAACTCATCCTGTTCGGGGTGCATTCTCAGCTAGGTCCTTTCTTTCACCGTGACGTTTCATTTCGGCCGAATGCCGAGTTTGCCTTTGGGGAGGTCACAGATCTGATTGCGCTAAACCTTGAAGCAACTTATAGACTGCCGATCTCGCCACGGCAAGGGCGCTGGTCGGCCTACATCGGCGCGGGGCCGGGCTTCACCTTCCTCCACCAGAGTTTCCAACGCACACCAGGCCAAGGCAGGAACATCGATTTCGGCAATTTCAATTTCAATACTGGCTTCAACATCCTGACCGGTGTGCAATTCCGCCGGGGTACATTTTTCGAGGTCAAGAGCAGCGTATATTCACGACCAGCTCCCACTTTACGCTTGATATTTGGTTACAACTTCTAATCCAGCGTTGGTGTGCGGCTTCGCGGTGCGACTTTCTGGCCGAAACAAAGAAGCGGCCAGCCGGCCATTCTATCCAGAGGAGGTTCGAGATGAACTGGGACCAGATCGAAGGCAAGTGGAAGCAATCGATGGGCAAAGTAAAAGAGAAGTGGGGAAAGCTGACTGACGACGACTTGACTGTGATAAATGGCAAAAAGGAGCAGCTTGTGGGCAAGATTCAGGAACGCTATGGAATTGCGAAGGACGCCGCGGAGAAGCAGGTCGATGAGTTTACCCGGTCCTACGACTCAGGCGAATCCGGCAAGAGCAAGGGATAAGTCGTCCTGAGGTGCCAAGGTCCCGCAGAAAAAGTCGCTCTCGAAGAGGAGGCAAATAACATGTTTGGATACGGAATACTCGGGACACTGCTGATTGTTTGCTTGATAGTTTGGCTGATAAGAAGGGCATGAGGAAAGACGGCCCAATCGGAGCACCACCCGCGTCAGTTTTTGGAAATGAAATCGCTATCAAGCTCGCGATGATTTTGACCCTCTCGCCGAAAGGGTGCAGCTACCCGCAAAATATCTCTCTGCAGAGTTCAGATTTACTTCAGAAGGTGGATGCGAAGATGAAGTTGCTCACAATCGGTCGTCTCGCGAAGCAAGTCGGAGTAAACCTTGAAACCGTGCGTTACTACGAGCGTCAGAGCCTGCTACCTAGACCACCGAGGAGCGCATCCGGTTATCGTCTCTTCCCGACAGAAGCCGCGCGGCGGCTGAGGTTCATACGCCGCGCTCAGGAACTTGGGTTTTCGCTTAAAGAGATCCGGGAACTGTTGTCACTTCGCGTATCACGCGGCACGACTAACGCAGACATACGGGCTCGGGCCTAGGATAGGAAGAAACTGCGAGCGTAACACCAAACCTAGTGGAAAGAGTCTACGATTGCATCAACTGCTCCCAGCATTTCAGGCTTTCTAGTGTGACCAAACCTTCTACCCAGATACCAGAAGTGAAACTGACAGTGAAATGCCCGCATTGCGGAACGGACAACGTAATCACTTGGCCCAAGAGACTGCCATATTCAGTTACGTAGGCGGCGACCCCGCGCATTCGTCGAGCCAAGCCAGCAAAACCTGCATGTCCCGTGGCTCCACTTTCGTGAAACTAACGCCCATACCCATGTTCGGGAGCACGTAGACAACTTTGGCGAGCGCCTTAAACACGTTACCTGCGTGATAGATTGTCAGTGTGATTCGCGCCCCATCTGGGAAGGAATTAAGCGTGTCAATAAAGCAGCCTTTCTCACTAAGTTCGGAAACTCGTCCTGCGAGTTCAGCCCCCGTTTCCAGGTCTACCTCTTGCGCGGATGCAATGAAAGGATAGCGAGGTACGCTGCGCCGCTCGTCTTTTCCTGCGCTCATTCGGAGAGAGTCGTTCCGCTCCTGAAGAAACGCGGCAACACTCACACAAGCAGCAAACACTAGTTCTTGGGAGCAGTTGTTGTCGGTAGGGCATCCAACGTTGGTTCGGTGCCAATTAAGTTGCGGGGCCTCAATGTAACTGCGCAATGGGTTGTTGCGCCTCTCGAAGTGCCTGCTCGCGTGTTAAGTCCATGAGAAATCGGCCTATTCGGCTCTGGTCAATGCGACAAGCCTTCGTGGAGTTGGTTCTAGAACTCTTGATTACTGCCGAACGATTGAGCAAACGGTACGTTAGTGCCATTCACCGCAGTATATCTGCGAGGATATCTTTAGTCGGCTGCGGAGGAGTCATTCAAAGTGACCATTCCGGGACTGGCGTTCTCGGCCGCTCAAAAAAGGAGAAAGGCATGAAGTACACAATAGTCAGTCTCATTGCTCAGGCAGTTGGTGACTTGACGCTGCTTCATCGGTCGCCGCCGTTGGCACAAGCTTTGCGGTTCGCGCATGATTAACGACGTCAGCGGTACGGTGAGGTTCTGACGACTACAAGATTATCTGCCGTGGCTGTACAACAGAAGAAACTCTATCCTCGCCTTTACTGCCCCAAGTGTCTCTGGCGTACGGTCACGATTTACGATAAATCGACGTGTCCGCGTCATGGGCGCAGCGACACGAACGGGAAGGCTTAATGAACAATGAATTCAAGCCTTCTGAGGGTTTCCTAGAGCAGCGCAGGTTTCTTTAAATGCCATAATTCTTATCTTTGTGCTTGCAATCATGGCTGTCTCGGCTGGTTCTGGGCAGCGAAATGAAATACATCATGTTTTGGATTTTATGGCTGATGCTGGCGAGTATTGCGGGAGTGGCAAAATGAAAATGGTTCTCGCTATCTTGCTTTCGGTAGGTTTTATCTGCGTTGTTTGGTACTGCGTTGTTTGGCACCACTGGCAGGGTTGGTTAAGATGAAACTATTCAAATTGCTGGTAAACTTTATCGAGCGTAAGGAACCGGCCCCGGCTCCTGTTAGTGTGAAAAAGCTGGAACAAGAACCAGAACCCAAGCGTTTCTATGAGCCGTATTGGATGTTCTGATGAGGAGACTTGTTTATATTCTAGGTTTTCTTATCATCCTGGCGTACTTCGTCTGGATCGCCTCAAATGCCTCGGCTCAAGAGCCTGCAATCGATCATCACGCCGGTCAGTGCATGGCAGAAGAAACTCAATTAGTTCGTCCTGGCGAAACGTCGAATTCCGGGGTAAGAACATGGACCGCTTTGTGTTGGGTGGATGATAATCACGTCAAATATCTTCCGCTCCCGTTGCCGGCAACGCGACACGAGGCATTGACCGCTGTGGAT
>JBARRP010000129.1:0-45604 GCA_049644285.1 Candidatus Acidiferrales bacterium | reverse complement strand
GCATTTGAAGTTGAAATGCTGGACGTTAAGCGAACGTTCGTCGAAAAACTCTTCACCATCCATTCAGCCTATGAGCAGGACCGCGCCGCCAACAAGACCCGCCACTACTATGATCTTTCCCGACTTTGCGGGTTGCCGGAAATCCGCGAGTTCGCGGGTACGGACGAGTATCGTGAAATCTTCAGCAGTGTAAGGCAGTATTCTCGAGAGAATTTTCCTGATGCCCGCACGCCGGAGGAGGATTCATTCTCGAATAATCCGGCTCTGAGCCCCGACCCAGAGGGGCTAGCCACACTTGAAAGAAACTACGAACGGGAGAAGCATCTCTTCTTTGCCCAGCCGCCTCCAATGGAGGAAATCCTGGGAGCGATCCATGTCCTTCTCCCAAACTTGTAGTTCGATAGCTCGCAGGAGCCGATTCCCTGGGCGGTGTTACGCACAACCCAGGGAATCGGCTTTTAAGACGGCGGCCGCCTCTGCCTGTCGCTGAGCTCGCGCTTGGGCGAGGCTCAGCTGACGAGCGGTATTGCTTGCGATGAACCAGGGCCCGTGGTTGCAAGCTCAAGGAACAAAGCGAGCCGTGCAGTCGCCTTGAACTGGGTGATCGGATCGAGGTCTTTGAACGCACCCGTGAAGGCGTTGGAAAGACTCCACATCGTTCGCGGAGCGAATTCCTCAAACTGGGGATTGAAATACTGATCATGAATCCGCCGGGCCAAGTGCTTCGGGGCGTCGAGCTTGCACTCCACGAAGGCCTGGTAGATGACTAGCTTGGCGGTATCGTCCGGAAGGCGCGTCCCCTTCCACGACTCGACTTGTTTCCTCATGGGCCCGAAGTTCCGCTGCATGCGGTCCACCCCGACCGAGAGGATGTCGACGAGGCTCAGGTGCTTGGTGTGCTTGGCGAATACGGGCGTGAAATCACCGTGAAACGCCATGTTGTCGCAGACCAGCACCCGATAACCAACGGTGAGGGCAAGCCGCATGGACTTGTCGTTGGAGTTTCGGACACCGACTGAGAATCGGCATCCGTCGAAAGTGGTTTCCAGGTCGAGCACTCCGAACATCTTCATGCCGTCGCTTGAAACCGCGTATTCTTCCCGCACCACCGAGATCTGCCGGAAGCTCAGGGTTTCGACCAGCGCCCCGACAATCTCGAAGTGCGGAAGAGGTTGATGGGTTGCGCTACCCGCGGGCGTCGGGATCACCTTCAATTCTTCGCGGGTGATCTTCGAACTCCCACAGTGAGCTAATAGTTGAGACTGCAGCATGTGTGTCATTCTCCTTTCAGTGTTGTAGGTCAAAGGCCCGCGACGCGGAGCAATCCACAAACGCGGACCTTCAAGTTCGTTCTGTCAGCCAGAAGAGGACTCAACACAACAATCGGCGGGATGGTGATCGCCGAAGCTGGCAGTTCTTATTGACGGGGAGCACGCTGGAAAAAACGGGAAGGAGCGCTTTCTGCAGGTATGCTAGACGGACGCCGCCCAGAAGTAGCGGCGCTCAGAGACAGATTAATTCCTCCGCGTCCGCTGACGTGCCAACAGCATTTAGGACCGCATTCGACAAGAATCAGAATTGTTTGGCAGTGTCTCAGGCGCCTGGGCGATAGCTTTTTGTAGGAAAAAGGTCAGGAATAGAATTCGGATCAACACCGGGGATGTGTCGTTTCGGCAACGGAGGAACAGGGACTCGATTGTAGCGTTTGTTCCATTTGATCCATGCATCCCGAAAGAAAATCCCTGGGGTAGGGTTGTCCAGAGCGGCTTCAAAATCAGCATCAGGATAGTACTTGCGCGCAATATCCACGTCGTCTTCGGTACCGTAGTTCATGAGGTAGGTGAGGAAGTGCCGCGGGATTTCGAGCGCCTTTTCGGGGCGCTCGAACCAGATGACCCGGCACGCAACAGCTTTGAGATCTTCTGGATAATTCATTATTCCGTCCGAGTTGTAGAGACCCGGTCTTCCTTTTAGAACTGGCAACTTTTCCAATTTTACCATGGACACCGCCGCGAGAAGTGCCTTTCGGGTAAGGGCATCCACCTGCTTGAGGTCACCTTCATCAAAACTCGTGAGAGCCCGGAGAGTAATCATCGGGTTGAATCGGTGTCCGTACACGGCTGCGCCCGCAGCCAGAGCGGTCTCAAGATCCACACCGGCCCTTAACAACGCCGCGATATCCAAGTAATCCTTGGCTGCGGCACGTTGCTGAACGAGTCCAACCTTGCAGCCGGCAAGGTCGAACAATGATGCAACCCGAATACCGTTTTCAGCCGGAAGTATCCGTTCATGAACCCGCTCAAGGTCGAGTCCTCCAAAGAACGATATCTGGACGCGCCCTTGTCTCTCGACAGTGCATGTCAGGGTGTTCTAAGCAAATTGCGCTATAACTGCATTCCTGAGGTAGGGTAGACCAGCAAGAAGATCCTTGGGATCAAAGGACGCCGTCGCAAAAAAATCAGAGTCTTCCGACGGTCGATGACCAAGAAGCAGGGCGAGTGCTGTTCCGCCGTAGAGGACGAATGATCTCGGCGTGGGCTGGAATTCCTTCCAGAGAACCCGCTGAAGCGAAGGAGAACCTAATTAGGGAAGGACGACTTGGCTCAAGCCAAATCGCCGCTTATGCCAGGGTGTTGAAGCAGCCGGCGATCTCTCAGGTTCAGTTGCGCCGTTTGAAGTGCCAAGCTTGGCGAATAGACGTCGAATCATAGCCCAAGAAGAGAAAGTTCTGCCCGCAGCTTGCCCCAAATAGTTATGGCGATTCCAAATGCTCGCTGCCGGTGGGAGCGGCAATCCCCAAGAAGACCAGAACGGCCCGGTTCAGCCGCACCACGTCCTCGTCAGCAAGACGGCCGACACGCACTCCGATCTTGGCCTTTGGAACGGTTGTGATCTTATCCACCATCAATCGGCACACGGCGCGCTGGCCGTTCGCCTCGCTTGGCTCGATGGGCAGACGAAACAGAGGAGCATCCGTTGGGTCGGTAGTGAATGCGCACACGGTGATCGAATCCGTCATGTCGAAGCGATCGTCTTGAAGGATCACTGCTGGGCGGGGCTTTCCTGCGTAGTCCTTGCTACCGGCAACAGTCCAAATCTCACCGCGTTTCACTTTCCGCCCCAATCAGAGATGGCATCGATGAAGTCCTGATCCCCCCTGGCATGAGGACTCCTGGCAACGGCCAGGGACTGCTTGTGGGCCTCTGTTGCGAAGGCAGGCGAGCGCATGTCAGGTACCCAAATCTGGATAGGCCGTAAGCCTTGTTGACGCAATCGCTTCCGATGCGCTCTGACCTTTTCTCGAGACGACTTGGATCGACCCCGTGCTCCCAATGCCAACCTTCCTCCGTGACGGGTTACATGTAACCTATCACAACTTCCCGGTGATATCTACTCTCGGTATTCGGACGCGTTTCTCGCGCGGTTCCACCGCTGACAGTCCCAACCTTCAGATAAGTCGGTGAAATGAACTTCCCGCCGAGCCAGCGCCCCACATAGTCCAGCACGGAACTGGCAAAGCGAATGTCCGGATTTTCCGTAATGCCGGAGGGCTCGAAGCGCATATTGATGAGCTTGTCCACCAGCACCTGTAAGGGCACGCCGTACTGGAGGCCAATCGAAAGCGTTAAGGCCAAGCCATCCATCACGCCAGACAGCGTCGAGCCTTCCTTGGACATCTTGATGAACACTTCCCCGGGCCGGCCGTCCTCGTACATACCCACGGTGATGTAGCCTTCGTGACCGCCCACGCTGAACTTGTGCGTGATGGATTTTCTTTCGTCGGGGAGCTTGTGCCGTTGAGCGTGAACGGACAAGTCCCGCTGTCCGGCTGCCTCGGCATTAGGAGATTTTTTCTCGTTTTTCTCTGATTCGGCCGGAGATGTACCACGCGGCGCTGGTAAATCGCTTGGGTCTTCTGTTTGCATCTGTCTGCTTCTCCTTCCGTGGCGCGCTCTATCAGATCCTCGCGCCACCGACACTAAGTGAGACAGGCCCCACTAAGTAATGCGCGTGGGAGCATCCGATACAGGTCGCTCCTTTAGTCGCCGCCGCAACCACCCCCATCAAGGCCGATGGAATTTCCAGCTTCTCGCCTGCACGCGACCAGAACTGAGGCACGACGGACCCAACTAGGTCACTCTCGTCACAGAAGGGCCCAACCTCAAGGAGCCCATTCACTCCCCGAAACAGAAGACTGTTCTCCAGCGCAGGCTGCCGGCCATTTTCGGCCTTGCCCGGTTGATGCCTCGTGATTAGCAATTGGCAAGTGCGCCTAGTCCGCAACAACTCGACTCGCACAAGGACCGGAGCGACCACGACCGCATGAACTCCATTCACTCCGATGGCATCGATCGGATGGAGATACGGCAACGCCTTTCCGTCCGGCCCACAGAACGTGACGTAGCGGCCAAGATCCTTAACTGCCCCGCCGGATTCAATTCCTCGGATGACATACCGTTCCGCCAGGTGTTGGTGCTCGAGACTCACACTCGACTGAACAAAGATTGCCACTTGGTCCAAGCGCCGCAACACTCGGCTCGACAGAGTGAGCCCTCGACGCGCCAAGCAGTCTGTTTTGTCCTTCATGCGCGCACCCCCCTCACACCGACTGTCGAACAGGGATCGCACAGCCCACGGCTCGACGGATCATCTCTTTCGTACAGCCTGCCCAACAGATGTACTTCCGCGGGTCTTCAATGGAGATAGCTAGGTTATCGCCAGTTCGATCTTGACCTGCCTCGGCACAGGAGGGGCATTGCGTCACGTAGTTCCGACCGACCTTCCGAGCCTTGCCTACGTGCTCGAGGATTTGAAATTCGTGGCCGGAAGCGCGAACGAAGGGAGCAGCCTGGTCGGGAGAAGGGCGTTTTCTGTCAAACTCCGATGGCATGGCCTTGCCCTCAATGAAGCCTTGCAGCTGCTTTTCGCTCAGCTTTCGAAGTCGGTTCAGGTATGCAATCTGTTTTTCCAGATTGTAGTCCGCCCCATAGAACCAATACCGCCGGTTGGCGCCGCGATGAATCCCGAGCGGCCCACGCATGGCACTCCCGAACTCGCCCTCGCGCAGCTCGTCTTGCTTTGGAAAGACCTCGATACCCTGCGCCAAGCCAGTGCCCCTGATTCGTACTCCCAGCGTCAGCGCCAAGGTGTAGATGTAGATTCGGCATTCACGAGCCATTGCAGGCCTCTCCATGAGAATCCAAAGGTGGCCGCCCCGTTTGCTCATCTCCAACGCGGCCCCCACCTTATCCTCCTGGAGGAAATATTGGAGCTTCAGCAAGTCCTCCATCGCGCCGTCATAATCAGCATCAATCGCGACCCACTTCGATCGCTGCGTCGAGGGGTTAATCGCATACAGTCCGATTGTGATTTCACCTTCCAGATGACGGCGGATCGTGGCCGCGGTCAGGCTCAACTCCTTGCCTGTCCCCTTCACCCTCGGTCGAAAGTAATAGTGGCGCTCGCTATCGGGATGAGGCCAGGAGGATTGCAGCGTGTAAGCCCCGCGATTTATGAATAGACGGCTGTAGTCCCGCACGATCTGGGGACTAGCTGTTATCGCAGTTTGCACGGCTCCTCCTTTCCGAGCAGTCCAGTGTGTTATCGAGGTCCCTACCTAAACCCAAGCACCGCCTTTGTCAAATAAGTGGGCCTGCGCGCTAAATCCTGTCTCTGGTTGCTATCACGACTGCTTTAAGGAGGGAGGACGACGGGAGTGGATTGCCTTAGGCGGGCTTCTTCATCACGGCTGCGACGCTCCCGGCACCAACTGTGGTCGCAGGCCTGATTGAACGGTCCACCGATTCTTGCTCGGAAGCAGATCAGGACGCTCCACGAGGTCCAGGAATCGGCACTCACGTACCAAGCGGTCGAAATCGCTGACGGTGTAGCCGCCGAATTTCTCGTCGTCAAAATCCAACCAAAACCAGATCCTGGCACGGCGGTCATAGATGTAGAAGGCGCCGGATCCGGGATCCCCGGGGACGACAAGGAACACGAATAGGGCCTTCGGGAACTGGACCCATTTTGCGATTGTCGGGTGTTCGGTCACATCGAGTAACCTAGCGACTGCTCCATCGACCGATCCGCCCACCTCCTCCGGCGTATGCCGGAGATCGACGATGGGCACTACATTCATCTCTCCAAACATGGATTTCCTCCTTGCGACTTTGAAGTAAAGGGACATCCGGAAAGGCACCATGCGCCCAACGCAAACGCAGAATTGCTAACTCGTTGGGTTCGGCTCGACCCGTTCCTAAACAGACTGCTCGCTGAAGAATCGCTAGGTCACGGGAGCGCCTGGTTGAGTGAACTGAGACCCGAAGCATACGGCAGCCCACACTTTGGTTTAGCAAGAAGCGTTGACTCGCTAACCGATGAAGTTATAGAAACCCTTGATGTATGTGTACGCACACATCGATGTCCGCTCTTTGCTCAGTTCCCCTTAAGGAGATCTTCGGTCGTAGAGAGAAGCTTGCGGCACTCCAATCGCTGCGTCTCTTCCTAAGATCGGCGAAGCAAGACGATCTTCAAAGGACACATAAGGTCATCTGGACGGCTATTGAAAAAGTAGTTCAAGGGTGAGTGATCCCATGGATACAGTCGCGGAAAGCGTACATTCACTGATCACGGACTTTGAACGGCATGAGGCGGTCGCGAGACGCAGAGCGCTCCTCTGGACGGCTCTACCCATATTAGTTGGTTTGGTCTTCGCTTGGCTGACGGCGAGTCGCGTGCTTCGGTTACAGCAAGAACTTACAAGAATCCAAGCAGAACGCGAGAGCGAGCGCATTCCAGGTGACGGCTTTGGATGCTACGGTTCTGGGCATCCAGGACACCTCGCTAGCATCCTCAAGTGCGCTGACAGCATCGAGAAAGTTATAAAGAGGAAGGAGCCAGTGCTTCGCGACCCAGATGAAGCTCGCCTCCTCATCGACCTGCGTCTGCTCCAATCCGCGTCCTACCAGGTCACGAGAGTCTGCGCAAGTTCCGGGTAATATTCTACGAGCCGATATCTGCGGTTGCCGCGGCCGGCTCCATCAAGCGCTTTCCGCTCCGCGAATAACGACAAAATCTAGAATCGTAAATAAACAAGTCGGGCCTGCTCTGTAGCTTAAGGCGCGTCAGGGAAGTGCAATGGGTCTTCAATATCGGCTCCAAGAAAGGCCAATGGAAGGGCAAACGAAGCGTTTATGCCGAAATCGCTGTCGCCCCGACACCCGTGCCGGCGTCGTGGAGAGTCTCCCGAAATCGTAAGAAGTGCGTCGCAGAGCTACACGAAACGGGCATGTCCAGAAGCTGGATGTGCCAATCCTTCACTAGACCAAAGGACACACGACACTCGCTGTTCCTGAAGAAGCCAGAAATGAACTGCAGCAAGTCATAATTACAGACCAAGTAGAGCACGTGGTTCACATGCGCTTCCCCACTCAGCGACTCTGCAGCATGTTTGTAGTACTTGATTGTCTTGGGGCTACGTTCGTATTCGAGCGCGAAGCGCTGCTCTCCTGCTTCGATGCGGACCGTCATGACGGCGTCGTAGTCTTTCGCAAAGCCAAACTCCGTCAGTTCGTTCTGCGAGCGGATCTCCATCGAACCCATCCATCGGACAAGTAGCCCTGCGCGAAGCACGCTCAGATGAATCTCGTTGAGCCCAATGGCATGAAGAACATTTCGCTCCGCTTCCTTTCCGTTGAACCGGTCACGGCCAACCAAGCAGTATTCCCCCATGCCCTGCAGCAGGACGGCGGCGCTGCTCGCAACGGAATACACAACCTCACCCGTGCAGTCTGGCTTTATCTGCCGCCGTACAAGCTCGCGCGCCACCAATCTTCGAAGCCTCCAGTCAAAAGACTTTCGGCTGCGTTCATAGTGGTTCAGTTGCATGAACTCGAACAACTGCGAATGGGTGACGAATTCCGAGTGCAAGATTTGACGCAAAAGCGGCAGGTCTTGCGACTGGTTCAGTTGAATGGAGCCTTTCGGATATCGCATTGGTCACCGCATCGCTATACGGATTCCAACTGGAGGCGCGCACTCCACGGCCACGAGATGAACGGCTGGAGGACGAACCTGCCGAGATCAGTTCGCAACCAGCCCCCGGGCGGCATCAACAGCATCGCTTCCTGTTGTTTGCAACACTCGCTGAAGGAAATCAGCAATGTACCTTCCGACCTCCATGCCGGCGACGCCACGTCCAGGTACCCGACCTCACAGCCCCTGACGACAACTAAGAAGTAGTCAGGCTGCTGTGGCGCTGACAGCATTCGCTTGAAGAGAACCTTGTTCTGTCCCTGCCAAATGCAGGGCTGCGCGCACTCAAAGACACTGTTGACCATTCGCAGTGGATGATTCGGATTGAAGCCTCCGACTCCGTTGAACCGGACATGACCGACGATCTTAGGCCGCGTCCTGATCTTCCCACCGACGGGAACACCGGTTGTGTTGAAGTATGCCGCTCGCGCAAACCGCTTCGGATCACTCTGGTCCTTCCCAAAGCGCCACCGCCAAACACTCCCGAAGCCTGTGACCGTGACCAGCATTTCTGTCATACGCCCTTCAAGCGCTTGTTCTTCTGCCGTTCGGCATACAACTCTTCCTGTAGCTGGTTGATGTGACCTACGAACCTGGCGCCGTCCCCACTTGCATCGGCTGAAACGGGCTCCCCCGCACCGCCGCCAGTGTCCCGCAGCGCGCTCACCTTTTTTGACAAGGCGTCGAGTCGTAGTGAGAGATCAGCAACCACCAGTGATTTCTGCCTGAGCTCTTCCTGAAGCTTGTTCCGGTCCTGGGTGGTGGCTTCGAGTTGACCGGCGACCCGCTGGAGCTCCGCTTTTAAGTTGTCAACCCGCGTCTCACCCCAGCCGGGCCGCCCTTCACCCGACTCTGCGGATTCAAGCTCCCGGTTGCACTGCTCGATGTGCCGGTTGTATTTCTCGATGGCTTCGGTTGCAGCCTGACGTGAAAGGAGGTCGTGGCTGTAGACGTCTGCCATCATCTCTGCGGTGACACGCACGCTGCGGCGGTGGTCCAGATGCAGCTGGGTGTAGGCAACCATCATGAACAGCATCCCCGCCGTCACTAACACGCTGTACCAGAAATACGGTTCCTTCGCAGTCGCTTCGAGGAAAGCCTGACGTCGTCTTTCAAGCCAAGCTCCATAGTTGAAATTGCTGGGGTTGAATTGCTTCAGCAGAAATTCGTACCAAGTGTCCCGGCCGACGTGTGGCCGCAGCGGTGTTTGCGCCTGCACTCTGGAAGCAGCAAATGAAAGGACGATCATCAACAAACCCTTACAGACTGCTCGCTTCATGTTCCGTATTCTCAACGCCCGCGCCTCGCGTATCGCGTCCCGGTGAGTTCGGCACTCTTAAAGCGGAGATTTGCCCCCACCGATGTTGCACGCGACTGTTTTAGTCGAGGAAACAGCACAGGCTCGAAGTGCGGCACCCGAACGTCCGCGGGAGGACGGACGTGCAGGTGCGCGTGGAGAGTTCCGCGCGTGTCATCCGTCATCAGAATTTCCATCTGCCCTTTCGGCAGGTTCTTGATGTGTTCGTCAAGCGCGCGTGTTTCCGTGGCCTCGATATCGACCGCCCGGCCGGTCTCCTCGTATCTTTCGAATCCGAAGAGCTTCCATCTCTCCATCGACAGGTTGCGCCGCGTGACGCGATGCTCGGCAGAGGCCCGGAGAAAATAGCGCGCCGTTTCCTCGTCGCGAGTTCGCAGTGTCATGGTTGTATTCGGGGCGGAGGCAACATCCTCTTTGAACCCGCGGCCGACATGCATGAGCTGGGGGAGACTCTGCGTCGAGAAGAGAAACGCCGTGTTGGTACCTCGCGCTGTTTGCAGGATCTGGGGAAAGTTCCGGTACCCAAAGGGCGCGAATTCGTCGAGCACGACGCTGAAGAGCGGCCGGTTCGTTGTGCGGCGCTGTTCCTCGCTTTCGTACCTCTTTCCAACCACAAGCTGAAGGTTCTGGAGCAACATCTTGCCCAGCGCCCGCACCGGCTCGGTGTTCTTGTTCACATTGAGCGTCACGAACAGGATGAGTTCCTGGTCGATCACTTCGTCGAGCGAGAGCAGGTCTTCGTACGGTCCGGTGATGACACTCAACTCGTCGTCGAGGAACGTCATGCATTCGTTCAGGAGTCCCTGAATCTTGGGAACCCGTTCCCGGTCCTGGAAGGACTGGTACAGATTCTTCACGGACATCTCAAAGTTGAGCCTTCGTTGCGTGCTTACGTGTGTGTCCCGCTCGAGCTGCCGCGAGGCGTTCGACACTTGTTCCCGCAACACCTGTTCGTCGATCGCCATGACCAGGACGTCGTAGAAGTTGAACTTCAGTCGCGTGTACACGAGCACCCGAACAATGTCCGCGAGGTAGTTCAACTGGTGCTTGCCGAAAAACTCGTCGTGCAGGTTAAAGGAACCGAACACCATGTTCACGACCGGCATGTAGTCCTCATCGCTGCAATGGAAGGGGTTGTACCGCGCCGATAGATCCGGGCGTGCGGGGTTGAGAACACGCAACTGGCTGAGCCGGCCGGCACGATGGATATGGGGAAGAAGACTCGAAAAGAATTCCATGTCACCCTTGCCGTCAAAGATCACCATCGGTATGTGGTGACGGTCTTCGGGAGGGCCGACGACCCGGCACAAATCCTGCGTAATGATGTTGCGCAGCAGGGTTGTCTTTCCTGACCCGGTCATCCCCAACACGATTCCTTGCATCACCCGAACGCTGTCGGGCCAAAGCCACGGTCTTCCGTGCACGTCGTAGCCGAGGACAACAGCACCTAATTTCCAGGCCTGCCGGATTGCCCGTTCATCCGAGTTCGGAGACGCAACCAGAGGCGGGTGGGGCCACTGTTTCTCCCGGCGCGAGCGCGCCGATAAGAGTAGATAGGTTGCGGAGTAGAGAGCCGTCGTTCCGATCAGGAGATAGCAGGCTAACTCCGCGACTTGTCGGCCCGTCAGGTGGTATCGCTCGCGCGCCAAGTACCAGGCGAACCAACCTCCAGCGAAACCGAACGCAGCGATGAGAACCTCGTCGGTTTCGACAAGGGGACGATGCTCACGCGGTGCTGAATACGCGGGGTTCATGACTCGATAAATGCACCTCCGTGTTCGATAGGTGGTGCCTTCAGCGTCCCAGACGGTGATTGACTTTCTAGCTGTTCAATTCTTTCCTTGGACCGAGACGAGGTCGTTATTCTCGATCGCGCTGGAACTAGAGGAGAACTCATGGTGTTGAGCGCGACGCCGACCAAATACCCCAGGGCGAGTGAAATGCCAAGCGCCGAGTTGGTGTCTACGGTCCCGGCAAGATCTAGCGACTTCGCGATGCAGTAAAGGCTTAAGAACGCAGGAGCGACCAACCCCAGTGTGAGGAGATCTGGGATGAGAAACGCGATTGCCTCCCATAGTTGGACGAAGAAATTCATCGGGCCACGACCATTAACGCGCGAAGTTGAAATAGCAAAAACAGCCCACGGACGCAGCCAATAGGATCACTCCAAGCAAGAATCCAGCTCTGAGTTTGCGCCGTGCTCTCGGGTCAAAGGGGTTGGGGGGCTCAAGAATCATGTTGACGATTGCTTTCCAGAGACCGATATCCGACTGTTGTCCCAAGGACTCCTTGATCCAGGCGTGCACCTCACGCGAGGAGACAGGGGTTGGCATCTCAAAGCACCAGCGTTGCGTTAATCGTTCCCGCAGGGCCTGCAAGGAATACCAATCGAAGTACGGTGTGTTCCGCGTGTTTTTGCGGAAGCTTAATCGCGACGATTCCAGTCGTTTCCTGTCCTGGCTCAATTCGCGAGGAGCGTATCTCGCCATTCACCACCTCGATGCGAGTCTCACCACTCGATTTCAACCGTGCCGCCTCGTTCGGGCTTAGCTGAGAGTTTGAAAGTGAGTAGAGCGACTCGCGGTAACGCGGCGTGTTGAGTGCCACTACCTGCGGGGCGCCGGGCACATAGGCTTTCGTGGTCTGGTTCCGAATTGTGTACCGGATCAAGAGTTGCCCGTCCTGCTCGAGTAAATCCGTCAAATAAACAACAACTCGGTTCTGTTTAGGAATCGAACCACGCAATCGGACGGGCGTGGCTGCGATGAGCACCTCGGCCGGCGACGCATCACTCGGCTTGCCAGACCGATTCGCCGAAAGAGCAGCTATTGGTGGATCGGCAAGTGGCTGGTCAATCGCGAAATCCATCTGCGGCACCGATCCCGCTGGGTCGAGCTCGTAGTTGAAACGTCCGGACGCCGTCCACACGAACAGATTGGTCGCTACACTTGTCTCCGTCGGTTCGATGAAGATCTTGTTTTCACGCCACTCCACTTTGAATACGGGACTGCCCACCGCAACCGTACTGACCGGCTCACTCATTTCGAGAACCGTCAGGTGATTCAACGCGGTTTGAACGTGGAGAACCTGTCCCCGATCCGGCTTCGCCACCTGCACTTTTTGCCCCCAGCCCGGACGTGAAAGAGCTGCCACTGCTACAAGAGGAAGCCAAATCCTGTTCACTTCTGCGCCTCCTTCCCATCCTTAATATATAGGGAGTGCCCAGGAGGCCTGAACTTCAGGCCCCCTGGACAGCATTTGGTTCACGATGGAGTTTCTCCTTGTGCGCTGGCTGTGCTCGCAGCATGTGCGGCAGGCTTTTTGCCGCGAGTGTCGTCACCCAGCCCGCACGAGTTCCCGGTTGAGCGTTTTACGGTGGCGTGCTGGCGAATATCGTTGAACACCAGCTTGCCATCGCGGACCGTGCCTGACCCGTATCGCATTGGAAATGGCTGCACACGATCGACAACTTTCCCATCCACGAGCACTTCGCCCTTCTTTGATATCTGCAAGAGGAAAATCTTACGTTCGTGGGTGCTGCCATCGCCGTTGGGGAATTGTTCAACGAGAAAAACGCGGCCTTCCTCGTCAAACTCTATTTCCCCATCCACAAGATCGGGGACGAAGACTTCGACAGGATTGCTGCCGGTCTCCTCCGCGATCTTGTCGATGACTTCCTGTGGGAAGGCATGAAAAAGCAGCGAGCCGTTTCCTTTCCCCGCACAAACGACCGCGTGCAGGGACTGACACCAGCCACGCCGGCTCTGCTTCTTTCCGTCTCCCCACGCTCGAACGATCGATCGCAAGGCCTGGAACTCCTCACGGGACCGCTCCTTGTTGGCGTAGACTGCGCTCCGGGCGGCATTGCGCCGAGTGCGTGCTTCATTCCTGGTTGCCTGGTCGTTCCGTTTGGCCTCGTACTCCGCCTCAGCTTTCGTCAGGGCTTCGTCCAAAGCCTGTTTTTCCTTGATGAGTTTTCCGACTTCCCCCGCGTAGATGCGGTTGACCAATCGACACTCCTCGGACATTTCCCGCGTGAAATGCTCGCTCGAGATCAGCCCGTGGAAGTCGGCAATCGGTAACTTCGCGGAAAAGAAGTCTTCGACTTCCTTCCTCGCGAGGTTATAAAGGTACCCGATCTTGTCGGTGGACAGAACTTCCAGATGCACGGGCATATCGCTGACGCGCTCCTTGTCCTTCAACAGCAGCCAGGGCGCGGGTGGCACCTTTTGGCGGATCTCGGCGATGAGCTGCTGGTTTACCTCGGTGCCCCATTTAAGGCTGTCCAAGGCATGCTGCAGTTCATCGACGAGTTGGTATGCGTCACCTCTCAGACCGGCGGCGAAACAGGAGGTCTTTAGATCGGTGATCGAGCCAATCTGATTTCCCTTAGCCTGATTCGCCACGAGGGCGAGATTCCACCAGGGACTCTGTTTCTTGGAAAGCTTTGATTTCTCTTTTTCGTGACGGCCCTGGTGCGCGAACCGGCTGTCCACGAAGCGGGGAAAACGGTCTCCTTCAACCACTGCTACCAGGTCGAAGTCGAAGTCTCCTCCGTTCTTGGCCGCTGTTTCGCTGTGCAGGGTGAACGTTCCTTCGAGTTTGATCTGCTTTTCCATCAAATCCACAACTGCCCCGCAGTCCATCAAGCAGCCGTTTTGCCCTTCGATGACTTGCTTCACGAGGGTTACCGCGTCTTCGGTCGACACCCGCGTGTAAGGGAGCAAATCTTCGAACATGCGGATCGGGTACCGCACAACCAAACCCTTCCGGCACGGAACCGAACTGATCGCCCCGTCGTGAGGCAACCAGTCCGATGCGGCGATGACCTGTCCCTGATACAGACCAAGGAAGCCGTCGTCGGCAAGGGCAAAACCTGGGATCTTGAAGCCACCGGCCGTGCAAAGCTTGAAGGCCCACTTCGCCAGCAGGCGGTTCAATGCGTTGTTGATGTAGGGATGCTTGATGAGGTAGCCGCTCGAATCCACCTTGAGCACAGCTTCAACAACAGTGTGCTCGAATGAGGTGTATTCCGAGTCGTTTGCCTCGTCCCCTGGAGCTTGTGCGTGGGAGGTGCCCAGGAGTTCGATGACGTCATCATACTTTCCGTCCTGGCACGCTTGACGCAGCTTGCGCGCCTGCTCCATTGCAAACGGCACGATTTCGAGCTGGATTGACTCCCATGGTGCGTGCTCGATGAGGGTGTAGCTGCTGTGGAGCTGGAGCGTTTGTGAAACCTCTCGGATACCGAATACCACCGGCCCCCGGTAGGTCCTAACCTCGACCTTCGGCCGTCGCCAATGGAGGAAGTCCAAAAACCGCGTGGAGTGTTTGTACTCGGGTTTGACACACGATTCAGGCAAGATGATGTCTGCCCCAAGTCTCTGAGCGACGTCGTCCGGCATGATCTTGCATGCTCCCTTTGCCTGCGTGTTTTCGAATGCCAGCCGGAACTGGTAGAGCCGGTGTCCGGGCAAATGAAATCGCGCGAACACCGACCGGGAGATCCAACCCCTGCAGTCATTCGTGCCCAACGTGCGGTCCTTCACAACCATCACTTTTGCGTCGGGTAACTGGATTCTCTGCTTGCACGGCGAGACCAGGATCCCGAAATACGTGATGGCTGCTTCGGGCCATTTACGGAAACGCTCCGCAAGGGCCGGCTCGTAACGTTCGTCTACGGCGTAGAATTTGCCGCTCTTCGCCGAGGCACTTGCACCTATGAGCCGAAACCGTATGTCATCTAGATCGAAAGACCTCATCGACTTCTGGACTTCGTTCTCCTGGTGATCTTCCAACTTCCCGGGTGGGACATTGAGGCGTGCGACACGAATGCCGGGATAAAGACCCTGGAGGAGTGTGTTTTCGAGTTGCTCCTCTTGGGTTAGTCTCGGCAACCGCCGCTTCATCTGTCCCATCTCGTTGATGTCGAGCGTAATCACAGGCAACCCACTATTCATTTCCGTTGGCATTTCCTCCTCCTTATTTCCGTCCGGCAGAGGACAGACAAGGAGGCCGTTGGCGGCGGTCTCTTCGCGGTCCTAGGCCGAAAACGAGGTAAAGTTTCCGGTCAGGTTCGCGAAGAACCGGACCAGCTCAGTTGTTCATGGGCAGTTCAACGCTTTCGACCTCTTCGTTGCTGCGCGTCTTCTCCTTTGTTTGCTCGGCAAAAACAAACAAGGAGTTTGCTGACCCGCTCTGGTGCGCCGCTTGAGCACACGTCAAGTGAGTCAAGCACTGATCCACAATTGATGGAGCTTGTGGACGGCTCTTGACAGACCAACTTCAGTCTGTGAAGAAATTCTTGCTATCCTGCCTTTGGCACACTGGGAACGGCTTCTCGCCCTAGTTGCGGCTTCCTGCCCGAGAAATCCGCAACACCTCGCCACTCGGAAACCACAAAGTAGCTGAGGCCGGTCTTGAGTGATTCAACCATTGCCTCTGGCTCTCCCGGCAACTCCTTACTGAATTCGGGAACGCGGTTACTTCCTCCTGGTTTGGCAAGAAAGAAGCGCTGTCCGTCAGCTTCATTCGCCTGTCCCATTCGCAGTTTGCGAACTGCGCGCGAGGAACGGCCCGCTTCCAAATCTTTCGCTTGTCCAATTACGTCAGTCACGCCTATTGCCACGATCGAGACCTCCTTTCCTCTACTCCACCGCCTTTGAGTGCATGCCTTTTAACGCCAAATCATTCAAGGCCTATCCTTGTCGAGTGCGCTCTTTTGCAGCAGCCCCGCCTCTCGCTCGCCGACCATCTGCTGCTCGCCGTACTCGGCCACGAGAAGCCCGCTCGGATTCACTTCCGAACGAGTCGTTTCCACCAGACGGACGTTGTATCGCCCGACGATTTGATCCGTTGCCTCCGTCGCATTCTTCACGCGGTGAACCTCCTTTACGCCGAAGACCGCGTAGGTCCGCGGTGTCCCTTTCACATGCTCAATCGAGCGAATCTCAAAGTCCGAAATCACGTGGTCGCTCTTAATCTTTCCCACCGTGTCCTCGTCACGAAGTTTGTTCATGGAGTACACGCGCAGGTTTGCCGTCATCATGTTCAGAGCCTCGGCAAGGTTCCTGTCCACTGAGTCAGGTGTGTAGGCAAGATAGCGACTGAGAAATTGGCGCACGATTGCCCTGCCTTCGAGATCTGTAGGTGTGACTCCTGAGGGGGCATCCGCGGACGCCCCATCCGCAGATAGGCTGGACGTTGCCACACGGCCCCGAAGAGGTCCGCCGACAACTGAAGCGCTGCCATCGCTGGCAACGCGGATCACTGTTGGCGGTTGCAAGCGAACGTATATGGCGAACCCCAGAGAGGCCATCGCGAGCACACCGAAAATCATTGCGAGCAGCATGGCGCGGTTCGCATAGGCGCGGAGCATGCCGTCGTGCTCGTAATACTTTGTGTACCGAGTGATCTCTGGGAATTCTCCAATTCGACCGACCTTTCTCATGTACTATTCCCCTCCTTTCAGTCCCCTGTAAGCCGACCCGAGCGAATAGCCGACGTACCAAGCCATCGCATGCGGAACGCTGAACCCGCGATATTGGCCGGGTCTGGCAGAGGAACGCCACGGCGATACGGAGGGAGGCGGAGCAGATGTCGTTGGCGAGGAAGAAACACCACTGGTCCCGCTGCTGACTGTCGCAGCGCTTCCTCCATTCATCGCGCCGTCGGATGGCGGCGTTGGCGACGACGACGGGGAGGCAATTGCAGCAGTCGCTCCCCCGCCAACTGAAGACCCGCTGGCGCCCGCAGATGGCGGCGCAGATGACTGTCCGAAGGACGCAACTCCCGGTGCGCCGGGCGGCGGAGGAGGTGATGGTGTTCCTCCCCCGGCTGCCTGAGAAGCGAGTACACCCTCTCCAACACCGCTAAACGACGCAGCCGCCAAACCGGCCACCGCACTCGCGGTCGTGGTCATAGCGCTAACCATCGTCATCATTGTGCTGCCCACATCACCGCGGACAATGCGGCTGGCAATGAACGGAATCAGCGCGATCGAGAACGAAAAAATGCTGGCTGTGAGCGCCAGAAGAGTCATTTGGCTCGAGCCAACAAAGCTGTTCAGAACCCCGTTCGCGCCCAAGACCGTGTCTATGCTTGATAGATTCACGGCAGACATGAGGACTTGAAGGATCGCGTAGATGAGCCCCCACGCCTGAAAGGTCATGAGGTTCACCAAGTAGGTGCGTGACAACTGTCCAAGCCCTCTGGTCGGCAGCAAAGCCAGAATGAATGGACCCGTTACGTAGAGCACGGACCCGTACATCGCGTAAAATAGAGTGAAAATGAGGTAGCAAACAGGGAAGATGGCGAACGCGCTCAGGATCAGCATCAGGCTAATGACCCCCGAAGCCAACCCAGTGACAAGATTCCACAGAGATGTATTCCCGTTGGCCTGCCAAAACTGGGCCAACTGGTTCATCCAATTTGCGAAGAGATCTCCGACACCGGTCGAGTTGGAGACGAAGTCAGCCACGGAATTGAACATTCCGTTGACGTCTCGAAAAACGGCCCCGTAGTTGGCAAACACTAATCCCAGCATCAGGTACTTAATCCCCGAAATCGCGAGCATCCGGACGTCTCCACCCGCGGCAAATGCCTGGTACGCGCTATAGAGGAAACTGAGGAGAAGGATCGTCCCTGCAACGCCCAACACCGCGGCCGTAACGTTCGCGTTGTCGATCCCATTCAAGGCTGTTTGGAACAGTCGCTCAAAATAGAACACGGTTCACTGCCTCTTCAGGAGGTTGTAAATCTGTTGCTGGAGAGCCGCTGAGTTTGCCGCGCCGTTCTTCACATTCGCACTCGCGTTAGCGAGATCGACTGCATGCAGGCGCATCAAATCAGCTGTTGCGGACTGTGTGTACGCATTCGCGCGAACCAGCCACGCATCTGCCTGCGCTTCAATGATCGGTGCGCTCCCGGGAGCGGCCGTTTGAATGCTCTGGTTGATCTGGTCCGCCGCCTGGAGCTCGAGGTCCGTCAGCGCATCGATCGCGATCGCCCTTTTCATGGCCGCCAGCGCCGCGGCGTCGGTCATATCGATCATGTCCCTCACCTGGGGAGAAGCCGCCGTCGCGTCCGGTACCGCTCCATAAACAGCGGTATATTGCGCGCCCGTTTGAAAGATTTGATTCGGATCACGCGAAAGCAAGCCCTGTTCGAGCTGTTGGGTTGTCGGCAGAGTCGCACTATGCACAGGAACCCGCATGACTCCTTCCATCTGGTTGAAGACGCCTTGCACGCTTGCCACGAGCGACCGGGCCTGGTTGATCAAGCTCTGCGGCCAAACAACAGTCTGCTCGAACTTCGAAATGTCCTGCTCGATCGACAGAATGTCGTTTAGACCTCGTCCGATGACACTGCTCAACGTGTTGCTAATCGTCGTTAGACCCGCCGCAAGGATCGCGCAGCACGGGTCAAGGAATTGACTCCTCACCGGTTTTGGCGCCACAAGAACAGACACCACCAACAAAACAACAGTACGGACCTTGTGTCCCCAGGCCCAGCGCAATCCCCGGTTCACACTCAGCATGGCTGTCTTCATCGGCTTTCTCTCCCTTCAGTGTCTTTGCAACAGATTCAGAATCTGCGTATTCACATCCCCTGTCATCGTGGCGCCACGCTTGCGAAGGGCATTCTCGTGGGCCAATCGGGCGGCTTCCTGGCGTAATTCAGCAGCGAGCATTTTCTGTGTAAGGGTTTGGCTCTCGATGCTGGCCACTACGGCAGTCGCCGTCAGGAAAGGCGCCGAGCCCGGGGCTGCCTGGCTGGCAGCGTTCTCAATGTTATTGGCTGCCTGCAACGTGAGATCATCCGCGGCGTCGCTCTCCTTCAATGTCTCCAAGTTGTCGACCGCCAATGCGTCGTCCATGTCCATCATCGTGCGGTCGGCCGGGCTGGCCGCCGTCGCAGTTGGAACACTGCCATAGGTACTGCCGAACGATGTGGTCAGAGCCGCGAAATCATTGGTTTGGTGATTTCGCATCACGTCTTCGAGCGCGATCGGACTGGGCAACGTAGCGCTCTTTAGATTGATGTTGAAAATGGCCTGCATGAGATTCCTGTACTGCCCGATCATCTGGGTCACAATCGCCTTCGCTTGGTCGATCAGGGCGACCGGCCAAGTCACTTGCTGGTAGAACTTGCTGATGGCGGTCCGGACCGAATTGATTGAATTCAATGCCGTCTCGATCAGACCGTTGATCACGCTCAGCACGGATTGAATCGCTCCGACGAGGCTCCCCTGGGCCTGTGCGCGCGGTGGGCTGACAAGCGTCACGGCCAGCACACCTGCCAGCGTGACGGCGAGCACTTGTCTCCGAGTTCTTGCACTGACCATCGCGTAGCAAAACAGGGCGAAGAAAAAGCCGGACAGCACGTTTGTCATCAAAACCATAAGAACTCCTCTCATAATCTGTCGGAAGGACGAAACCAATCGGGAACCCAATCGATTCCACGACTCAACATGTCCAACAGAAACCGCATACTCGAGAGCAACCCCGGTGCCGAAGCCGAGCAAGTTCCGGCATCGTGGAGAAATGAGGGCAAGGAGTCGTTTCACGGCTGTGTTTCTCCTGTCACCGCGCCTGAAATCTCTTCCGGCAATGGCGGGACCTCGGCCAATCCGCGAGGAAACCTTCGGGCCAGTTCCTGGTAGGTCTCAAGCAGCGGCCGGTCGGCAAACTTCTGCAGGACCCAGGCTCTGTACCTTCTCTCTCGGGGAAACGTTGTGCATATCCAGTAGTCCACGGTTGTCGGCACGATCCGAATCGTTTGCGTTGTCTCGGCTTTTTCTCCTAGGACCAGGAGTGCATCGGCGCTCTCGCCTTTGCGCGGCGCGCTGAAACGCTTCACCTCATTCAATGCAACCGGATTCAACAACAAGTGGTTGACGAGCGGGCTCATGTGCCCCGGCTGCTGCCCAATGATTTTCGTGCTCACGTTCTTGAGGATTCCCGGACCATGCTCCCGGGGCTGGAACTCCGTTCCTACAAAATCCTCCACGGTTTGACTGATTCCCCACACGCTCGCATTTCTTTTCCGGGCCGTTCGGAAGAGTTGAACCACTTCGGGCGCAAGTATCGGGGAGTCCAAGAGGAACCAGCATTCATCGAGAACCGTGATGCTCGTTTGGACTGTCTTCCCGCCGGCGCGCGATGCCACGGCATTCGCGATCAATGCACTCATGGCGGTCTCGAGCTTCGAGTCGGAACTCAATCCTTCAATATTGAAGAAGAGCCAATTGCTATCGAGCCGCATGTTTGTGTGCGCGTCGAAGAGCTTTGCGTAGATCCCCTTTTCTCCTGTCCACGAGCGCAACTTGATTGCAGCCAGATGGGCTTCGTCGATCGTGCGCTGCATGCGCTCTTCGTCGCGCCAATGCGCCAGTTCCTCGCGAAGATCGTTGAATGTGGGAATGGGGTTCGAATAACGAATGGCGCAGCGTTTGTAGGTCCGCGCAATCGCATCGGTCAGCAGGTTGTCGACGAGCGAGTTGTCCGAGCCCGGGCTGTCGCCAATCATGTGCCGAGTGAGATTCTTGAGAAATGCGATCTTTTCCTTGCTCGGCGTCGTTTCTCCCGCGGACAGATCCCAGGGATTCAGAGTCTCACTTCCGTCCAGCTTCACGCCGATGACGCGCCCGCCCATCAGGTCCACAAGCGGTCGGTAGGAATCGCCGCGTTCGACGATGGAGATTTGCGGGTTGGCGCGCGCCATCATGAGCAGGAAGAGTTGCGCCATGAAAGTCTTACCCCCGCCGCTCTTCGCGATGATGAGCATGTTCGCGTCGCCCATGCTCGGGTCAAAGGGTGAGAAAGGCACCAATTGCCGGTAGGGCGTTTCAAAAAGCATGAGCGGTGAATGCCGGGTCCCGCACCAGGGCATCTCCGCTGGCAATAGATCGGCGGCGTTGAGCGTGAGCAGATCGAGCTCCCGCCGGTTCTCGCCTCCCATCGCGGGAAGGCCTCCGAAGAAGAGACGCTTCTGCGCAAGGGTCTCCGGAATCCCGCGGCCGCCATTCATCCGGGCGATCGCATGCAACACGCGCTGGCGCCGGTCCGCCAGAATGCGCTCCGCCTCTTCACGTTCCATTCGGTTTCGACTGGGCCGGGAAGTCCGCGTGGTCACCATGAGGCTCATTTGGCAGGCCTTCAGCGAGCTTGAAATCAAGTCCTGCAGGACCTTGACCAGTTGGTGCTCTGCCACCTGGGCGTCCACGTTGATGCGAAAGCCCCCGTGGAAGTCCTTCTGGGCAGCAAGCATCCTTCGCAAGCGACTCTTGTATTGCTTGATCGATTTGCTCTGGTCGGGGAGGGTGACTTCCGCATCGATCACAAGAGGGAAATCCATGACGACGAGTTCGCGCAGGATCCCAGGGAAAGTGGCATCCGGCAGATCTTTCAAGCTAGTCCGGGAATAGAGGAGGCCACCGATCTTGAGGTAGTCATCCTGTTCATCCTCGATGTTCACGTTCGCCATCTGGCTTCGCGCGCTCTCATACCAGAGTGACTCGTCTGGCCTGCGGTAGGGCAGAGTGTCATTCCCAAGCGGCTGGAGTGCGCGCTTGATCTCAAGGAAGATGTCCTGGTGGGTCATCCGGCGGATCGACATGCCCGTGGCTCGGAGCGTGGCTTCCACCCCGGCCAACAGACTATTGAATTCCGCAAGGAGCTCCTCGTGTTCCCGACGCGAGCGATCAATGCACTTCGCATCCGAAACCCGAACGCTCCGGCGTGAGTTCATTTTTCGCTTCCACTCGAGGTCGGGCGACTCATGATGAATCCGGGGATTCCAGATGAAATACCAATGGAGGAAATGTTGCAGATAGAAGCCATCGACCTCCCGGCTCCGCCACAGCTCGACGTGCAGACGATCGAGCTCGCGGAGCGCGTGGCTCTCGTTCCGGCGCTCCCGCACGTAGCGTGAGATCAGATCGCCCGTGCCCTCGGAAATCTCAAACCGCACCTGCATCCGCATGGAACGCTCGGGCAGCGATCTCACAAGGGCTTCGAGTAGCCCCTTGAGGCGGTTTCTCGCCTCATCGCTTGCGTAGTAGGATTGAATGCCTCCCACCTCGTAGCCCGCCACCAAGGACCCATTGATTTGCACCGCAACGTTTTCGAGCAAGTCGCGGATACGGAGTTGCTCGCACAACGGGGGCGCGTCCATCGATTGTTCGTACCGTTCGACCGTAAGCGGCATCCTTAGTCTCCCGACCGGAGGTATTCCCGAGTGAGTTCTCGGTCCCTCTCGAGCGCGGAGTACACGTGCGGCTTTGCATGAAACATCACCCAGTCCTGGAGGTAACCGCGCTGTTTGCCGTACTTGAACAGCATCAGCGCCGGAATGCTCAGCACCGGCACGACATATTCGAGGAACATATTCATCGGCAACCCAAACATCTCTCGGTGAAGAAACCTTCCGAGAAGATTCGCGATGACTGCCAGTGCGAGAATCGCAAACAGGTCTTCGGCTTCGAGGCCGAAAAACGTGACTCGCGTGCGGAGATTGCGGTATACCGGTGTCACCTCAAGGGCCATCTCCTGCTCTCCTAGTGGACTCCTCCCGTTCCCCGCGCGACGAAGAACTCCGCAAGCCGAACCAGTCCCGACAAGAGCAAACAGAGACCGGCTGCTACGAAGTGCCTCATCCACCCTTCCGTGGGGTGGATCCGGGTTATGATTCCCATTCGCAGAGCGCCTGCCGCCACCTGCAAACCTGCGTAGACGGGCATCAGTACATTGCAAACCCAGTCCACCAGGCTCACCAGAGCCATCCAGTAAACATCGGGATCGTTCCAGGGCCTCTGTGATGCGAACGTCTCCATCGCCCGCAACAGCCCGGAAGCCATGAGGCAGAGAAATCCCCCGTACATCGCGGCTGGATAGGACTCCGAACGTGCAAATCGCAAAACCGCGATCGCAAAGAACAGACCAGACAGGGTAGGTAGAATCACATTTCCTGCCCAATTCGCTAGGTTCAAGATCCCGTTCGCGAATGACATCGGCGTCCTACGCCTCCATCGAAAGCACCAGTTTCCAGATTCCTGAAACGCACAGCATTGCCAGGGCGACAGCAACCAAACGCATGGCCGGACGGCGCGTGGCGAAATTTATGATGGCGCCTACGATTGCGAGCCCCGCCGTGATCGGCATGATGGTCCCGGCCAGGTAATTCCAAAGGCTGTCCAGAACGTCCGCGGTGGCAAACTGTGTTCCCGTGTTATAGCTCTGAATCAGGGAGTACGTTGTTTGCGTACCAAGCAAGAACATCGCTGCGAGCACGGACGGCAGAGGGTGTCCGCCCGAGGCAGTGTCGAGAATTGACCGCAGGACAAAATACGCCGCGAGGGTCGTTACCATCCGGCCCGCGACAAAAGTCGTGACAAAGCTGGACACGTCTGACTCAAACGAACCGAGCCAAGAAGTTCCAATTCCTCCGGACGGCAACTGCACCGCGACTCCAAACGAAGTGAACCATCCGACGAGAGGTCCGAGTGTTGCGAGAATGACCGCCCAAAACATCCACTTGGTAAAGCCTCCACCAATGAGGAACGTCGTTCCGCCCTCACGTCTCAAACTGATTCCAGCGAGAACCAGGGCGACCAGGGAGGCCGCCGGTGCGAGCTGCAAGAGAACCTGGATGATGTCGTTTAAGAGTTGCGGAACAGCCATTGCTCCCCCTTCCCTTTCTCTTCTGCCAAGCGGTTCGAAGTGAGGCCTCAGCGGAGGTTGGCAGGCAGCCCGATTCATTTCTCTCCTTTCCTGAACTGCCCGCCAAGTCCGCAATGGATGCGTGCCGCCTCGGTTTACGTCACGCCTCCGGTTCCACTGGTGATCCAGAACTCGATCAACCGAGTTATCCCTGAAACTGCCAACAGTCCAGCAGCGGCGGCGATCCACCGGCCAACGCCTCGCCCATGCAGCCAAGAGACAACTGCGCCGACTACCGCGCCCCCAGCTCCTACCGGCGCGATGACGTTGCCAATCCAGTTGATGAAATTCAGGAAGGCGCCTTCCGGCTGGGCACCGGTCTGCCCCTGGACGGCCACATTCGTTTGCGGCTGGGTTCCAAGGTTCTGTGCCCAGACCAACTGACTTGCTAAGACGAAGCAGATAGCGGACACGGCCAGCGTTCGCTTCCATGTCTCGTCCACGTTCACCTTCACCTTCATGGAGTGCGTTCCCCCTTTTCTGCTTCGCCGTCTTTCTCCCTAGATCACGAATCAAAGGGGAAAGAACCGAAGCGCGGAGAAACCTAGGACCAGTTCCCGCGTTTGTCAAAAAAGTGAGGAGTACTACGTCTGTTATCGAGCGTTAGCAGTCAAGATCACGCACCGGCTGGACGTGGAAGGACTCTTGTACGGAGGCCACAGGCACTCTAATTTATGGATAGATCTTCTGGCTGAATCTCAATTCGTTCGTGCGAAATGCCGACCCGTCGCAAAGTCTGTCTCTTTTGCTCGATATACGACTCATCGTAGACACTTTCCAAATTCTCCCCAAGTTGAGCGAGCGCCGCCTCCAAGTTGCGGAGTTCCGCGTCAAAGTCAGCTTTCTCGAAACGGCAATTCTCGCAGGACACGTAACACTCGCCCGAATCATCGAGATTCAAATACATCCGGGTGATACCATGCTTGTACAAGTTGATCCCGTTCACGCGGCCCATGAACATAAACCCGACACAACGCTTCTTGCCGAGCTTGGCCACTAACGGCTTCCAATTGGGGGCCATCCCCGATCAACCTCGCTACTGCTGCGGCACTTGTTGTGCCGCGCTTTGCGTTCCCGCTTGCTGATACATGTCGCTCAGTTCTCGCCTAAGCTGCAAGAGCTGGCGGAGTTCTTCCACCGTGGGGAGAGCTTGATTGTTTGTCTGCTGGGTCGCCGCCTGACGCACTTGGCGCTCGCGCGGCGCTGTGTCTCTCTGAACGACGATGTAGAATCGCGTGTTTCCGGGCACAGTGACGACGACGTTCTGGTTGAAGGTCAGACTGTTCAACTCCTGATCACCCGCAATCCCAATGTTTGTCGCAATCCGATCCCGCAAATACGCACTCTCCGACAGTGGCGCATTCAGCCTATTGGATCCGACGAGGTAAGTAGCTGCCTGCCCGAGGCCGGTAAACGTTCGGACCAGGAAATTCTTTCCCGTCCTTTTCCCGCTCACAACACCCTTCAGCGGTCCAAGGGTCAAGCTCATCGCCGTGCCGTCGATCTTCTCAGTGGTTCCATCGAGCATCTGAATTGTGTCGAAGCGGATCGCCACGTTCCCCGACCGGTCTGCCTGTTGGAGGCTGCCGAGTGCCTTAGTCCCGGCAGGCACGACAATTTCCCCGTCTCTTTCGTAGTTGTATTCGATGGCTGCGACAACCGGCGTCTTGATGGCGCTGTTCACTGCGGATTGGAGCCGGGCAATCAATTTCGTCCCGACTGGCAATTCCAGCATGACCGGACTCTCCTCCAGGTCGCTCGTAGCCATTCTCGCGCCACTAGTCGCTAGATTACTTTGGACACTCCGAACGAACACCAAAGAAGGCTTCCGAAGCTCGTCTGCTGCTGACTGCACGGACGGTGTAGCAGATTCAGACGCTTGCTGGCGCATCGCACCATCTGAAAAATCAATCTTCCCCAGAGCGTAGGGTCCTGCGTTCCTGGCAACCGGGCTGGCAAGAGACTTGGGCTGCGCTCCGATAGACGGCTGGATTGGTCGCGCCGTCTTGTCGACATCCTCAGGAGTAACTCCCTGGCCGCCCGAAACCTCTAAACGCCCAGTTTGCGCGTTCAGCAGAGGCGTCACCGAACCCGTTTGCTCCGCCGCCTGCTGGCCTGGAGTCAACCTTTGTCCGAGGTCTGGCGTCCCGGGTGGCCTCGCGCTTGCTGGTTTCCTCGTACTATTGGGAGACGAAAACACGCCGAGGAACAGCAGCAGCACGGCAATTGCCGCTCCTGCAAGTAAAAAGAGGGAACGACTGCGATCGCGCCCCAGTTCGCGCCGGTCCGTAAGCTGATGTTCCCGTCGCGCCTTGTCGAACGCTTGACGAAAGATTTCACGCCATCCCGGACGAGCGGAAGCGTCTGTTTCGTCGATCAGCGGCTCTTCTGCCGCGCCGACTTCCGGGGCGTCGCTGGTCTGCTTCTCATTTTCTTCCGCCATTCCGATCCTCCCACGATGCACTCACCCCGAACCCAATCGGCGCTAGTGCGGGGCGGTCTACAGCCCCCGACTCCGCCACTTGCAACAGAAGCGTCTCGTTCGATTGCTTATAGGGCGGACGCACGAACACTACAACGCCATCTGCGCGTTCGCCAAGTCCAAGCCGGCGTCTACTCAACCGAAAATCCAGGACGGGCAACTGTTCTGCCGTGGACCACTTTGTGCGTCGTAGGAGTTTTCCGAAGGTTGTCCTTCCCCCCAATTGGACTTGAGGTGGCATCAACAAAATCGCGCGACGCGTAGGATTCACCACTGAAAACAGGACGATGACTTGTTCACCTCCGTCAATCACGCCACCGACTCCGGCTCGTACCCGGTCTCCACCGCTCGATTCTTCGCCGATGTGCTCCCCATACATTACCGGCAGCGGAGCGTTTTCCTGCTGTTCGAGAAGCTTGTCTAGTCCGGGGCTTTGGACATCCCCGGGCGGGCCTTCAGTCTGAGTTGATGGGGGATTTCCCCTGGTCGAAGACACGACGTGCGCGGCCACAGCGGGTTTCGAAGGCTCTTGGGCCCCGCCTCTCGTAAGCTCTCCGTCTTGCGTTAAAGGCACAGTTTCTCCAACCAGCCCGAACGGGAAACCTGACGGGGCAACAAAAAACCCAGCAGGCTCGTATCTTACGAGGAAGTCCACCGTGGCGTGATCCGCCGAGGCATCTCCTCGACTGACCAACAACAGACTGATCTGGCGTCCGGTAGTTGTCGAGATCAGCAGGTTCGTCTCGCTTGGCCTCCTCGACATTGCCTTGACGAAGACAAGTTTGGGCTCCCGCTCCGAATGCTCGACCTGAAAGTCGGATGGGTCGCCGACCACGACGGAGTTGACAGCTTCGGGCAAACGGATTGCGGTGACAAATCGCGCCGCCACCTCGACAACCGTGACCCTGCTTTCGATGTCTGTCTTAGTAAGGATCTGTGGATCGACTCGAGAGACCTGCGCAAACGCGACGCCAAACCCAAGTGAGAAACACAGAAGGCAAAGTCCACGAACTAGTTTCATCGCCCACCTCACGGTCCCGTCGAGGAGCTACGTGTTAAGACTCGTCCCACAGTCTCCCCCGCATGGCGCGGTACAACTGCGCCACCCGACTCACGTAGTTAAAAACCTCCCGAGAAGAATATGCTAGACCCTCTAAAAGGATCGGAGACTCGCCCACTTGATAAGCGGCAACAGCGAGGCGCAAATCCCCTCGAAACAGATGGATTAGCCAAGCCAGGTAAGCAACTCCGCCGCGAATGTTCTCTTCGATGTCGAATCGGTCTCGCACTCCGAACCGAATTGCGGTTGCGGGCATGAGCTGCATGAGACCCGCTGCGCCTTTCTTCGAAACCGCGTACGGATTCCAGCCCGACTCCACCTGGACGACTGCATCGACAAGCTCCACAGGAACCCCGAATGCCGATGCGTAGAACGCCGCACATCTCGCAGAGAACTCCTGCACGCTCATCGGCTCCGCTGCCCAACCCGGCCTTGCAGAGAACCAAACAAGAACCAGCAATGTCCTTGCGAACGTCTTCATGGGTGCAAGGTTCAAGGGATCGCGCAACCCGTAGGAACCGTGCGATTGAGTTTGTCCCGATATATCTTCGAATCCGCAATGAGACCCTCGAAGCCCTCGCGCAGCAACAGTCTGCCTCGATCCCCTTCCGTCTTTGCCAACAATGGCAAGAGGACGTCTCTTTGTTCCGGCATGATTTCCTGGAGTCCAAGAATCTGTAGAGCCTGCGCCAGGTCGAGGATTTCCGCGATGGAAGGTGGTTTTTCCATGTTCCAGCCACGCAGCGCGTGCGCTAACCCAGCCATCTGCCCGAGTAGCTCTGTCTCATGACCTGCACCGCGAGCGGCGAGGATCTCGATTTCGCGCTCGACCGTGGGATACCCAAACCGCAAATACAGACACCTCCGGCGCAACGGGTCACCCAGGCGGCGCTCCTCGTTCGAATTCAATACGACAAAAGGAATCGTTTCTGGCTTGATCGTTCCCAGTTTCGGCACCGTGATCTGCCACGCGCTCAAGATCTCGAGAAGCAGTGCCTCAAAGGCGTGGTCCACTTTGTCGAGTTCGTCGATCAACAGGACGCACGGCTTGACCTTGTGCCGGAGCGCACGCAACAACGGACCTTCTGCGAAGAAATCGAGAGTGTACATCCGGTTTCGGATGCCATCCCAGCCTTGGCCCAAGAAGTCCGTTTGCGTCCCCAAGAAGAGTCGCTGTAAGGACTCATCAAACCGTCCGATTGCCTTCTCTTCGGTAATCCCTTCGTAGCATTGCAGGCGCTCTACCGTGGTATCGGCCGCAGCAGCGACTGCGTAGGCCAGTTCTGTTTTCCCACATCCAGGTGGGCCCTCCACCAACAGCGGCTTCCGCATCTTCGCGGCCAGGTACACGGCCTGGAGCGTTACGGGATCGATCACGTACCGAGCATCGCGCAACCCTTCCGCGAGTTCTCCGACCGATCGAAACACGGGTTCTGCCTCCAGTTCGCGCCGCAACATACGCCAGAACCGTCCACGACGCACTCGAACGAAATGCTTCGCATAGCCACGTCGTGACGAAATTTAGGGTGCTGACTGAGTGCCTGGGCCGGCTGGAAGGTCTATTCCGTTACTAGGTGGCACCAGATTCTAAGAGAAAAGGTGATAAGGGTGCTGTCAGAAAACCGTCACAGATGCTGTCGACCGTGCACTCCCAATTCCGACAAGTTTCTGACCAATCGCATACCTCATGGCTAATCCTGGCGGAAACCTGCGATTCATAGAAAACTCGCCACACTGCCGGATGCGGGTCGGTGGGCTTCACCTCGGTTGATACTTCCCGCTGAATTCTTGCCAATCTCAGATCTCATAACCAACTTTCTCGGCGGTCCTTCTCCCCAGTTTTGTGGATCGTTTGACAATCCCGCGGTTCTCCCCTAGAACGCAACCCGTGCCTGACGCGCACCAACTTCACAGAGCCTGTGTCCGAAGGCTAGTTGAGTGCCAATTGCCAGATGGCGGCTGGCCTTTCATTCCCGGTGCGAAGCAAGCAGCTATCGAACCCACCGCCTTGACACTTCTGGCTTTGCCGTCCAACTTAGTCCGCCAGCGGGATGCTGCTATCCAATTCCTGCTTCACACGCAGAATCCCAATGGCAGCTGGCCCGCTTTTGCCGGCGACGACAGGCAAGGATCTGGCTTTACCGGCCTAGTTCTCTACGTTCTCAATCGCTGTAACGTTCGAGGAACAGCAACCAACCAAGCGGTTGAGTTTCTTTTACACACGCGAGGATGGGAGTCGCACTGGCTGTGGAGGTGGAAGTTCCGAACTACCGATCGCCACGTCCGGTTCGACCCTGACAAGTTCGGCTGGCCCTGGATGCCGGAGACGGTGAGTTGGGTCGTTCCCACCGCATACTCACTCCTTGGCTTGAAGCATGCATTTGGCACGTCACGGCAGGACTTGCGGCAGTTTCGAATCCGCTGCGGCATCGAAATGTTGTACGACCGTATTTGTCCCCAGGGAGGATGGAACGCAGGCAACGGCGTGGTCTACGGATCTCCGCTGGCTCCCCATCCCGATGCAACAGCCGCAGCTCTGCTCGCTATTTTGAGAGAACCTTTCAACAATCTGATAACTGCGAGCCTTGACTGGCTCGAGCGACGTGCTCAGACATGCTTCACCCCCTGGAGCCTCGCCTGGACTGTCCTCGCCCTGAATGCCTTCAAGCGGCCCACGGGCCTGTGGATCGACCGTCTTTCCGCCATCGTCGAGCACGCTCCTATCGATAGGTGCGCAACCCTTGCTGCAGCATCACTGGCTCTCCATTGTGTCGACGGCCCAAATGAGTTTGGAGTGGATTCATGAAGGTCGACCGACGAACTTTTGTTGCAGGGTCTCTCGGACTGGCTGCCGGCGCGGCTACGACCGCGCTGCTAGAGAAACCTAGGCATCACGTCATCCGTAAGCAACCACGGTCCCGGGTGGCTATCATCCGTGCCGAGTCTTATTCGCAGGACTTAGAGCAACTTCTCCGCTGTGGCCTGAATCTCTTCCACCTAGACGTTCACGGGAAGACCGTTCTGCTCAAACCCAACTTGGTGGATTACATTCCCGGGAACCACATCAACACGCATCCTCTTCTTGTGTCCGCAGCGGTCGAGTGCTTTCGACGTCTCGGTGCGAAGAGCGTGTTCGTCGGCGAAGGACCTGGCCACCAGAGGGACACGGAGCTAGTGCTACTCGAGAGCGGCTTCAGCGAAGAGCTGCGGCAACTGAGAGTTCCGTTTGTTGACCTAAATCGGGATGAATTGGTTAAGACACCCCTTCTCGCGACTTACACGGGCATGAAACATCTGTGGTTGCCCAGGGCGCTGCTGGAGGCCGACTTCATCGTTTCGCTGCCCAAAGTGAAGACGCATCACTGGTCGGGCGTCACTCTCAGCATGAAAAACATGTTCGGCGTTGTGCCGGGAGCGAAGTACGGTTGGCCGAAGAATATTCTCCATTGGAAAGGAATCCAAGAAAGCATCCTGGACATTTGCGCCACCGTGCCGATTCGCTTCGTGATCGCCGATGCAATCATCGCAATGGAAGGAAATGGCCCCCTGAGTGGTTCCCCACGCCCACTCAATCGCTTGATTCTTGCCGATGATCCCGTCGCCGCCGACGCCACCTGCGCCAGGCTGATGGGCCTGGCCCCGGAGCGGGTCGAACACATTCAAGTCGGCGCCGATTTTCTGGGGAATTCCTCAGCCACGCGGATTGACCAACTCGCCGAGCCAATCAGCTCGCCACGGACTCCGTTTTCGACGGTGCCGGAGTTTGAGTATCTTCGTGAAGAGCGCCGGTCCGATGTTTCGCCTAGGATGAGCTCATGACCAGACGCAGACGCACACGCACATCGGTTTTTACTTCAGGCGAGATTCGCATGTCCGGATACCGCAGCCACGTACTTTAGGCGCAGTAGGACACTTCTCGCCCGCGTCCAGCGCGGTTGAACGGGCGCACGATTGCTTGTATTGTGAGCCGAATTGATTTCACATCCGTGCGGAGCTGTGTGTGGACCGCGTGTCACGCCGAAGAAAGGAGTGGAGACCGAGCACGGTTGAACGAAGTCTTCGACAAGTAGCTCGTTTCCGAGCAACACGCCAGCTGTTGCGAGTGACCTGGGACCGTTTTCAAAAGGCGCGGCTCGAATACCTCGAATGGGAAGCCTTTTCACTTTGGGTTCGCGCTATCCTCGAGACCGAACGCCGGGCTCCGGCTTGGCTTTCGACCATTCTTCGGAAGCGGTGCCCGGAGTTTCTCGAATACAAAAAACAATTCTGCGAGACGCGTCCAAGCCAGGTCAGCCGCCTGACACTTCACCTCTTTGAGTGGATTCACAACGACATTTTCGCGGATGCCAGACGTAATGGTTGGCTCGACGCTGTAATTTTCTACGCCGTGCGTAACCCTCGCTCCCAGCGCACTTGGGCTTACTGGGAGCACTGCGAAAGACAATGGAAGCATCGACGCCCGACTTCCTATCCATCCTTCGAGCAGTGGCGTCGCGCCGCGTCCAAGTGGAGTATCAGCAATCGGATTGACGCGAAAGGAATTGCGAATGCTGTCGCGCGCCACCTCGAATGGAAGGCACTGACGTATTGGATCCGACCGCTGTGCGAAGCGAGCGCGGAGATTCCCCAAGATGTCGTCGGAGAATTGGAGCGTCGTTACCCCGGCCTACTTGACCTCATGAAGTCACATCAAAGGAAAGACCGAAGGGGCGAAAGCCTTGTATGGCGTCGCCTTGTAAAATGGGGAGAGGTTGACTTGTTTCGTCACGCGAAGAGGGAGGGCCAGATTGAGGCTGTCCTTGAGCAGGCCCGCGCCGACCCACATATCGCACGGATCATCGAGTATTCAGAACGCTGGACCGAGAGTTGGTCTCAAAATCCCGGAATGCCTTATCCTTCGTTTGAAGAGTGGTGTCGCGCCGCCGACAACTACGTCGAGAATAAACCTAACTGATTGCTGGCCTGCGTCTTCTTCCGCGTTCCTTTCGACTCGCTAAGAAGCGCCGCACTCACGGTTGTGCCATTCTGACCTGCACGTGAGTTCAGGTTTCGACAGCGCTTTATGTGCCGGAAAAAGGCATTGCCTCGAACGGCGCGGCCACACCCACACCTTCTCACCACTTGCGCGTGCCTGCGGAGCGGTTCCAGCGTTTTCGCGGTGGTCTGGTCGGCGGTCGGAACGAAATCCATCGAATCTTTGAGCCAAGCGCAGGTTTCGTCATTGAGGAACTCCCGGTTGATGAGGGCCCCGTATCGCCGGCAGAAGCTTCTCAAGGACTTCTCGGTAATTCGCGGGTCACAAAACTTCAGAACTCCTTTCGCTATGTACTGCTCGGCAGTCTCCCGGCCGACGCCCAGCGTGGCGGCAGCCTCGGCCCAAAAGCGCTTGCACCGCGAAGATCGTGTGGGCGATGCAGTCACCTCGTTCGTGCTCGGTTCCGCAGAAACGTGATTGTGCGAGGCGACGGTCACTCCGTCCCTCGTTGAAGCCATTTGCTGGACCTCGTGTACTTGGGGCGAGGGTCCTGATCCTCGCATGGACTCGAGCAAGTCGTCCAAGGAGCGTTTGGTGATGCGCGGATCACGAACCTCCAACAGCCCTTCAACGATCAATCGCTGGATCGTCCTGGTGCCTAGATGCAACTCCTCAGCAAGGGCGCGCCGCGCATATCCCTCTTTGTGAACCCGGCTACTTTTTCCCAGCACGGCGAGATGACACAACACCGCAGTCTTACTCCGGTGCAATATTTTCCCAATCAATCTCGCTTGCTTGTATCCCGCAAGGTTGAGCAAGACCCGATCATCGTTTTCCGACCACAGACGCCGTACGACCTGTTTGTTTCCTTTGGGTCTGGCCCGTGTCAGGCCGAGCTTTGCCGCTCGGCGCCAGACGATGTGGGGTCGCCATTCCGGGTGACGTCTCAACAGCTCGCAGACTGCCTGCTGCTTTCCCAAGTGCCCGTTTCCATATCCCGCACGAAGAATCTTTTCGTCCTCGAGATTCCAAACAGAGCGACCATGGGCCCGTCCCCGAACGAAGCTCTTAAGTTGACGTATGCGCCGCCATAAGTCCGCGCGCTCCAATCCTGGTTCGTGTTTCAGGATCCTTTCAATAGCGGAGTGAGAGCCCTTACGGCCCCCTCTCGACCCATCGCGCAGAATCTGATCCACCTGTTCCGGAGAGAAAAACCGGAACGAATAGCCCGCAGTTGTGTTTCCTGCAGAGCCTGGCATGACACCAAACTCCCCGGTTTGGACTCCCTTGAGGCGTGGACAGCTCTGTGGAGATCGGGCATCTGTCTACGGATGCTGTTCACACAAGACTTGGTTCTCGAGGCGGCACAATAAGCCGGATGACTTCTCCGAAACGTCAGCTTTCAAATCTTCAGCTGCTGTCAAATTCCCGCTGTGCGCTCGGAAAACCAGCCCGCACGCGAGGGCCAGATACTGCTTCACAGCATCGACTGGCGGTTGAAATCTATTTTTGCTGGTCGGAACGTCGTCCATCGAGAAGCAAACCGGTCCGGCAGCGCCTCGGTTTTCCGGCCAAGTCGGCTAGAACGGTGCCGTATCTGCTTCATTCGGGGAGGGCTGGAACCCAAAGGCGGACACCTTCGGCCTCTGTCTCTTTCCGCGCGTGATCGAATACGAGGACGGGCCGGCGCTGCGCCAGCACAATCCTCCATTCACAGCGGTCGGAAACACGGACCACTGCCGGCAAAGAAATGTAATAAAGTGAGCTTTGAAGCGTCTATAGAGCAGAGGGAATCGAGGACGTGTCGCTCCAGCGCTCAGCGAACTTCGTCCGAGGCGACGCGCAGTTCAGTTCACATCGCGCCAATCCAGAATGACTTTCCCTGACTCACCCGATCGCATTACCTCAAAGCCCTGCTCATAATCGTGCCAGCAGAACCGGTGCGTAATCACCGGAGAAATATCCAGACCGGATTCCAGCATGACGGTCATCTTGTACCAGGTCTCGAACATCTCGCGTCCGTAGATGCCTTTGATGGTCAGCATGTTGAAAATGACCTGATGCCAGTCGATAGCCATCTCCGTGGCCGAAATCCCGAGCATCGCGATCTTGCCGCCGTGACACATGTTTTCCAGCATCTCGCGGAACGCGTCAGGCGACCCTGACATTTCAAGACCGACATCGAAGCCTTCCTTCATATCGAGTTTCTTTTGGATGTCTCTGAGGCGGGTGTTTCGCGCGTCCACGGCCACCGAAATGCCACACTTTTGAGCAAGCGCCAGACGATACGGATTCACATCCGTGATGACGACATGGCGCGCACCGGCAAACCGCGCCACGGCGGCCGCCATGATCCCGATTGGACCTGCTCCGGTGACGAGCACATCCTCTCCCAGCACCGGGAATGAAAGCGCCGTATGGACGGCGTTGCCGAACGGATCGAAGATCGCTGCAATCTCGTGTGGAATGGATTGCGCATGCTTCCACACGTTCATCATCGGCAGGACGATATATTCCGCGAACGCACCCGGCCGGTTCACTCCGACACCTTGCGTGCGAGCGCAGAGGTGACGCCGGCCCGCCAAGCAGTTCCGACAGCGTCCGCAGATGACGTGACCTTCGCCGCTGACAATGTCTCCAGGATGAAAATCAGTCACATTTGATCCTGCATCGACGACTTCGCCCACGAACTCGTGGCCGATAACCATCGGCACCGCGATCGTGGCGCGGGCCCATTCGTCCCATTCATAAATGTGCAGGTCGGTGCCGCAAATTCCAGTGAACAATGGGCGAATTTTTACGTCGTTAATGCCGGGTTCGGGGTCCGGAACATCCTCCAGCCACAGGCCGCGCCCCGCCCGACTTTTGACGAGAGCTTTCACCCTTGGGTTCCTCAGGAACAATGGCCTATTGTTAGCTTAGTTCGTGCGTTCTCCTCACTTTTCGAGGTCCTTGCTGTCACGTCTCATGCTACCGGGCGTTAGTTAGACCGCCTGCGGGCTGGCCTTTCTGACATTGGTCGGGCCATCTTCTGAGCCATGAACAGAAGCAAACGGCGGTTGTGGTCGCCCATTCGACTGAGATGTCGGAGGAACCGGCTCAGAACGCGAGCATCTCGGCCGGAACCACCCCAGGCAAAGTCGCGCTTGGTCCCCTGCCTGAGAAGACTTGGAAGCCGGGGCGGCTCCTCACGACCATAGAAAAAGTGATACAGGGGGACTTCCAGCGCCCGGGCCATCTTCTCCAATGTTGCAATGGACGGAACAGTGTGACCGTTTTCAACACGGGAGATATAGCATCGAAACAAGCCGGTGCGCTCCTCGATGTCGCCTTGAGAGAGCTTCTTTTCTTCGCGCAGAGCGCGTAAGCGATCACCAATAACCACGGCACTCCTACCCTTCTTCTGGGGCGCTGACCTAGCCTGCAGATTCGAACCAAACGGCCAGCAAGTCAGCCCGCTGAGTCCTACCTAGGCGAGGGCGATGACGTCGATTTCGACGCGGGCGTCGCGGGCAAGCGTGCCGCTTCCAGGGCAGACCGAGCGGGCGGCGCCGTCTTGAAGTACTTCTCGTATACTGTATTCATCGCGACAAAATCGCCCATGGACTTGAGATAGACCGTCGTCTTCACGACCTTGTGCAACGACGATCCGGCGGCTTCCAGGATAGTTTTCAAATTCTCCAGCGCTTGTGCGGTCTGGAGCGCAGCGTCGCCCCCGAGGAGTTGGCCGGTGGCCGGATCGAGCGCCAACTGACCGGAGACAAAAACAAAGTCATTGGCTTTGACCGCCTGCGAATACGGACCAATCGCCTTCGGAGCACTTGGCGCGGAGACAATATCTTTCACGGACCCTCCTGGAATGAAATATCGAACCAGTGACTTGGTTTCGCCTTCGAGAGAGCCTTCGCGAGCCCGTTTTGACGACAGGGCGCCGTCGTAGGCCGGACTGTTCCCGTGGCCTGCCCCCGTGTCAGCGATCCTGGCTAGTCCCCTATCCGGCTCCATCCACACCTCGCCCAGACTGGCTAAACGCGACGGCCTTCTTCCTAGTATGCTTGCCGCGGACCCTATCTGTACCATTGCTCCGGTGGCGGAAATCTCCTTCCGGCACACCTCGAACGCGGCTCGGGAGGCCCCTTTTAAATCAAAAGGCCGTCCCGTTTATTCGGAACGGCCTGTGTCTCGAACCTCAATCTCTTGGCGCCCGCCGTTATCCACTCGTAGTAAGGAGCAGAGAGAGGCCGCCTACAAAATCTACGGGAAACAGACAGACGACCCGGAACCGGGGTTTCGGGACGAAGGCCGGGTGGGTTCGGTGTGACCGACGTGCCGCATCGGATACTCTCGCCGAGGTGCTTATCTCTACCATTAGTCGGTAGCACGCAACTGACTCCTGGCAAAATAAATACTGCTTACCGCCCATAAGTCCTTATTCCGCTCGCTTGTCCTGTATCCGCGATAGCAAATGAAGGGTTACGAATTACTCGTTACTTATCATTAGTCGGCCCCCTTGTCACAACGTAGTATCAAGACACGGCAGGAGCCCTTAATGAGCAAGGGCTGACTTGCGGGCTAACTGGGTCCGTGTGCTTGCTTGGTTTGGCAAGCCTTCAGAAACAGCCAAGAGGCATTGGCGTCCGTCCAATTCTACGACCTCCGCAGATAAAATCGTATCGATCAGCTCGCCCGAGCTTCTCTTGAAGCGGGTAACGCGGTTTCGAACGCTGCCGCGCTGACGGATTTCGTTGAGCATCTCTAGGGGTCCGCTTGGATCATCCCAAATGCCGATGTCAAACACGCTCCTGCCAATAAGTTGCTCGCGGGAGTAACCGTACCGTTCCTCGAAGGCCTCGTTGACATCGACGAAGCGGCCCTCGTCAACCGTAGTGATAGAAAATGCGATAGGGCTTGATCGGAATACCCTTATGAATCGCTCTTCTGATAGGGTCCGGCCTTCTTCTGCGAGCCGTAGCGCCTGCTGCGTCATTTCCAAATCGGCGAGGCGCTGCTCCAGCTCTGCGCCGTAGATCTCCGCACGCTCGTACAGGCGAGCGTTCTGAATGGCAACCGCCGCGGGGATAGCAAGCGATTTGGCAAGGCGCAAGTGTTCATGGGTAAACGCCTGAGCCCGTGTGTCGCCGAGCGAGAGGAGTCCAAGCACCTGCTGCGATGCGACAAGGGGAACGCATAGCCACGAACGCAGATCGGAGAAGCCCTTCAAAGCGGCCCATTCTGTTTCTTCAGCGGTGTCGGGGATGAGCAGACTGTTTCTGGTCGTTAGAACCTGCATCAGGAAACGATTATCCGCAGCATCCAGGGTCGCAGGAGACTGCGGAACGCGTCGGATCGTCTCGCAATTCTGCACCTCGCGTGCAACAAAGATGCGAGTATCCGCTTCTACGAGCAGAACTCGCGCTGATTCGCAAGGAATCAGCTTCAGCAGGGACTGCAGCAGTGTGTCGAGGACATAGTCCATGCTGAGATTCTGGGTAAGCGCAAGGGTTGTCTTGCGGAACGCGTCGGCCTCGGCCCGCGCGGATTCCGCCATATCGAGACTCCTGGCTATCTGCTCTTCTGCCGATTTCCGGGCCGAAATGTCCTGACCGGTTCCCACGAGCCGGCACACAAGCCCGTCAGCATCCCGAACCGGAAACCCCCGCACCCAAACCCACCGGATCGAATGATCAGGCTTAACAATGCGGAACTCTTCATCGAATCCTCCGGTCTCGACCGTCTCTTCGAGCCTGGCCAGAATGCGAACGCGATCTTCCGGATGAATCAGTTCCTGATACGAGGTGGGATTGTCGCGGAGGGTCTCGCTGGAACGCCCGGTGATCGTTTCATACGCGTGATTCACATAGATGACCTGCTTGGTTTTGGCATCCAGCATCCAGAAAATTTCCTGAATGTTGCTGGCCATCTGCTGAAACCGCTCCTCGCTTTCCCGCAGTGCCCTTTCCGCTCGCCTTCGCTGCGAGATGTCGCGGAGCACCAGGACACGCCTTCCTGGGAGGTAATCCGCCTTCGCGGTGTATTCAACGTGGATCGTTTCACCGCCTTTGCACACGAGCTGTGCCTCACCGTGTTCGTTGTCGCGATCGAGGAAGAGGCTCCGCATACTCTTGAAGTCTTCCCCCCCAGCAAGGAAGTTGCCAAAAGCCTGAGACAGAAGTTCCTCACGTCGCACACCAAGTAAAGCCCGAGCGGCGAGATTCGCTTCGAGGCAAATTCCTCCGTCATCGAGGATCAGAATTCCGTCGAGCGCATTATCGAAGATCGATTTGAACTCGCGTTCCGTAGCGTCGAGGGCGCTCGCAGTTTCACGATGTTCGCGATGGGCAAGAATCAGAAAGCGAGCATGGAGGGCGATAGCAGTGCAAAGCGCGATCAGGACGAGAGTAAGTAGTATGGAAGACACGGACCTGCTGTAGAACTCAGCTCCGAACGCGGCCCCTAGTAGGGTAATAGCCGCGAGGGAGATGAGAACGGAACTGACACGCATCCAGCGGCGGGAGCTACTTGCGCGACCCGCTGACTGTGGCGTTTCCATGGCGCTGCCCTTTTGCCACTGAGGAGCTTGGGTTCGTTGAGAAATGCTACCCTCCAGCACACAGCGAGTCAAATCATGTATTTGTCTCAGTCGTCGTGAGGTGAAAACAAGAGCAGGCGACCTTGAGCGATGTGCTCAGTTGACTCGAGCTGGCAACGCACTCTAATAGCTGCAACAGCGATAAGTCTGTAAACCCGTGGCTGTGGGTCAAATCGATGTACCGCGAATGCATGCCCGTTAGATTCGCCATGCGCGGAACCTGGCAAATTATAAAGCCCCCAGGCAGCAACGACTCTTTAGCAAACTCCAAAAGCTGAAGGAGCTCGTCGTCAGTTTCCGCGTGCTCCAGCACATCCGTGCAAAACATGGCGGCGAATGAGTGCGGGTTATGCTGGAGGAACAGGGTGGCTTCTTCGCGGAGAAGCGTAATAGCCTCCGGAAGGTGCTTCTTGGCGAGCGCCAACTGGCGTTCAGATATTTCGACTCCGGTAAGTTCAAAAATTGGTCTGCTGTGCTGCAACCAAAACAACAGAAATCCTACGCCGCAACCGATATCGAGTATCTGGGTCCCTGTTGGTAATCCTGACACAATGCACCCGCAGCTGGCTTCGTAACCCGGTATATGTTGCTCATACTTCGCGACGTTTAGGGAAGCACTGGTTAAAACGTTGAGCCGGAGATAATGCGCGTCGTAACGCTCGCAGAGTCGTTTTTGCAGCTCGTTCAATGAAGGTGGCCCCCTTCTGGGCTGTCTAACTCATGCTTCAAAGCCGGGAAAGCGAGAGCGCAAGGCAACGGAAACGATATAGGCGCTACCCAGACAGGACAAAACTGCGCCAACCAGCACGGCGTAGGCGCTCCCCATCAGCCCTAACGAAGGAACGAGAATCCAGCACGCAATGGTGGTTATGGCTGTAGCAACAAGAAATAAGGCAGCTTGGGCACGGTACATCCGGGCCGCCGTCATCCCGTAGCCTAACATCGACGCGACATAGGCAAAGGCTGCTGCAATCATAAGCCAGACAAATAAGGATGTGTATTCCGCATAGTCGGGTCCATACAGCAGCTTCAACAACGGCGTCCCAAAAAAGAGAGCCAGCCCAGTTCCTGCGATCCCCAGACCGGTGCCGAGCGAAACCATATTCTTTAGCAGTCGCGCAAAGGCGCGCCGGTCCGAATTGAAATAACGCGCCAGACGAGACGTCGCCGATTGTCCCATAGCAGCCATTACTGTGTTACCAGCCACGAACACATACGCCATTGCTGCAAAGTAGCCGAGGAAACTCTCACCCAGATAGTGTTGGACAAAGTATCGTGGAATGTTTGCGTTGAGCGATAGCAGAAGCATTACGATGCCCAAGGGGGCAGCCAATACGACAAGATGCCCCGACTTCTCGATGTCCCATTCGGGTCGCAAGCGTTCCTCGGAAGAAACGGCCGCCAGGGAGCTCTTAGCGACACTGCGTTCAAAGGAGGCGAGCCAAAGGGCCCAAACTAGAGCCATGGCAGCGGTGGCTAGGGCGATGTTGCGGGTCAGAAAGAGCACCGCTGCCATCGCCGCCAGAGACCCCACACCACGGCCGGTGAGTGCAATGGCGATCTTGTCAAAATGCTCATGCTTCTGCCAAAACCCATAAATGATATCGCTCAAACTTTCGGCCGCCTTCGCTAGGCTCACGAGAAGAACCACAATTGCGGTTTCTCGGCGAAACCGAGCTATCGACACAAATCCTAAAACAAGAATAAGCGCGGCAGCGGTTCCCAATATGCGGAGCGCAAGGTAGTGCCCGAGATGATATTCGTGACGAGCATCGGTTGCCAGCACGACGCGAAGCTGAAGATTTGTCAGCATGAAAACGGGTGTTGAAACCGCCAGACCCAAGGCAAACTGGCCGAGCATTGTTGGCGTGCCCAGCTTGGCGATTGCAACCAGTATGCCCCACTGGCAAGCCGCGTAGAGGACGTTTCCGGCCGACGTCCAGGCGAAGTTTCTTCGTAGCGAGACACTCTCCACTAGCGCAGAGGGCGCCGTAGCAACCTGTGCGAGTGGTTCCAGCATATGCGTTCGAGCCGAGCGCCCAAGTATTTTTTCGTAGATGGCGGCGATCTACGCACCGTTCTAGCCTCGAACCAGGGCGCACGGAAGGTCTTCGATCTTGTAGATTGTTTCCGGCTCGCCTGTCGAACCGTTGATGTCGCGCTGCGTGGCCGCTGCCGGTCGCCGTGCGCGTCGGAATTCGGCAAGGTCCAGCTGAACCTCATCCGTCCCGTCGTATGTCCAAAACTCCGGCTTGCCGGGCCGCGCTCCATCCGCTGTCTTTGTGGCCGCGCGATGGCGTTCGGAATGAATCCGGGAGCGACCTCTCAGCGGAGGGGTCACCGAAAGGGGCTTTCTTATAAATCGTGATTGGCCACGCAGCCACATTTCAGCGAGTCGCCACAACTCTACATCAAAAGTGGCCAAATCAGGTGTTTTTGCCGCAGTGAAACTAGCTCAATCGGCTGCTGAAAGACAACGGTTTGCATGGCTCGATGTGGACAGGCTTTTGCCGCGCCGTAGAGCGAACAGAGCGAACTGCCGGCGTAGAGCGAAAATCAGTCCGAAGCAAAAAAGGCGAAAGGCAGTACGAAGAGCCTATCGACAGGGATCTAAGCGAGGCGTCTGTTGAAGTTGTGAAGCGCCCTTTCATTTACCTGCGAGGAGATCGTGAAATTTGCTGAGCACTCACGCCGCGCCGGACTGCTTTGGAAGGAGTGGGAGAAGCGCTTGGCAGACTGGACCGTCGTGATTTTTTTTGCCGTCGTCGTTCTCGCGGCAGCCCTCGCGCTTCGCTTGCTGCTCAAAGGCCTTGGGCTCAGCCGCTGACGGCGGCCCCGGGGTCGGAGTGCGACGAAGCCAGAGGCGCAATCGTTCGATTCGCTCTCCGATTCGGTCACATGAGCTTTACCTGCCGGAAAGTCTGAGCGGAACGATCGTCGGCGAACAGCCGCGGGGTAGGTGATACTGCGGCTTTTTCGATGCTTTGGCCTGTCGTCGCCTTAGCTGCTACACTCCAGCCAAGGATGAACGGCTTTGGCACCTGGAGGACGCCGCGCTCAAAGTCGAGGTGGCGCCACCGGAGTGCAAACAACTCGCCCGCCCTCACTCCAGTGAATGCACACAGGAGAGCCATCGTGCGCACTGGCTCCGGAAGTTTTCCCAGTAACGCGCGAAATTGGTCAGCTGTAATCACCGTTGGAAGGCGTCGGAGTTGTTTCCGTGGCTCGCGGCAAACGGTGGTCGGCTTTGGGGTGGGTGCGGCAGGGGTCTTTAGGGTCCCATTTCTTTTCTGCGTTTTTCCCATTAAAGGGGCAGGGCGAACGTGCTCGAGGACCAAATCAGCACCGTCGGGGATGAGGCGCGGCAGGCTGGCATCGTGCCCAGTTCGCTGCCGTAACCACGAGTGGCGCGCTTCGCCGAGAGTGAGTAAACAAGAGAACCCACGTAGCGAGTCAACGGCTGCCGGCGAGACGCCGGCACCTCTCTGCTGAGATTCTAGTCGGCGGCAACCCCTTCCGCGTGGCGCAGGGATTCCTGGCGCAACTGCGCTTCGTACTGCGCGAGTTGAGCTTCGATCTCCTGCTCAGCTTGGCGACGCTTGATGACGGTATCGCGATAACGCCGCAGGAAGTAATCGATGGTCTCGACGCGGATGCGGATCGAGCCTGAAGGCTTGTTCTCTCGAAAGGCCAATGAGCCCGGCTTCTTTAACCATGTCGTTCAGAACCACTAAGGTGCATTCACTGGCGCTAAGATCCGCAGTTCAGTGCCCAGTTCTACTAAGCCTTGATACCACAAAAATCCACTAAAGTACATCCAAAAACACTAATTATATCGTCGTGCTGCACAAAAACGCTAAGGTATACGCTATTGCACTAAGTAACGGGTGGTCCACTCATCGAAGTTTCTCTGTTAGGATGATCGGCATCGACAGGAATCCACTCGTGGCGAGCATTTTCATTTCGCACAGTAAGAGGGACGAAGCGACCATCAACGCCTTTTGCCGACCGCAATCGTGGCCATCCACAACAAACGGGATGAAGCTCGCACCGTCGAGCGCCAGCAAATGGTTTGACGGCCTTCGCCTCGCTAGATGATGATTCTCGAAAGGGCCCTGCAGGGGATAAGCCAGTACTTCGCCGTCTTGTTGACGCGTGGACTGAATGTAAGGTCTTAAGACAAGCGAGAGCGTTTCGTTGGGTCTGAAACCCCAAAGGACAGGCGTGCGCAGCATGCCGGACGAGGCAGAAAAAATGCCAGCATCCGTGTCGAGCTCAAAAGAAGTAACAAGCCTGTCATCAAAGTCGACACCAATGGAAACAACAGTCTTGTCTCCTTGGCGTCTGGGTGGCGAGGCATTGAGAAACGCAACAAGATTGTTGTCATATTCAGGAGGTGCTTCGAATTCTTCAATAGAGACTTCGGCTTCAGACCGCGAATTGTGCGTGACGCGAACCGTTGCACGTCCGCTCACACTACCGAAGGGGTCAGCTAGAACAACTTTGGATCGTCCTGAGTAAAGTCCATCGTCGCGAAGTTCTTGAAACAGACCATCCGAATTCATCTAAAGCCACCTCAAAAACTTTGGATCCCCACAACTAAATCCCGACGACATTGAGAGGCCCATGCTCTTGATTGACAGCAATGTTCATTTCAGCGGGTCGGTTCCTTCGCTCAGAATGTGTAAGTAGCGGGGATATGCAAACAAGCGATCCCTCCGTTTGCCGGTTACCTCTTTTGCGATTTTGAGTTTTTCAAGGCTTTCAAGAGCACCCGTAATGGTGGGAACGGACAATTTGAGGGCCTGTGCTGTCGGGCCTATCTTGATTAGGGGATGTCCTTGCATGTACCCGTGAACGAGCAGGGCAGATGCAGTCTTACGGCCCAACGTTTGAATCTTCTTCCGATCTGCTTCGAAAAGGTGAAGAATCTGAACAGCTGCGCTGGCTGCCTGGTGCGCCGTGGTCTCCGTGCCCTCAAGAAAAAATGCAAGCCATTCTTCCCAAACACCCTCCGTGCGAACGCGTTGAAGCAGATCATAGTAGCGTTGCCGGTGAGTCTTGAAGTAAAGACTCAAATAGAGCAGCGGCTCCCGCAATGTACCTTTGGCGCAGAGAAGTAGCGTAATCAATAGGCGACCAAGCCGTCCATTGCCATCAAGAAACGGATGGATAGTTTCGAACTGCACGTGAATGAGTCCTGCCTCAACGAGAACGGGCAGCTTGTATTTTTCATCGTGAAGAAAACGCTCAAAGTGGTCCAAAGACTCCATCATACGTTCCGGCGGAGGAGGAACAAACACTGCATCCCCCGGACGGCTACCACCAATCCAATTCTGTGAGCGGCGAAATTCGCCGGGTGTCTTGTTCGCTCCACGTCCGCCTCGCAGCAGAATTCTGTGAATCTCCCGAATGAGACGCAGTGAGAGTGGGAAACCACCTTTGATGCGGCGAAGACCGTGTTGCATTGCAGCGACATAATTGGAAACTTCTTCGACATCACTAATAGGAACGCCGGGAACAGCTTCGTTTTCAAACAGGAGCAGATCGGAGAACGAAGACTTGGTGCCTTCGATTTGTGAAGATAGAAGCGCTTCCTTGCGGACATAGAGGTATAGAAAGAGTTGGACATCCGGCAAAAGTGTCGTCAACCCGTCAAGGCGTCCGAGGGCCTGATTTGCTCGGTCAAGCTGCTGGTAAAGTGCGCTGAGATCAACTGGCGGGTCTGGAGGTAAGGGAGGCGGTACAAAAGCCCTTACCGTTTCGCCAGCGGTCGTCGTCGAGATGTAGCTGCCTAGCCTTGAGGTTTTCTCGTTGGGCACAGACGTATTCAAGCTCCCTTTAATAAGTGCTATCCCTATTAAAACATAGGCTACTTTTCTTTAATAGAGATTTTTGGAGGAATCTGCACGTTCTAGGGGATTTCGGGGGGACGCATTTTCATAAACGGTATTGCGAGCGTGGCGAAGATAACTGTTCATACTTGAGCCAGAGATTCTCGAAATCGACCTCCCTATGCAATCACTTCGCTGGCTCCAGCGGCGTGAAATGAAATGGAATGAAGAACGTTATCACACACCTGTCATTGAACACTGATTGTCAGTTGGTTGGAGTTGCCAGTCGTTGCATAGGATCTCCTCTCTAGACTTCGTGTTGGGCGTGATGGAAGATGCAGCGTTCGTTGTTAGCGTGGTGAAGTTTAGCGCAATATGGGGCGGCGCCCCGGCGGACTCGAAGAAATACCTCGCCGGCGGCCAGCATGCCCATCAACGGAGCTATGAAATAGATCCAGAGCGCGTGCCAATAGTTCGCGTGAAGTGCTGAGCCGAATGTTCGTGCCGGGTTCGTGCTCATGCCGGACAGCGGTGCTTCGAATGTGTAGTAGGTCGCGATCAGTACGCCCACAAAATACGCGGTGTATGGTGC
>JBARRP010000128.1:0-1500 GCA_049644285.1 Candidatus Acidiferrales bacterium | reverse complement strand
TCTCTCCCTCCCACGATTTCCCCAGACCTTCCCGGTTTCGTGCTTCAAGTTGGCGCGATGGCGCATGAGGATAATGCGGATGCACTAGCAGAGGCCTTGCGTCAGAGGAATCTTCCGGTGTTTGTGTCCAGGCGCGGCACCGTCCGCTTCTACATAGTGGCCGTCGGACCTTACAGTAATGCCGATTCCGCTGTCACCGTCAAGGCCGAGCTCGAAAGTCAGGGCTTCCAAGCTATCCTCAGGCGCTGGTCGCCCGAATAAAGCGTGTCTCGATCCGTGTCAGCCGAAGCCGGGAAACGCACTGCAACATATGTGCAATTAGGTTTTTCAGATTGTCATGAAACTCCCGGTTCTAAAACGTCGGATTAAGCGCGAGCGAGCAAATTATCTGGGTGATAACTATTGCGACTTTCTTGGGCACCCTGGTTGCCGTGCTGCTTTTGTTCGTCATTTTTTCTCGGAGAGAAGCACTAAACTCTGAGCGGCGAATGGAAAGCCGGACTCCGGAGAGAGTTGGAATGGAGCTCTATAGCCCGGATGAACCCTCAATCATTGAAATCAGCTTAACCGAAAACGTCAGCCGTCACGGTGCCCGTGTTGTCACCAAGAGGCCTTGGCGGACCAACGACAGCGCGATAGTTAAATTGCTCCGAGGGGGCAAGCGCTCTCCTGTGCGAATTGCTTACTGTAAGCCCTTGAAGGGAGATTCCTTTGCCATCGGTTTACAATTTCCTCAGCAGTGAACAGTCGGAGACCGCCCCGGTTCCGAGAATTCTTACACGGAACTCAACTCGCTGTGGAGAAACGCACCATGAAGGATCTGGTGGAATCGATTGCACGAGCGCTTGTAGATCACCCGGAACACGTTCAGGTGAGAGCGGTAGAAGGCGAACAGGTGACCCTCCTCGAATTGCGCGTGCATCCCGAAGATATCGGTAAAGTAATCGGACAGCGCGGCCATACGATAGAAGCCATCCGGATGCTTCTGGACGCGGTTGGGAAGAAACTGAAGAAGCGCTTCACGCTGGAAATTCTGGAGTAGTTATCCTGCCGTGACTTCCTGCTTGACGCCGCGCTCTAAGGGTACCGTTTGTTGCACTGATCTTTCCACGTGGTAGCCAATGTCGCAGACGAGCTTCCATTTTGTTCTGCTGGTCTTGATTGCGATAGCAATTCTCATCTGGCTCAATTCGCGAAGGTCGTAGGCTGTTGTGTTCGGCGGAGCCCAGCGAATAATGCGGGCCACCGTGCCGCGTGTTTCAGTGCATCGAACGCTAACTGTATGCGGGCTGTGGAAATCTCGAACCCGCTGAGCTCTTCCGAACCGGACGATTGGCTCCGTCACTTCCCCGCCCAAGTCAGGATGTTCGTCCCCGTGATCTTGCCTTCCTCCCTCAACTTCCTGACGGCCGCCTCAAACCCGAGCACGTCCATCCCTTTGGGCCTCATGCGGTAGAGCTTCTTACGCTCTATTCGCCCGCGCTCCCGGATCGCGGCCTC
>JBARRP010000127.1:0-8206 GCA_049644285.1 Candidatus Acidiferrales bacterium | reverse complement strand
TCAAGAGCCGCAGAACGTCAAAACTGTTGAGTATCACAACGACCATGATTGAAGTCTCTATTAGCCTCCAGAACGCCGCAAGCAAGGCGAGGCCCCTGTTTACCGGTTTGAGAACCACGTAGAGAGCTGCGATTAGTACGACATCGGTCATGAAGGTAAGTAGATCGCAGGCGGTGCCGATACGAAATAGTCGTTGAGACGCCATGATATTACGGCTGTTTCCGCAGCATTGCCGTACACAATAAGTTTGGAGGGGACATAGATCTCAGCAAAGTTTGCGAATGCAGCCGCGACCAGGTAAGTGATTCCTACGACCCTCGCCGCTTTGCGTTGCGACTCGTCGATGGTGTGGATCGCCATTTCGTTTCCTTCTAAATGCAGATTTCTTCCACCCCCGTCCACGTCACCAACTGGCCGATGACGGGCCCAGTCTAACAGGGATCGACAACCAGGCGAGGCAGTACCACCACACGACCGGTGAAGAGCCAGAAGGCAGTCGGCTCATCCTCTCGTTCAGGCGCGTTTTTCACTCTACGTGGTTAGATGGTGAGAAGGAGATACGGCTCGAATTTTGTGCCAGAGGCGAGCGCCCCACTATCCTCTTGAACTCCGCCCTCCAGTTCTCGCCCCGGGGTGTAGAATCGGCCCGGTGTTCGTCCAGAAACAAAGCCGCAGCTGACAACTGCCCCGCGCCCGGGAGGCTCGATCTGATCGGCCGCACCCTCGCCCACTACCACATCACCGCCGCGCTCGGCGCCGGGGGAATGGGAGTGGTCTATGAAGCCGAAGACCTGACTCTCGGCCGCCACGTGGCATTGAAATTCTTGCCGGATGAGCTGGCCGGCGACCAGCAGGCGCTCGAACGCTTCCAGCGCGAAGCCCGGGCCGCTTCCGCACTGAATCATCCCAACATCTGCGTGATCCACGAAATCGGCCAGCAGGGCGGGCAGCCTTTCATCGTGATGGAGCTGATGAAGGGCAAGACGCTCAGGCACTGCATCGAAGGTAAGCCGCTGCCCATGGACGAAGTCCTGGAGCTGGCGATTCAGATTGCGGATGGGCTGGACGCTGCTCACACCGAGGGTATCGTTCACCGTGACATCAAGCCCACAAACATTTTTGTGACCACACGCGGGCAGGCCAAGATTCTGGATTTCGGACTGGCGAAGCTGGCGCCCCTGCGTGGTACCGCGAGGCTTTCCGCCATGCCCACGGCCAGCGAGCTAGACCAACTTACTCGACCGGGTGCAGCGATGGGCACCGTCACGTATATGTCGCCGGAACAGGTGCGCGGGGAGGAATTGGACGGGCGGACGGATTTGTTTTCGTTTGGCGTGGTGCTCTACGAGATGGTCACAGGGGTTTTGCCCTTCCGGGGCGACACTTCGGGCGTGCTTACGGAAGCGATTCTGAATCGCGCGCCGGTAGCGCCGGTGCGATTGAATCCAGACGTGCCGGCAAAGCTCGAAGAAATCATCAACAAGGCGCTGGAAAAAGACCGCAAGCTGCGCTATCAGAGCGCCGCCGAATTGCGCACGGATTTGCAGCGCCTCAGGCGCGATTCGGAGGCGGCGTCTGCCTCGCGCCAAACCGCCGCTGCCGTCGAACCCTCCGCTGGCGCTACCCGCGCCGAGGAGGGGTTTTGGGTCGCCGTGCTGCCGTTCAAGTACAGCGGCGCCAACGCCGAGCTCACGGCCCTGGCCGAAGGGCTGTCCGAGGAGATCGTGACCGGTCTGTCGCGATTCTCCTACCTCAGAGTGATCGCGAACAGCTCCACGTTGCGATACTCGCGCGAGGCGGTCGACGTCCGGTCCGCCGGCAAGGAGCTCGGCGCGCGCTATGTGATGGAGGGGAGCCTTCGCCAGGCGGGGTCCAGGCTGCGCATCGCGGCGCAACTCGTCGACGCAAGCTCCGGTGCCCATCTGTGGGCGGAGACGTACGATCGCCCCTTCCGCTCGGAAGCGGTTTTCGAGCTCCAGGACGAGGTCGTCTTCCGGATTGTCTCGACGGTCGCCGATATGCACGGCGTTTTGCCGCGCAGCATGAGCGAAGGACTCCGGGGCAAGGCCCCCGACCAACTGAGCCCGTACGAGGCATTGCTCCGAAGCTTCGCGCACTTCCAGCGTGTCAACGCCGAAGAGCACGCCCCCGCCAGGGCCGGCCTGGAACAGGCCGTCCAAAAGGCACCGGGTCATGCCGATTGCTGGGCCTTGCTGTCAATGCTATACAAGGAAGAGTACACGCACGGGTTCAACGTCCGGCCTGATCCCCTCGGGCGCGCGCTCGCGGCCGCGCGGCGTGCGGTCGAGGCCGCGCCGTCCAATCACCTCGCCAATCACGCACTGGCAGCAACCCTGTTCTTCCGGCGGGAGCTCCAAGCCTTCCGGAACGCGGCGGAGCGGGCCGTCGCACTCAACCCCATGGACGGATTCACTATCGCCTATCTGGGCTTCCTCACGGCATATGCCGGCGACTGGGAGCGCGGCTGTGCGCTGGTCGAGCAGGCCAGGAGCCTCAACCCCCATCATCCCGGATGGTATTGGTTCCCCTCCTTCTTCGATGCTTACCGCAAGAGCGACTACCGCGGCGCGCTGGAGGTCGCCTTCAAGATCAACATGCCCGGCTTCTGGCGCACACACCTCGCGCTCGCAGCGGCCTACGGGCAGCTCGGCGAAGGGGAGGCGGCCGGCGACGCTGGGCGGGAGCTACTTGCCCTGAGACCGGACTTCGCCGTGGTCGCACGCGAGGAGCTCGGGAAGTGGTGGGACCCGGAGCTCGTCGAGCACCTGATCGACGGTCTCCGCAAGGCGGGGCTGAAAATCGCCGCGGAGACGTAAACCCGGTTACACGCCGGGCCGCTGCGGTCTTTGCAGACTACCTCGGCGTGCGTGAGAGCGACGTTGCGGCCAGCACGGTGAGCTACGACAGTCTACGCGGTCCTTTGAAACAGCGATGGGTGCGAGTCTGTATCGCATCAGGAGCGACGCCGATGATGCCTGAGCCTGCTCGGTTGTGAGATTTCGCCAAGCGCTATACTGCGGCGTGGCGCAGTCAGAACGCGACGCGAAGTGCTCGACGGCATCCGGTTCATTATGCGTTGTAGCCAAAATTCTGGTTTGCAAAAACACGTTTTCTGACTACTCTATGGCCCGCGTGGTGCGCCCTTGGCGGAACCTTCTACAGTTGGCCCGGTAAGCCGTTTCGGAAGCACGCTGCGGCGGGATGCGTGGTGGGCGGAAATTCTGCCCGCTTTCGTAGTGCTGAGCGCGTTCGGCATTTATGCTACGTTTCGAGCCTTCGAAGGGAAGTTCTATGAGTGGGGGCCTTATCTCTCGCCGTTTTATTCTCCCTTGATCGATCCCGAGCACCGCTGGTGGCCGTTTTCCCCGGCGCTCTTGATTCTGGGCGGGCCGCTCGGATTTCGCGCGACCTGCTACTACTATCGAAAAGCCTATTACCGGGCGTTCTTCCTCGATCCGCCCGCTTGCGCGGTGAGCGAGGGAGGCAGCCGGTCGTACCGCGGCGAGACTGCCTTTCCCTTCATTCTGCAAAACGTGCATCGCTATTTTTTTTACATCGCGCTCATCTTCCTGGCTTTCCTTTGGCGGGATGCGATTGTCGGCTTCGTTTTCCCGGAAGGATTCGGAATCGGAGTGGGCTCGCTCGTGCTGCTGGTGAACATTGTCCTGTTGACGCTCTATACCTTTTCATGTCACTCGCTACGCCACCTGGCGGGAGGGAAGCTCGATTGCTTCTCGTGCACCACGTTCGGCCCGCCGCGCTACACCGCGTGGCGATGGGTCAGCGCATTGAATGAACGCCACATGCTGTTTGCGTGGGTGAGCCTTTTTGCCGTGGGTTTCACCGATCTATACATTCGCATGGTCGCCGCCGGTTTCCTCAAGGACATCCGACTGCTGTGAATTCCAAATACGAGACCCACGAACACGATGTCCTCATTATCGGCGCGGGCGGCGCCGGCCTGCGCGCCGCGATCGAGGCCCTGGCGCAGGGAGCCCGTGTGGGTATCGTATGCAAGTCGCTCTTAGGCAAGGCACACACCGTGATGGCCGAAGGCGGCATCGCCGCCGCGATGGCCAATGTGGACAAATCGGACGACTGGCGCACTCATTTCCGCGATACCATGCGCGGCGGGAAATTCCTCAACAACTGGCGCATGGCCCAGCTCCATGCCCAGGAAGCTCCGGACCGGGTGCGCGAGCTCGAGCAGTGGGGCGCGCTGTTCGATCGCACCGAGGACGGCGAAATCCTGCAGCGCGCCTTCGGCGGCCACACCTTCAGGCGGCTGTGCCACGTCGGTGACCGCACCGGCCTCGAAATGATCCGCACCCTGCAAGATCGCGGCGTGCACTTGGGAATCGACGTGTACATGGAGTGCACCATTACGCGCCTCTTCAAGGACGGCGAACGCATTGCCGGCGCTTTCGGCTATTGGCGCGAGCAGGGCCGCTTCGTGGTTTTCAAAGCGAAGTCCATCGTCATGGCCACCGGCGGCATCGGCAAGATCTGGAAAATCACTTCCAACTCGTGGGAGTACACCGGTGACGGAATGGCGCTCGCCTATGACGCCGGTGCTGAGCTCCTGGACATGGAATTTGTGCAGTTCCATCCCACCGGCATGGTGTGGCCGCCGGGCGTGCAAGGAATCCTGGTGACCGAGGCGGTGCGCGGTGAAGGAGGGATTCTCCGCAACAAGAGCGGCGAGCGCTTCATGGAACGCTACGACCCCAAGAAAATGGAGCTGTCCACACGCGACGTTGTGGCACGCGCTATTTACACCGAAGTGCGCGAGGGCCGCGGCACCGAGCACGGCGGCGCCTTTCTCGACATCTCTCAAAAGCCAGCCGAATATGTGAAGCGAAAGCTGCCCAGCATGTATCATCAGTTCCGGGAGCTGGCGGACGTGGACATCACGAAAGGGCCCATGGAGGTGGGCCCGACGTGTCACTACATGATGGGAGGCATTCGCGTGGAGGCAGAGACAGCGCAGACCTCGGTCCCCGGGCTCTTTGCGGCTGGGGAAGCGGCCGCGGGCCTGCACGGTTCGAACCGGCTGGGGGGCAATTCGCTTTCGGACCTGCTGGTTTTCGGCCGCCGGGCAGGATTGGCCGCCGCAAACCACGCCAAGACAACCCCAACACCTACGATCGATTCCTCCGAAATCGAAGAAGCCGAGCGGGAAATGCTCGCATTCTTTGAGCGCTCGGACGGGGAAAACCCTTACGCGATTCACCAAGACTTGCAGGAGCTCATGCAGAGTCTCGTCGGCATCTATCGTAACGCGGAAGACCTCAACCGGGCTCTATCGGAGCTTGAGAAACTGAAGGCGCGTGCCGGACGGATGCGCGTCGAAGGCTCGCGCCTGTTCAACCCTGGTTGGCATCTCGCCCGCGACCTCGGGTGCATGTTGACCATCTCGGAAGCTGTGACGCGCAGCGCGCTCACTCGCCGTGAGAGCCGTGGTGCCCACAGCCGCCTTGATTACCCAAACTTGGATACGGCGTGGGGGAAGAAGAATAATATCGTGGTGAAGAAGGGAAGCGCGATGTCGCTCGTCGAGGCTCCCGTTCCCGAGATGCCGGCGGAATTGAAGCAACTCCTTGCGGAGGACAAATAATGAGTAACGGAGGCCGCTGATGGCAGAGGCGACATTGCGGGTATTCCGGGGCGACCGCGAAGGCGGCCAGCCGGCTGACTATCGTGTGCCGGTCGTTCCCGGGATGGTCGTGCTGGACGCGCTCCATTCCATTCAGGCGCACCAGGCGCCGGACCTCGCACTGCGATGGAATTGCAAGGCAGGGAAGTGCGGGTCATGCTCGGCCGAGGTGAATGGCCGTCCGCGGCTCACTTGCAAGACGCGCATGGACTCGTTGCCTCTCGATCAGCCCATCACCATCTACCCCATGAAGGCTTTCCCGCTGATCAAGGACTTGGTCACCGACGTCTCCTGGAACTTCAGGGTGAATAAAAAGATTCCGCCCTTCCAGCCCCGGCCCGGCGTCGAGTGGAAAATGGATCAGCGGGACGTGGATCGCGTGCAAGAATTCCGCAAGTGCATCGAGTGCTTCCTGTGCCAGAACGTTTGCCACGTCCTGCGCGATCATGGTAAGCAAGAGCAATTCGGCGGACCGCGTTTTTTTGTGCGAGTGGCCGGTCTTGAAATGCATCCGCTCGATGGGGTCTCGCGCGCGGCGGTTTTGAAAGAACAGCTCGGCATCGGGCTCTGCAACATTACCAAGTGTTGTACCGAGGTTTGCCCGGAAGACATTCATATCACCGACAATGCCATCATCCCGCTGAAGGAGCGAGTCGTGGACGAGTTCTACGATCCGCTGCTCATGCTGGTCCGCAAGATTCGCGGCGCGAAAACAGCTTAGGCGTCGAGAGGGGCGCCATGGAATACAAACTGAAATCGATTTCGAAAGCGGGGATCGCGGAGGCCACCGCCAAAGTGGAGCTCTACCGCTATCTGAACGAGCCGGAAGAGGCGGAGTCAATCTGTCGCGATATCCTGGTGATCGAGCCGAAGCATCAACTCGCACTGCGCTTGCTCGGCCTCAGCATCACCGATCAGTTCACCGGCGGCGCATCCGACCGGTACCGCGAGGTTGAAGAAATCTTTCAGAAGCTTAGCGAACCCTACGAGCGGGTCTACTACACCGGACTCCTGCACGAACGGCGCGCCAAGGCGCAACTTCGCGCCGGCCAGCCGCCCCACACGTTGCTGCCGCTGTTCGAGCGGGCCCTGCAATGCTTCGGAGAGGCCGAAAAGGTACGTCCGGCGGGAAACGACGATGCCATCCTTCGCTGGAATCGCTGTGTGCGCCTGCTGCAAACTCCCGGCTATGCCTGGGGGGAAGAAGAGTTCGCCTCGTTCGACGCCCACGACGCGCCGCCGACATAGCAGCGCCATCGAGTCAAAAAGGCTGTAAACTGTGAGCGAGCTCTTGGGGCCGGTCAGGTCGCCTTGCCCGGCTCCCGCATCGCAGAATCGCTTCGGGCTGTCAGCCAGCGGGCCGCACTCGGCCAGACAAATGGAAGAACGCCGCGCAGATCGTCGCTACGAATTGGCTCTTCGGGTAAAAATCAGGCCCGAGTCCGACTTCGACGAGTTCGACCCGATCTTCGGAGAGACACACGACATTTCAACTGGCGGTTTTTACTTCAAGCTTAACCTTCGCCTCGGGTTAGGATCGCGATTTAAGTTCTCAATTCCTCTCCCTCCCGAAGTCACGGAAGGCACGCAGGCGTTTATCAGCGGGCAGGCACGGGTTGTGCGCGTGGAGGAGAAATTGGGCAACACGCTCGACCGCGTGGGCGTCGGGGCCCTGATCGAGAAGTACCGGATAATCGACGTCGAATCCGCAGCATAGGCTCCGGCGTAACTCCAAGATTCGACGTTCCCTTGTAGCCCCCTCGGTCTGCTGAGCCTCGTTCGGCCAGACAAGTCGCCTCGCTCGGCTCCCTCATCGCAGAATCCCTTGGGTTTGTCAGCCAGCAGGCCGCAGTTAACGGCTACCGACGGGTGCTTGTGCCGCGCGAGGCAGCAGAGGACGGGAACTTCTTTGCACATTTTGAGCATTGCCTTGTAACGTCTCGCTCCTTGGCCCAGCAGAAGCTCGCTGCACATGGGGCCCCAGGAATCGGATCGGGCGCTATAAAAACAAGCTGCGTGTTGGTCAAGCAGGGCTCGGAGGGCGAAACTTGGGTGACGAGAAGGGGAATCTTTCCTGCATCCGCCCTTGGGTTTGTGAATCCGTTCAAGGAAGCCCTGCGGCTGCGCGGCGTAACAGGATATGTCCACTGAAGTTAGGGGCAGGCTTTGAGGGTTTCTCCAGACCAGCTCTCGCCAGGCTGAGCGTCTCACTTAGAGAATCCGTGCGGAGCGTAACGCGCTGATTCTTTAGGATGATCGCCCAACCTTGGCCGATGGTTGCGTAGTACTTTGGTACTAACTCAACTTCCGCAGGTTTGTCGCTCGTAAAGATTTTTTGAGCACATTCGCACCATTGCTCGAGCCCTCGAGATTCCCTAACACTCCTGTTTGCGGCGTGACCTGTTTGTTGTGTGGGAAGAGTAGGATCGAGGCATGTACCTACGTCGCTGCTATCGCAACAAGGATCGCAAGCGCCACGGTTATTGGGCTCTGGTCGAGAGTTATCGTACATCGCGCGGACCACGACAG
>JBARRP010000126.1:0-14348 GCA_049644285.1 Candidatus Acidiferrales bacterium | reverse complement strand
CCGCGCCCTTCAACACTGCCGGAATCGTTCGCGCCAGGATTTTGAGATCGAGCCAGAGTGACCATTGCTCGATGTATTGCATATCCAGCTCCATCCATTGCCGGAAGGGGATGGAACTCCGGCCATTGACCTGCCAGAGGCAGGTAATGCCCGGACGGATGCTGAAGCGCCGCCGTTGCCAATCTTCGCTGAACCCTTCGAAATCGCGCACCGCCATCGGCCGGGGGCCTACCAGGCTCATCTCACCTTTAAGAACATTGATGAGTTGAGGCAGTTCATCAATGCTCGTCCGCCTCAAGATTTTCCCAATCGGGGTCAGCCGTGGATCGTTCTTGATCTTGAAAACCGGACCGGAAACTTCATTGAGGGCCTCGAGCTCCGCAAGCATCTTCTCGGCATTCGGTACCATCGTGCGGAACTTGTATATGAGGAACCGTCTCTTGTTCACCCCCACCCGCTGTTGAAGGAAGAAGACCGGCCCCTCGGAAGTAAGTTTGATGAGCACGCTCACGACGATGAACAGGGGAGCCAAGAGCACCAGCAGCACGAAGGAAATCGCCAAGTCCAGCATCCGTTTGACCAGGAGTGGCAGCCCTTCGAGCGCGCCGGCATAGACCGCGATCTGCGGCTGACCGTCGAAGTCTTCCGTGCGAGGCCGCGCGATCCTCAAGTTGAAAATATCGGGATCGAATCGCATGATGATCCCCTGTTGTTCGCACAAAGCTGCCACATCCGACGCATATTGATAGAAGGATCGAAACGGCAGGTAAAACGCGATCTCATCGACCACGTTCCGCCGGAGAAATTCAGGTAGCCCTGCGAAATTGCAGCAAAAGTTGTATCCCGCCCCCAGAAAGCCCGCGATTCCCTCCCATTCGTCATCCACAAAGCCCAGAACGCGGTAACCCAGCTCCGGCTTGGCTTCGATCCTGCTCGCAAACGAGAGGGCGCGCGAATTGGTGCCCAATATCAGGATGAAGTGGAGATCTCGGCCGCGACGTCGGATTCTTCCCAGCACATTCCGAACGAGCAGCCGGCCGCTCACTACCAGCACGCAACTGAAAATCCAAAACAGCACCAGAAAAGCCGAGGTAATCATCCGGATGTGGAACAACGTAGCGCAGACGATGAGGCAGATGCTCACCAGCGTCGTTGCCTTCACCGCATCAATGCTTTCGGAGCCCCGAGCCGCCAACCGCCTGGATTCATACAAACCACAGAGCGTGAAGACAAAATGCCAAACCGACAACATCACCGCGAAGGTGACGAAATTCGAGAGCTTGACTTTCATCGAAAGAAACTCCACGAGCGACATGCCCCCCGTCTCGGAAGCAACCACGATCGTTGCCAGTCCGAACGAGAGGACCACGAGCCCGAGGTCGAACAGCTTGAACGCGCTCAGCAGGAGTCGATGTTTGGCTTCGTTCACTTAAGCTCTTCGTGTGAAACGGTCTCTAATGCCGCGTTACCGAAACAGGTGACACATGTTCCCGCGCGGTCGTCCTGCTGAGCTGAGCGAAGCATTTCTCAGTAAGGATGAGGTTTCCTCGCTGCCCCAGTGACGACTGCAGCGCAGCGAACGGCGTGTCACTTTTTTTCCGTAACGCGACGCCAGCTTGTGACACGGAAATTACAAAGCAGTGTGGGATTCGCTTTGGGCCAACGAACCGAGAGGCTCCTTAGATTGGTTCCACCTGATAGCCTGCCACTCGAATGGCCAGAGATCGTTGAATGATCTCGACAGAGACGATAAGGCTCCGGTCGCCGTTCTTCGCCATCAGAATCCCCTGCAGGCCCTCGAGGCTTCCTCCGCGAATTCGGATGCGTTGCCCCACGTTGAGAAACCCACAGAGGGTAAAAGGAATGCCCCGCTCGAGGATCGTTCGCACCGCGTCGATCTGTTCGTTGGGAATCGGAACTCCCGCGCCGCGGATTCCCACAAAACCGATCACTCCATTTGTTCGCAGCACAAAGATTCGACTATGCTGCACCTCGGCAACTCGGACGAACACGTAGCCGGGGAAGAGCGGCAGATGGACTACCTGGTGCCGATCGCTCCACCGGCGCCTCGCCGAGAAGAGCGGCAAGAAGGCCCGGATCCCCTTGTCTTGAAGGCCTGTGGCAACTTTCTTTTCATGGCGCGGCCGGGTCTGGATCGCGAACCACGATGTCTCGGTCACGGTCATCGACGGCGCCTGAAGAATCAGCCCGTCGTAAGTCTGCTGGCACAGTTCAGACACAGCTCCGCCCCTCTGGGTCACAGCGGTAAGTGACCCCCATCGCCCCTGAGAATCCGCCCGCAGTTCGGTCCTCTTGGGCACGGGACCGACGCGGTCGCTGTCAACTGCCTCCGAAGCTGAACCGGACAAATACGAATCCGAGCTCACAGAGCGCGATTTCTTCGAAAACCGCGTCTACAGCTTGTGATACAACGATTCTGGAATCGGGAACGTGCGCATATTCAGGACCGCGCCCAACACCTGAACTTGCGCCGCGCGCAGGCTCTTCGTTACGTTGAGCGCCGATTCTCGCCGAGTCGAATTGGCTTCCAGGACCAAAATTAAGCCGTCCGCAAGCTGTCCCAAGGCCAGCGCATCTGCATACTGATTCAGAGGCGGCGCGTCAATTAGGACATGATCAAATTCCTCACGCAGCCCGGCCAGACGCTTTTTCAAACGGTCCGAATTCAGGACAGCCGAAGAATCGGCTGTGAGTGAACCGCACGAAAGCAGCGAGAGATTTTTAGGCCCGAGCGGCCGCACGAAGTCGCGGATTGGACCCTCCTCAAGTAGGGCGTCTGTCAGGCCATGATGATTGGTGACGCCGAACAGCTCGGGAAGCGAGGGCGAACGCAAGTTTGCGTCCACAAGGCAGACCGTTCCCGGCGCGTTGGCAGCCAAGGTCAACGCCGCGCCCGCGCAAATTCGCGTGCAACCATTTCGATGGTCGATCCCGGCAAACACAACGGCGCGCGGCGATTCTCCCGCCTGAAGAAGAAAGATGCGCTGCACAAGCTTTAGAGATTCTTCGCGCGCCAATCGATCGAGGCGCGGACCGACGCTATTTCGGCGGTCATTGCCTTTGCCCCTGCTGATCGCGCTCATGTCCTTCAGTTCGATGACAGGAGCAATTTGTCGATCCTTCCCGGCTTGCTCTAACAACTCAAAGTTCTTGCTCATGGTTTTTCAGTCTCTGCGTCGGAAGGTTCAGTGCCTTGCTTGGCCTTAGGCGCATCTGCAGAACCTCCCGTCACTGGAACTCCAGGAGTCCTTCCGCCGGGCTGGATATGTTCGGGATCATTCAGCCAGGCATTGAGCTCAAGGATTCTTGACAGGATCTGATCTCGGTATTTCCCCAGATTCTCACTGATAGTCCGAAAGAAGAACGATCCAGACGCGTCCGGCGTGCTCTCCGGCGAATGCACTTTCGTCCGCGCCTCCTTGGCCTCACTCGCGCTAGCCGAGGGTGTCACTACGGTCGGTGTAGCCGCAGGGACCTTCTTGGGATAAGGAGCCGCCGGGATCAGGGAGGCCGTCGGTGGTGGTGTTGCGATCGAGGCGTTTTCGACCTGCACACCAACCAGTGATGTAACCGCTTTCGCCGTGCTCCAGCTCCCATCGACCACCGGCCGACTGAGTGCGACCAGAAGCAGCCCGGCAAGCGCGAACCGCGGCAGTAATCCGCTGATTAACGATTGCCCCCTTACGATCGGATCAGGTTTGGATACGCCGCGCCGGGGTTCCTCCTCCGATTTCGATGCCATCACGGGTTCTGCATGAAGTGATCCGAGATCCAGGTCTCCCAGCACCTCGCGAACGATGTCTCCATCAATCGTCTTACGCTTCAGGGCGCAACCCAATGAGAGGGCATTGAAGCAGATATTGTTAATGTTCCGAGGGATGCCTTCCCCGTGTTTCGCGATCAGCGCCCGGGCTCGACCCGTAAACAGCGAAGTTTCGAAATCATATCCGGCTACACGCAGGCGGTGATCGATATAGGAATTCGTCTCCTCCGAAGTGAACGGTGTCAGGCGACCCAGAATCGAGACTCGCTGGCGAAGCTGCACGAGCTCCGGTGATGCCAGTCTCTCCGCGAATTGTGGCTGCCCTGCCAGAACGATTTGCATGAGCTTTTCGCGGCGCGTCTCGAAATTCGATAGCATCCGCACGACCTCAAGAACCGGGTCCTCGAGATTCTGAGCTTCATCAATCACGACGACGAAGCGCTTTTCGGCGCGAGATGCCTGCAGCAAAACCTCATTCAGCTTCGAGTGCATCCGCACCAGGTCGCCGCTGCCGTCCTCGACGCCGAGATCGGCGAGCAGGCTGCGAAGGAAATCGCGAGGGTTACACAGCGTCTGAAACAGGAAGACGGTCCTCGCCGAAGCTTCCAGCCGCTGCAAGAGTTGGAACAAGAGCGTGGTCTTTCCCATCCCTGGTTTGGCGATCAGCCCCACGAATCCGCGTCCGGCGGTGACACCGTAGTAGAGTGAAGCAAGCGCCTCCCGGTGCGTCGCGCTCAGGTACAGGTAGCGCGGGTCCGGAGTCACCCCGAACGGCTGCTCATCGAGCTTGTAATACTCCAGGAACATTCTGGTCTCGCTTAGGCTGCCTGTCTGGGAACGGAAGCCAGGACTGGAACTCTCAGAATCTCCGTCACCTCTGCGGGAGTTCGGAAGGACGGGTCTAGGTACTCCGCTACAACCGCCGCTCCTAGGCTCACAAACGCCGCTACGAAAAATCCAACCAGCATGACGAGCCAGGGGCTGTGAGCAGGGAGCGCAGGGACGGACGGCGGGACCGCGATTGCTACATTGGCGATCTTCTTCTGGTCCAGAGCGTCCGCGGTGCGTTCTTGCTCCCGCTTCGAGAGGTAGAGCAAGTAGTTGCCCTCGTCTGCCTTGGCCTCGCGGACCAGGCTCGTCTGCCTCACTGCCTTCTGATCCAAATCAACCATTTGTCTCTGCATGCTGCGAATACTCTGTTCCACCGTCGCCGCGGTCGCTTTTTGGGAAGCGAGATCCGCCCGCGTCTTGGCGATATCCTCTCTCAACAACTCGAAGGTGGGGTCGCGGTCGGTCGTATGGTTTACGTACTGCGTCTCTTGCGCTCCGTCTATCGCCGCCTGGGTTTGCGCAATCTCCTGGTCAGTCTCCTGAACAAGCGGATAGCTGGGCTCATATTTCAGCAAAAGCTGGGTCCGCTTGAGCTGTGCTGCGAGCAGGTTGGATTGCAACTGCTGCAAGAGGACATCAGCGGAATTGGAAATCTCTTGTGTCGAGGATCTTGCCGGTGTCTTCTCCATCTGTCTCTCATCGTCCGCGATGCGTTGCTGGTCGGCGGCGATCGCCTGTTGCGCTTGATGGAGACCAGCCACCGAATACACCACTTGCTGGGCCATATCCGTGCGCTCGACATCGGGAGCAACAACTCCCTCCTCACGGCCGAAATTCGCCAATTCCATCTCGGCTTTCCGCAGCGCCTGCTGGTACTTATCCGTCTCCCGTGCAAAGAATTCGGAGGTACCGTTTGGACGTCGCAATTGGAGATGCTTTTCCAAATAAAGCTTGCTCAGATTTTCGAGAACGCATGCGGGTGTCTCCGGCGCGCCTTTTCTTCCGTAGCTAACATCGATGACGTCGGCGTTTTTTTCCGCTTCGACATGCAGGGCCTTTGCCAGGCGCCCAGCTGCCTTCGCCACTCGCATGGCCTTTCTTTGCGTTGGATCAGCGCGAACGAACATTTCGGTCAGAGACGCTTGGTCCAGGCCACAGATCATCACCACCGACCTGAGCATGTCTCCTCCTTGAAGCAAGGCGATCTCTGAGTTGATCTGATCCGGAGTCACCAGATTATTGGTGAGGATTGACGCGGTCTGTGCTGGCGTGATCGCCGGGTCGGAGCGGTCCTGCTGCACAAGGACCTGCATGGACGACTCGTAATAGTTTGCTGCCCAGGACCAAGCAAACACCGTCGCACCCAGGAAAACCCCAAAGAACGAAAGAACCACGAGGCGCCGGCGACGGAAGCCCACCGCAAGCCAATCGCGCAGCGTGCTGAAGCGCGTCGAATTCTGATACGGATTTCTCAAGTCTGCTTCAACCATGTTCAGGACTCCGTGTCTTTTCCCATCGGCCGGCGCCGCGCTTAATTTATGACTGCGATCTGCGGGTTCATGCCGATCGAATAAGGAACATATTTCCGAAAGTTCGTGATGAATTTCTCTGGCACAAAGATCATGTCGCCGGGTTGCATCCGCGTATCTTCGTTTACGTTCTTTCCATGCAGGATGTCCTTCAGGTTGACTTTCCGGACCTCAACCCAACCGTCAGACACCCGGTGGTAGAGAAGGACTTGAGTTTTTGCCTGGGACGTGAACCCCCCCGCAATTCCGATCGCTTCCGAGACGGTGGTGTCATAGCGAAGGTCGTACTGGCCAGGTTTCCCTACCTGACCGCCAACGATGAAGAAAGGCTTCTGAAAATCGGTGAGGTCCACATCGATAATCGGATCGTGAAGTATCTTCGAGTACGTCTGCTTCAGCGCCTCCGTAATCTCGGGGACCGTCATCCCCTGGACATACAGGCTCTCGGCGCCTTGCAGATTGATGTACCCGTCCGGTTGTACGGTGACCGTTTGATTGAATTCCGAGGCGAGGGGAAATGCGATCGATAGAACGTCGTCGCACTGAATTTTATATCGAGGGTGTCTGCGCTGAAGGGCTGGTCTGTCGGTGTCTGACTGGCCGCTGCGGTACGCAACACCTGCGCTCGAGGCAGCAGGGACCGGTTCGCTTTCCTGGCCGAATAGAATCCCTGGGACAGAAATAAAAAAGATGACGAGTCTAAATCCGAACCCTTGCAGTCTAGCCACCGGCTTCCTCCTCAGCTCAACTCCCCCGATCGCTTCAGCGTTCTGCTGTCACCCTGCGTGACACGCGGAGAACACTGCCGTGCGAATCCAGGTACAACCGGTTCCCTTACTCATCGTCGTCGCTCGCCGTTCCCTCCTTTGTCCGGCCGTTATCTTCCGCTGGACCTGGGATTTGATTTGACGGTCGGGACGGTGCGCAGCTTGAAGCAGTCGCCCTTCACCGAGAAGCCGCTTCGCGCGCGGCCTCCGACGCCGTGCTCCACCCGAAGTACCCGCGTCTTTGCTTTGATCCGCCGCTTCCACTTGAGTCCGGAAGGAAGAATGATCTCCAAGTCGACGGGGAGATCTGTCGGCGGGCAGGTGGCGCTTATGATGTATGCGCCGGCGACACTGATATCGCGAGTGATTCCTTCGCCCCGGAAACGATCCCCTCGCCCACTCTTCCAATAGAAGAGCGCCGGAGCACCGACCCGATAGCGAATGGACTTTCTGCGCTCTTCGGCGAGACTCGTTTCTTCTACCATGCCCATAACTCCGGATTTGGTCGAGCGTGCGTGCCCCCGGTCCACTTGGACGCTAGCCGGGTCCGCGATTGCCCGCAAGTAGCGGAATGTACGGTTACTCGTGAGGCGGTTTACCCCAGATCGGAAGACGCCTCTTTCCCCAAGCTTTGCGTCGTGGCGAGGCGGCGGACGTTCTTACCATGCCGTAGACATTTGTACTCTGAGTGAGTCTCTCCAGGTTGGGGGAGACAAATGTCCCTCCCTGGTTATCCACACGGAACGCTTCGTCCGCGGTCCTACAAACCATCGGTCACACTGGCGAAATGCAGAGCCCTTCGACGATCCATCCTCGCGATTGTCGTATCTGGTTGTAGGAGTGGGAATAGGCGCGGGGGCGTTGTTGATTAGGTCGCTGCGGCCTGTCCGTTATTCGGTGGTCGCATCGCGGCAGGTCAGACGGACCTCAATACCGATTCCGGCCCGAACTGCGACAATATCGCCCTTGTAGAGACACTCCTGTCACGAGGTAGGACAGGCTCGGAGCGATGTCTACATGGCTACTCTTCAGTTCCTAACCGCAAGGCACGCGCACATTTGGTGTTAGCGCATATGACGATCTCGCGTCACAAATAAGAATTCGACTTGCGCACCCAGGTCTTACATTACAGAATTGTAACCCCCGTCTAGATTGGAAGGTAGCGCGATGGGTGTGCTCCCACGCCTGCGGCGCCAACGAATCCGCGTCCTCATTGCTGACGCTGACAACATGGGCAGTCAACTGATGGCTAGCGCGCTGAAGCGTTCTCGGAACTATTTCGACGTTGTGGCGCTCGCCAGTAGTTCGTTCGAAGCCATCCGCGAGCTGGACGCGCACGAACCCCATGTCGCGGTGGTCAGCCCGGAGCTTCAGGATGGACCGGAGACTGGCTTCAAGGTCCTCCAAAAGCTGCGTGAATCTTATCCCCGCACCGCAGGCATCATGTTATTGCACTCTGACGAACGGAATACCGTGATCCACGCTTTCCAAAGCGGCGCCCGGGGTATCTGTTGCCGCACCCATTCCTTCAAAACGCTTTCGCGATGCATCCGTACCGTGCACAAGGGGCAAATTTGGGCCAGCAACGAGGACCTCGAATACGTTCTGGAGGCCCTCACCCGTCTCAAACCGCTCCAACTCGTCAAGGCCAACGGCATGGCCTTGCTCACTCGGCGCGAGGAAGATGTGGTGCGACTCGTAGCCGAGGGCATGAGGAACCGGGAGATCGCACAGGCGCTTCATGTCACGGAACACACCATTAGAAATTACCTGTACCGCATTTTTGAGAAGCTGGGGATTTCGAGCCGCGTGGAGCTGATTCTCTATACCACAAGCCAGCGAGATGCGAAGTAGTCCAGATCCCCGTTCAACACAATACCCGAGAAAACGACGGGCGTGCAGATTCTATCGGTATCCGCTTCATGCGACCTGGATACGATGCCAGTTCAGCCGGACATGAATTGCAGTTGATTTCAGGAGAACACCGTGTAGACCGCCCGATAGGTGCCGCCCTGCATTTCTTCGGTAACTCGAGCACGCCTGCAGATCCGAACCCTTTCAAAGGCTTGCACTGGTCGTGCTTCTCACCGATCTGAGCCAAGTAAAAGCGCAGCCGAAAACGTCGACTACCTCTTCTGGAAGGGCCAGCTCCGGTGCTGCTGCGTCATCCGACCGAGGAGAGTTTTCAAACGTTCGTACTGGAAAGGGGTAGCCGCCAGTTCCCTCCACTCGGGCGTGTCGAGTCCGGCCCCCGGAGACCAGCGAAGATTCCCCCTAGGATGCGAGGCGCTTTGGCCCCTCACTGAAGCGCCTCGGCTATTTTCGATCCGCTGACCAAAGTCGCGATCGGCAAACGCCTGCGCTTCGCCTCGCCGGGCGCGGCCGGAATGGGACCGGAAACATATATTAAGGGTGTGATGCCCGTCGACTTACTCAAGACAGCTCGATTTTGCCGCTCCCCGAATTCCCAAGCCCTTTCTGCTCAATATGTTCGCTGAATTCGTTTTGTAATCTTTCGTTTCTATCGCGTACGTCAGCTCTTCAATCAACGAGAGCTCAACCGTGAGCGACGGCGGCACGGCTTGGCCGAGCCGCGTTCGGTGCCGACGCTCAAGTCGGCTTGGGGGTCCGATCCCGAACAAGGCTCGCCCTATTAACCTATGAGTTATAGTCATCTGTGGTTTATATACGATGCGCTCCGGTTCCTCGAAGAGCGCCGCCCGGTTCCTTACTTTCCCCCCGCAGCCCCACACGCCTTTATGAGGGGAGTTGCCAGTTACTTATGCGAAGAATCAGTCGTATCTCAGAGCGACCATGGGATCGACGTCCATGGCGCGGCGCGCCGGGAAGTAACACGCCAGCAGGCCCACGAGGCAGAGAAAGAGCGTGACGCCCGCGAACGTGGGGAAGTCCGTGGGCCGCACGGCGAATAACAGGCTGGAAAGCGCGGGCGTGAGCAGCAAGGAAAGCGCGAGGCCTAGCGCTATCCCAGCAATCACCGAGACCATTCCCTGGCCGAGCACGAGCTTTAGGATATCGCGCCGCTGTGCACCCAGCGCCATGCGGATTCCGATTTCGTTGCGCCGCTGCGCGAGGGCGTACGACGTGACACCATAAATTCCGATGGAAGCGAGAGCCAGGGCCAGGGCAGCGAGCGCGCCCGCGAGCAACATGGTGAAGCGGGAGGCGGCGCGTGCGTCCCGGACGTAACTGTCCATGGGGCGGACCTTAGCCAGTGCAAGGTCCCCGTCAAATTTGTCAACCTCCGCGCGAATCGCAGCCACGAGCGCCTCTGGCTCGCCAGTGGTATGCACGGTGAAGGCCATGAGTTCCCGGGGAGACTGGGCGTAAGACTGATAGACCTGGGGACGGCCGTCATCAGTGAGCTGGAGATTTTTTGCGTGTTTCACAACGCCCACGACAACGCCCGTGGCGCGTACGAAATTCCCCTCCACACACACCTCGACGTTCAGCTTTTTGCTGAGTGCGTTTTCGCCGGGCCAGGCGCGCTCGGCGAGCGATTCGTCCACGATCAGGACGCGCTGGCGTGCCGCGTCGTCTGAGTCCTGGAAATCCCGCCCCGCGACGAAGGGAATGCCGAGCGAGCGAAAGGAACCGGGAAGAATGGCGCGATGGTCGGCGAGCAGCTTGTTCTGATCCTGCGGCGGCGTTCCGTCGATCCAGTAATAGCTATACCAGTTCACGTAATCATCGAAAGGGAGGCGATGGACACCGCCGACGGAATCAACTCCCGGGAGAGCGGCGAGAGAATGGGCAAGCTGGTAAATCAGGCGGATTCGATCCGCGTCCTTCGGATAACGCGGGCCGGGAGGAGTGATCTGAAAGGTGAGCACGTGGTGCGGCCGGAACCCGATGTCGACGTCGAGAAGATGGACAAATGTGCGGATCATTAGCCCCGAACCGATGAGCAGCACGAAGCCAAGCGCGACTTCGCTCGTGACCAGCAAGCTGCGCGACCGGCTTTTGCTCACCACGAGGCCTTTACCGCTGGCCTTCAAAGTCTCGATGAGATCCGCTCCCGATGATTCGGCCGCCGGCGCCAGCCCGAACAGAATTCCCGCGAGGAGCGAAATTGCGAATGCATAGCCGAGGACCGCAAAATTGAAATTCACCGATTCCATCACGCCGAGAGACTTCGGGCGCAAGGCCAGCAGCCATTGCATCCCCCATCGCCCGAGAGCCAATCCAGCAACGCCGCCAAGCAGCGACAGGAGAAGGCTCTCGGTGAGCAACTGGCGGACAATGCGCAGGCGCGTGGCGCCGAGGGCAGACCGCAAGGCGATTTCCCGGCGCCGCAGACCGGCGCGAGAAAGCAGCAAGTTTGCAACGTTCGCGCAGGCAATCAGCAGGACGAGTCCTACGCCCGCGAAGAGCGCCAGCACCGCGGGGCGAATTGCCCGGATGGTGTCCCGCTGGAGGGCCAAGACTTCGAAATCCACCCCTTGTTTCGAGTCCACGACATATTCGGCGCGGAGCTGGCTACCGATGAACCTGGCTTCTGCCGACGCTTGTAAAAGCGTCGCGCCGGGCTTGAGCCTCCCGACCACGCGCAGATAATTTTGATCGCGGGCCTCCTCCTGCGCAAGATCACCGCGGAAGGTCATGTAGGCTTGGACGTCTGGTGGGACGTTGGCGTCCTCCGGGAAGATGAGCCGGAAGTTTTCGGGCATCACACCGATGATGGTGAATACTTCGCCATCCGCTTTTACGGACTTGCCGACGATCTGGGGATCCGCGCCGAATCGGCGGCGCCACAGGCCGTCACTAAGAATGACTGCCGGGGCCGCTCCCTTTACCCCATCGGGCGGGAGAAAGAGGCGTCCGCGCGCCGGAGGAATTCCAAGAATGGTGAGAAAATTGTCGGTGACGAAACCGATTTTGACCTGTTCGGGCTCGCCCGTCCCGGTCAGCGCGACACTGCCGACCCAGATTCCGCCCACGTGCTGAAACGAGCGGCTGCGACGCTGGAAGTCGATCATGTCCGGACCGGAAAATGGGACGCGGGTCTGCCCCGCGCTCTTGAGCTCGGTCCAGAGGAGCGCGAGGCGATCTGCCTGCGCGTAGGGGAGAGGCTTGAGGATGACGGCGTCGAGAACGCTGAAAATGGCGGTGTTGGCGCCAATGCCGAGGGCGACTGTGAGCACGGCGACGGCGGTGAAGCCCGGGGACTTGCGCAGCATGCGCAAGGCGTGCCGAATGTCCTGAACCAGCGTTTCGAGGAAGTGGACACCGCGGGCATCGCAGCATTCCTCTTTGATTTGGTCAGAGCCACCGATGATGAAGCGCGCGCGGCGGCGCGCTTCCCCGAGAGGCAAGCCGGACTGAACGAGCTTCTCGATCTGCCGCTCAAAATGAAAGCGCAGTTCGTCGTCGAGTTCGCGCTCGACGGCGTTGCGCCGAAAGAGGGCGCGCAGGCGAATCAAAAGATCACTGAGCATCTTCCACTCCATGAGTCATTGAGGAGCATGGGAAACTCCCTAGGCCGTCTCCAGGACCTGGGCGACGGCGGCCGCCAGCTTCTTCCATTCGCTCTCTTCCGCTTCGAGCTGTTTCCGCCCGCTCCTGGTGAGTTCGTAGTATTTCGCGCGGCGGTTGTTCTCTGATGCACCCCAGTGCGCCTTGATCCAGCCGCGGCGCTCGAGGCGATGCAGCGCCGGATACAACGACCCTTGCTGGACCTGGAGAACTTTGCTGGAGACCTGGTGGATGCGCTCGGAAATGGCCCAGCCGTGCTCGGGTCCAAGCGCCAGAGTTCGGAGGATCAAGAGAGCGAGCGTGCCTTGTGGAAGATCGACGCTCTGTTCCGGCATATGTTCCCCTTGTGCTTCTACAGGGGACGCTACCACATCTCTTGTCGAAGCTCAAGAGGAAAAGCCTCGCTCCGGTCGCTTGAACAGTTCGGAGAAGTTGTGCTCGACCGCCATTCGTTCGCTGGCTTGACGGACCCCAGACCCGTTGACGCGGCGCACAAAGCGTGACAGCGGATCTCATTTCGGGAGTATGCCAGCGAGGAGAGGCAGGCCTTGGAAGTGCCTGTACTCAGCATTTCGATTCGAGCCACCGCGCGATAGCTCCTTGATGGTCGCGTACTCTTCCCTAATCCGATTCCGGAAGAGTGCGCCGTGACTCAACCGAAATCGTATATCCTGTGATGCGACGGATGATGGTAGCTGTCCAGAACGGGACTTCTGCTCGTGCGGTGGACATTGCAATTGTCTGGAAGGCCTCTAGTCGCCCGAGTGAGACGATGCAGTGAGCGCGAAGACTCATTGGGACGAGATGTTGTAACATCAATCATCGAACAATCGCCAGGATGGATCACACCCAACTACTCAGGAAAGTGGCCTACCCGACAGGTTCGATCTTAACCGAGGTAGCATTTTTTTCCGGACCTCGTTACTCACTCGCGCCGATCCTGAAGCTTTGCAGATTGGTTTCTCAACAGGATTGTAAGCTCGCAGTCGTACAAGGCTGCGAGTTACCGTGACTATCGGTACAAAAATCGTACGCATTTGCGTGAGTGCGCTGCTTGCATTTGTCATCGCTAAGCTCGTTTCCGTACCGCTGTTCTTCGTACTTTGGCCGGGAATCTATTGGGGGTGGTACTACTTAAGCCGCCGCGAAAGCCCCACGCCGGGAGCAACCCGACTGATCGCGGAGAAGCAATCGCCCGCGGTCGCCGTCACAAACACGCGTTCCACGCTGCGACGCATCATTCGCATCGCGGGCGTCGTAATTGCAGGGTTGATAGCAGCATCCATTCTTCTGCTGTTCATTGGTCGGGAGTCGGGTCATCGAGAGGCGGAGAAAGCCCGCAGCACCGTGCACTCGGGTATGACCATGGCTGAGGTCTTGCATTCAGTGACCGGTTGGCTCGTTCTCGGCGCCTCCTCCGATGCGCCCGAAACTGATTCAGATCATCTTCGCACCCTCAGTCTCCGCCCTGGCTCCGAGAGCGGCATGTTCTTCTACTTCGATCGTGCCCTGAGCAAGGATCGCGAAATCTCCGAGTCCGAGGCCCTCGCTCTTCTTCAGCAGAAGCTCGGTGACGGGTATAGTTGGCGATTCAAGTACACTTTCATCACCAGCACTCCGCAACACCTCTCATTCCAGGTGGTTTTCGATAAGGACGGCCGCGTCCAAGGAGTGACACCCGTGTACGGTTGGGATTAGCGCCGCAACGGCGATGTCTCTGTACCGATAAACGTTAGGACTCTATCGGAACTGCTGACGTTAGGACTCGCGCCCCACCTGGACGTGTCGGTCGCGCCCGCCACATTCTGGACGAGTGGTCGGCTTAACCGGCTAATCTCTGCCCATTTTCAGGGCGTCGTGAGCTTGCGCGCTTGGCTGAGGATTTTGGTGAGGCGGTTGGAGAGTCGCTCCAAGCGACGGCGAGAAGTTCCGTTTGGCAGC
>JBARRP010000125.1:0-10461 GCA_049644285.1 Candidatus Acidiferrales bacterium | reverse complement strand
CATCCAACGCTGTTGTGGTGTGGAAATCTGGCGGCACGCCCATTCCCAACACTTGAGCGCCATTCCTAAACGGACGGATCTGTCCTACCGCGCTTTTATAGATGAAGTGAGGGATGGCCTGTATTGCTTGGAAAGCGCCAATGCCGGAGTATGAGTTCGACTCTCCGTCAAAGAGCGCGGGGAAGAAGATGAGCATGGCTTCTCCGGGTAGGAAGTTATCTCACTCTTCTTCCCCGTAAATGCCCAGGTCCTCGTGGCGGGCGCGGCTACGGTTTGCCTCCCTGGCGATCTCTAATCGGTTTTCGCCAGAATCAGTGGCAATAAAAATTCCTGCAGTCTCTCACTCTCCGCTGGGCGGACGTTTTCAAGCTCAAGACCCATGCGATCGTTTCCGATCAGACGGACAACGCGAGCGGTCGCGTGCAGCGCCGACTTCCCCGGGTCTAGCTCTAGACTGATTTGGACAGCCGAGCCGACTGGAAATACTCGGCTCGCTTGCACCAGCATTCCATTCACACTGGCGTCGAGCGTCGTACCTTGCAGCCGGTCTTCGCCCATTTCCATGGAGACTCTACGGTTGATATTGACGCGGGTGAAACGTCGTCGTTCGCGATCGATCGGGCCCTGTGTAACTCGCATCAAGCGCAGGAGAACTTGCCGGTCGACCGGCTTGAACAGAAAGAAATTGGCACCCACTTGAAACGCGCGCGCCAGAACCCCCCGGTCTTCTTCACCTGTGATCATCACGATGACGGTCTTTTGGTTCAGACGGGACGCGCGCATCTGCCGCGCCAGCTCGATGCCGTCCGGCGGTGGCATGTGCACATCGAGAAAGACCGCATCGAATTTGTTCTCCCTGAGTCGTGCCGCAGCCTGGGCACTATCGGTGACGGCGTGTGCTTCGATCTCAGCCGAGCTTAACACTTCGTGAATCAGCTCGCATGTGATCGGGTCATCTTCCACCACGAGGACCTTATTCAGCATGATGATCTCGTTCGTCCGGCTTCATCTCGCACGCATTCACGGCCTGTATTGCAAACTCGCGACGTGCGTTAGCCACTGCTCGAGCTGCTCACCGAGCAACTTAAAATCGACAGGCTTGGAAACGCATGCATTGCAGCCGGCTTGAAGGACCCGCTCCTGATCCGTTATCATCGCGTGCGCTGTGACTGCGATGACAGGGATATTATGCAATTTTGGCTCTCGTCGAATCCAGGTGGCCAAGGATAGACCATCCTCCGGGCCAAGTTGTACGTCGAGTAAGACGGCGTGGGGCGGTTGATTTTTGAAAGCCGCAAAGGCTTCTTCCAAATTCTCAGCGGCCACTACTTCGAAGTCTCCCGCTTCCAACCAGTCACAAAGAAGTTCGCGGTTGGCCTGGTTGTCCTCGACCACCAGAATACGATGCTTCAAGATTTCTCCATGGGCACGGGAGGTACGGTTCGCTGCAACTGCCTGATCAAGGCTTCCTGCCAGCTTTCCTGTTTATGGAAGAGTGCCCCTGTATTCGTCCGGAGGTATTCCTTTTCCTCCATGGTGAGGTCCTTGCTCGTCAACACAAAGACAGGCAGATCGGCGGTGCGAGAGTTGTCCCGCCACTCGGCGAGGAGCTGGAATCCGCTCACCTCCGGCAGAATCAGATCGAGGATTACGAGTTCGGGCAAGGACGCTGCCACCTGAGCGCGGGCCTGAGCGCCATCGGTCGCAGTGCCCACCAAGTACCCATGTTTGGACAGCAGCTCGGCAATGAACTCGCGCGTCGGGTTATCATCTTCGACCACCAAAATAGGCTGCCCTCGTCCGATTCGTCCCCGATGATTCAGGCAGCGCTCGACAGCGGCCAGAAGAGTCGCCTTGTCCACTGGCTTCACTACGTATTCATCCGCGCCGAACAGTGCTCCCGTGGCGGGCTGATCCACAATCGTAACCATAATTACGGGAACCGAAGCGGTGCGGGGATCACTTTTCAAATTTGACAAAATCTCCCAACCGTTGACGGGTTTCATGATGATGTCCATGGTTACCGCGTCCGGTTGCAGCTCGGCTACCATTTCGGCGGCACGCTGTGGCTGGTCACATAGCACCACTTCATAGCCTGCTGAGGCGAGCTGTGACTGCAGGAGCTGTGCTGCCGCCAAATCATCCTCGACGACGAGGATTCGCGGGGATATGTCAGTTTGCAGCCTTGGCTTGTTCTTCCGGATTTCTTTCTCAAAGGTGGGAACAATCGGCAATGTAAAATAAAAACAACTCCCTGAGCCCGGTTGGCTCTCAAGACTCAGATGACCGCCATGCAATTCGACCAAACGCCGCGTGATAGCCAAGCCCAGACCCGTACCTTCCGGCGCCTTGTCTGGTTGCCGCAGCCGATAGAACGCCTCGAAGATGCGCTGTTGCTCTTCGGGTGGAATGCCCGGCCCCGAGTCGCGAATCTCCACTCGCACAACCTCGCCCAGTCGTTGGGCAGCTAGTTCAATCTTTCCCCCATCCGGAGTGAACTTGATTGCGTTCCCCAGGAGGTTCAGCAGCACCTGCTTGAACCGGATGGCGTCGGCTCGGACGCTTAGATCCGGCGCCGCGTGCTGCACCAGAGTCAGGGACTTTTTGTCTGCGAGAGGACGCAAGGCGTCCACAACTTCAGAAAAGGAAGTCTCGACCAGCACGCTCTCGATCGCCAACTGAAGGCGTCCTGCCTCGATCTTGGAGAGGTCCAGGATGTCGTTGATCAGCCGAAGAAGGTGCTGGCCCCCGGTGTGAACGTGAGTGACATACCGCCGTTGGCGGTCATTCAGAGGACCGTAGCGCTCCTCCTCGCCGAGCAGGGCGGAAAAGCCTAGTATTGCGTTGAGCGGAGTTCGCAATTCGTGGCTCATCGTCGAGAGGAACTGGTCCTTGAATTTGTTGGAGCGCTCGGCCTCTTCTTTTGCGCGCACAAGGGCTTCCTGTGTCTGCTTGCGCTCGGTGACGTCGCGAGCCACTGCGTAGGTCAATTGCTGCTCGGTTAAGGGAGTCGCACTCCACAAGAGCCATTTGTAGGAGCCGTCCTTGCAGAGATAGCGATTCTCAAAGGAAATGACATCGAGCCCCCTGCTCTGCTTCTCGGCCTCCCGGATTGTGGCTTCTCGATCGTCGGGATGCACAAAGTCCAAGTAAGGTCTTGCCAGCAGCTCTTCTATCGAGTGTCCGAGTATTTTCTGCCATGCAGGATTGAGGCGCTTGAGGTATCCGTCGAAACCGGCAACACAGAACATGTCGATCGAGACGGTGAAAAACCTATCCAGCTCTTCGCGCGCCCGCTTGAGCTCGGTGATGTCCCTGAAGACGAGCACAACCCCGAATCCTTCACCCGCATTCGTGACAATCGGCGCCGCGCTATCCTCAATATCAATCTCTCTGCCGTTTTTTGAGATCAACAGCGTGTGGTCGGCGAGACCGACTACCTTCCCTTCCCGGAAGACTTTCTTGACCGGGTTCTCGACGGGACGCCGTGTTTCCTTGTTCACGATGTCGAACACTAGGTCCATGGACTTGCCCCGGGCTTCCTCGAAGCTCCAGCCCGTGAGCGACTGGGCGACGGAATTCATGAATATAACGGCACCATTCAGATCGGTGGCGATTACTGCGTCGCCGATACTGCCGAGTGTGGTCGAGAGCCACTTTTCACTTTTCCCCAGAGCCTCTTGCGCTCGTTTGCGTTCGGACAGCTCGCGGCTCAGCAGCCCGAAACACAGCACCAGCAGCGAAATGCTCACAAGAGTGCCCGCGGCGATTGTGCGGCCTGACCTCGCCATGCTCTCGTCGACTTTTTGCGTGCGAAGCCTCAGCAGATCGTTTTCCTCGTTTGCCATTTCTGAAGCCAAGGCACGGATCTGGTCCATCCACCGCTTTCCGGAACCTTCCAGGACCACCTGGTTTGCGGCTGCAATTCCTTCCTTCCTGCGGAGGTCGATTGTCCTTTGGAGTTCCGCCAATTTCTTCTCTGTGAGGGGCTCCAGAGCCTGAATTCGCTTCTGCTGATTCGGATTGTCTGAGGTGAGATCCTTGAGATGGCGAGTCACCTGATCGAGGTCCTTGATCGCCTCGCGGTACGGCTCGAGGTACGCGTCATTCCCCGTGAGGAGATAGCCGCGCTGGCCGGTTTCTGCATCGACGAGCCGGGCCACCGTCTCATCGAGGGTCCTTAATACCTCGTAGGTGTGCTTCTGCCAATCGGAGGCTTCGGCGAATCGCGTCGTATTCCGGTAGGATTCCCATCCAGCGAACACCAGAATAGCCGCTGCCACCACAAAACCCCAAAGAATTAGGTGCCTTTCCATTTTCGAGTGCATCGTTTTTCCGCCCCGCTACGGAGCTTGGGAGTCAGCCATTAGCTGCCGGACCTTGCCGGCTCCAATGGCGCACAACCAAGAACCAGAGCTTCAAATTCGTTCAGGATGGAACCATCCCACCATCCACGCTTCACTTCCTCTCGGATCTGAGCGATCGCCTCTTGTGGTGGCAGCGGCTTCCGGTAGGGGCGCTCGGTAGTCAAAGCATCATAGATGTCGACGGTTTGCAGGATTCGTGCGGTGACTGGGATTTGGTCACCCTTGAGCCCGTCGGGATAGCCCGATCCGTCCAACTTTTCATGGTGGTGGCGGATTATGGGCAGTACGAGGCGGAAGGCCTTCAGCGGACGGCAGATGCGCTCTCCAACGATGGGGTGTTGCTTCATAACCTTCCACTCTTCGTCCGTCAGACGCCCCGGTTTGAGCAGGATGTGCTCCGGCACCGCGACTTTGCCAACGTCATGAACAATCCCGGCACGACGTAGCGCCACTCGCAATTCCTCGGGCAAACTGAGCCGCTCTGCAAGGGCTACCGAGTATTCCGACAAGCGCTCACAATGCCCTTCCGTGTAGGGGTCTTTCGCTTCGATGCTCGTCGCCAAGCTGAAAAGGACGGTTTCGGCGTTTTCCAATTCGTCGGTGAATTCTTTCAGACGTACAAGGGAGTGCACACGCGCCAGAAGCTCGTGTTTGTTCACCGGTTTGTTCAGAAAATCATCCGCACCGCACATGATTCCCTGAATCCGATCATCCGTGTCTGTTAGGCCAGTGATTAACACAACCGGGAGCAAGCGTGTTTCAGGCTCTGATTTGATTTGCAGACAGACAGAGAAGCCAGTCTGGCCCGGCATGACGACATCGAGCAAAGCTACGTCCACCGACTCCTTTTGGACAGCGGCCAGTGCGTGTTCTCCGTCCCTCGCACAGATGACGCGATAGCCGGCTGCCGTCAATATTCCCGACAGGAGTTCGAGGTTAGCTTCGTTGTCGTCGGCGACTAAGACAGTGCTCTTTCGAGCGTCTGATTCGGGCATGCGATCCTCCGACACGGTGCCGATTGGGGAAAGGACCAAAATCTTAAGCTGTCCAGTCAACCGGTTGAGTACTGGATTCTCATATTTTAATTGGTAGGATCGATGCACTGGTGCTTTTTCGACCGAGGAAAACTCGAAGAGTTAACACCCCATCCTCAGCATAAGGGTAAGAAATGGGGTCAACGCATGGAGCAGCGCGCGGCCCGTAAATGCCTGCCCCGCAAGAGCCCCAAGGCATAGCTAGGTGCGCTCTGGCTGTGTTGACGAACCGTTGTCGGCAGTTTAGTGTTGGTCTCCATGCTGATCGGCGAGCGTCTGCGTGCGTTGCGAGAAGCGAAAGGGCTGAGCCAGGGCGATATCGAAGAGAGGACTGGCCTTCTGCGCTGTTACGTCTCGCGGGTCGAGAATGATCACACGACCCCGGCTGTCGAGACGGTAGAAAAATGGGCCAGAGCGCTTGAGATTCCTCTGTACGCGATCTTCTACGAAGGCAACAATCCAGCCAAACCCGCGATGGTTCCAAAGGCACTGCAACTCTTCAAGTCTCCTGGCGATGCGCGGTTCATGAAAAAGCTGGCGCGGTCGTTGTCCCGAATGCAGGAATGGAGCGGCAATTGCTCCTGCAAACCGCGCTGAAATTGGCCTCGCTCAAGAAACAGGCTCACAAGAAGCACGCGCGTGGCTGGCGATGAAATAGCGCTAGCGGTTCTTCAAAACATGAAGAAGTCTCAGCAGCGGGCGGCGGGGTATTTCCGCTTCTTCATGACCCGATGGCGTCCTGCAGGTTATCCGTGGCCATAGTTGGAACGCGGTCCAAGAAACGACGAACTTGAGGGGTGACAGAATTATTGGGTTAAGACACTACAAAACTTCGTCCTTCTCACCGCTCCCGCGCAGTGCCTGGCGAGCACAGCACAGAAGTCAAATCGCAGATGCGTGCAGCCGATTGCCGAACTCTGCCGGAAAGCTTTAGCGGTTCCGAGGCATCGGTCTTACGATCCTTCCTAGTTCAAAAACGATCCGCCATACTACAATCGCACAGCAACTAGGAGGCAACTCGGTTAGGCCACATTCTCCGTGGACGGAAGCAAGAACAAAGGCTTTTCCAAAAACATCTGAGACTGATGACACAACGATGTCGGCCTCGCAACGGTCCGAGTAAACTGTGTGGTGTTCAACCTAACAGCGCTCGGATCGAAGGAGGCCGAGATGCGAATTATAGGTTGCGACTTGCACACTCGAAAACGGGCGATCGTGATGTTGGATACCGAAACGGGAGAGACAGGCGGAGCATCACACGGATTTGAGGATTTCGATGTCACCACATTTGCGCAGAACTTCGACGGCGACACCTGATCCGTCCCTGCGGATAAGAAAATCAGCGGAGGCATCTCCGAGCCGCAAATTTTCGATGCGAACTTCATCCAGATTCAAAGGCAGACAGGGATTGGCGAAGTGAATTTGTCGTTCTCGATCCCGCACCTCAAGTCCGAGACAGGCCCGTAAGAGCAAAAATACTGATCCCGCAGACCACGCCTGGGGGGCACAGGCAACTGGATAGAGAGTTGGGCCGCTTGCTTCGGGTCTTTTGTGAAAGCCGCAGAAGAGTTCGGGCAGGCGCTGTGATTCAACATGGCGACTGGCCTCGTACAGACCATGCAGGATTTTGCACGCTTGCTCCTGCATGCCATAGAGCGAGAAACCCAGGCCGATCAGGGCATTGTCGTGAGGCCAGACGGAACCATTGTGGTAGGACATCGGATTGTAGCGAGATTCAGACGCGCCGACCGTCCGAACCCCCCATCCTGAAAAGCAGTGTTCACTCATCAGCGACGCAGTTACGGCCTCGGCCCGCTCTTGACTCGCAATCTTACAAAAAAGAGCGTGCCCCGCGTTTGAAGTACGCACGCGGCACTGCTGCTTTTGCCCATCCAGAGCAAGCGCGTAGGTGCCCAGACCATCGCACCAAAATGCTTCTTCGAACTTCACTCGCAGCGCGTCTGCTTCTAAATTCAACTCCTCGGCGAGATCTGGCTCCTCCAACGCGCGTGCGATAAGCGCGGCGGACCGCTTGGCCGCGTACACATAGCCTTGCACTTCACACAAGGCAATCGGTGGCTCGGCCATACGCCCGTCGGCATGGAAGACGGAGTCATGGGAATCTTTCCAACCTTGTTGCACCAGCCCCTTGGAAGAGCGTTGTTCATACTCGACGAAACCGTCTCCTTCGCAATCGCCGTATTCGTCCATCCAACGCAAGGCGCGCTTGATGTTCGGCCAGATTTGTTTCAGAAACGTTAGGTTTCCCGTTCGCACAAAGTAGTCCCCGGCAAGCATGACGAAGAGAGGCGTGGAGTCGACGCTCCCGTAGTACCGGGCGAACGGAACTTCCTTCATCACCGCCATTTCGCCGCGGCGCATTTCATGCAGGATTTTTCCGGGTTCTGCGTCCTGCACCGGTATTTCCTCGGTTGCCTGGGTCTCCGCCAGATACTTCAGGACGCCTTCCGCGATGCGAGGTGCCATCCACAAACACTCGAGCGCGGTAATGATTCCATCGCGGCCAAAAACGGTGTCGAACCACGGCACACCGGCGTACGGATACGGACCTTCCGGATTGCCTTCAATCAGCATCCGCAGATCCGCAGCAGAGCGCGTCAGCCATGCATTAAAGCTTTCGCTGGTCGTCGTGATTCGGCACTCATCGATGCCGGGACGGTCAAAATCGCGTTGTAGTCTCCGGAGAGCTGTGTGGAAGGGAACAAACTGTTTGCCGCCAGGATTCCGTTCGCAGGAAACTGTGCTGAATATGGACTTCTCTTCTTTCGGCTCCAATGTTATCTGGAAGCAAGCCTCGCGCGTCGTAAGGGATCCAGGCCGCGGCGAAAACTCCAGGCGAGTGCGGCGGACCACGCCATCCAAGCCCTTGTAAGCCAGGATCGCGGCGTCTCCCTCGACCTGATCGGGCAGACGTTCGCCCTTTCGCGCGCGCTTTGTGCCGCGCACTTCAAAGATATCGGCGAAGTCCGCATCGAATTGAAGGAGGAGTGAAACGTGAACAGGCTGGAGGCCGTAATTGAGCAGGCGAATATGCTCATAACAGCTTGCCTCTCTGAGAAATTGTAAGCGGAAAATGTGGACAGTTCCTCGCGGCAAGGTGTCGTCGCTATTCACCTGGCTGTCAAGGTTGGTAAGGTCGACCGACAAAAAGGCGTTGTCTTCGCGGATCGTCGAGCTCAGAAGTAACGGCTGCTGCTGATTGACGCGCATCGTGAAGCGGGAAAGATGCCGGCTCTCGGCGTGGAAAAGCCCAAATTGTGAGGGCCCAAAGGCTTCGATGTCTCCGTAGCGGTTGAAAACGGCAAAAGTATCGCCATACTTGAGCACACGGGTGCGGTCGTCAGCCAGTGCGGAAGAAGCTCGAACATAATACTCATCTTCGACCCGGACAATGTCCGTCAAAACGAAACCGTCCTAGAGAGTGAGCAACGAGTCGATTTCCCGCGTCTCCGTGGAAAGAGACTTGGTGCTCAACATCGCCTCGTATAGCTTAACGTAATCCTGGGCCATCCTCGACGCTGTAAATCGCGTCTCAAATTCCTGGCGGCACGCGGCGCGACTCAGAGTGGATGCTTCTGAGACCGCGCTCACCGCTTCCACCATGTTGTTCACAATCAAGCCGCTCACGCCGTGAGTAATCACCTCCGGCACGGAGCCGCAATTGAACGCAATTGTCGGCGTCCCACACGCCATCGCCTCGATCATAGTCAGACCAAACGGTTCCGGCCAGTCGATTGGGAAAAGATGTGCGTAGGCATTCCCAAGAAACTCGGCCTTTTGGTGTTCTGTGATCTCTCCGATGTACTCAACATTCGGATTCGCCAGTAGCGGCTTGATCTTGCATTCATAATACTCGCGATCCACGCGGTCCACTTTGGCGGCGATCTTCAGCGGCATGCCCCCTTCCAGTGCGATTTGGATGGCGCGATCGACCCGCTTCTCGGGGCAAATTCGCCCCAGAAACGCAAGATACTTTCCACTCCCATCGCCGGGCGAAAGACGCTCCGGTAAACCGTGATAGACATTGCCAACCCAGTTTGCCCAGCGCAGCGGTTTGCGCTGGCCGTGACAGATGGAGACCACGGGCATTTCTCGATACTTTCGATACAGAGGAACCAAGTCCGGAAGATCCAGGCGTCCGTGAAGGGTGGTGACATGCGGGAAGCCGGTAATCCTCGAAAGCGGAAAGTGCAGGTAGTCCACGTGGAAATGGATGATGTCGAATTCTTCGGCGCGCTCCATTACGTCTTCGAGCATTACGTAATGATGAGCGAGTTGGTCGATGCAGCTTTTGTCCAAGCGCAGAGAACTTGGGCAAGCGGGTATGAGGCGCGCGGCCGTCTCAGAGTCGCCGCTGGCAAACAGCGTAACTTCGTGTCCCGTCTCGACTAGTTCTTCGGTCAAATACGACACCACCCTCTCGGTGCCTCCGTATAGCTTAGGAGGGACACTTTCATAGAGTGGCGCTACTTGGGCGATCTTCATTCCGTTCTCACCGTATCGTCGAAACACTAATTATGGCGCATCGTCGCACTGCATACAACCGATTGGCCGCGCCGACAATCCGGACGAAGTCGCGGCAGCAGTGTTCCGAATCTGGAGAGGTGCTAGCGGACTCACAATCAAGTTGTATGCGTGCAGACGGGTCACCGCTCCGACCGTTACCGCGAGTTGGCTTCTTACGCTGGATTGGTTTCTTCCCTTCTACGCTGGTTTCTTCTTGAGCATTGGGAAACTCCATGACCTGGGCATTCACGAACAACGGGCTCGACGACAGCGCGTTGGGTCACGGTTAACGACTTATGCGGGGAAGAAGAGTGAGTTCCCTACTCGGAGAAGCCATGCTCTCATCTCCTTCCCCGCTCTCATGGACGGAGAGTGAAACTCATACTCCGGCATTGGCGCTTTCCAGGCAATACAGGCCATCCCTCACTTCATCTATAAAAGCGCGGTAGGACAGATCCGTCCGTTTAGGAATGGCGCTCAAGTGTTGGGAATGGGCGTGCCGCCAGATTTCCACACCACAACAGCGTTGGATG
>JBARRP010000124.1:0-3415 GCA_049644285.1 Candidatus Acidiferrales bacterium | reverse complement strand
AGCCGACTACACCGCCATCTCGTCAGCTTTTCTCCACCCACTTTCACAGGTGCAGTATTGTGTGCTCTCGATAGGTCTTCCAGACCCGAGGATCGCGATTGCCAAACGCTCGGCCGCTGTCACTTCATTGACTTGCTGTGATGCTGCAACCTAAGATGTGGGCCGATGGTGGATTTCCCACTAGTCCTCGGGCAAACCGTCTCTCACTACCGCATCCTCGAACATCTAGGCGGTGGTGGTATGGGTGTGGTCTACAAGGCCGAAGATACGCGCCTCGGCCGGTTTGTGGCCTTGAAATTCCTACCCGAAGTGGCGCATTCCGACGCAGTCGCGATCGAGCGCTTCCGGCGAGAAGCCCGCTCCGCATCCGCGCTGAACCATCCGCATATCTGCACCATCCACGACATCGACGAGTTCGACGCCCGACACTTCATCGCAATGGAGCTGCTCGAGGGACAAACCCTGAAGCACCACATCGCCACTCACACCCTTGGAACGGCCGAAATTGCAAAGCTGGGGTCGCAGATTGCTGACGCGCTTGAAGCAGCCCATGCCAAGGGCATTGTGCACCGGGACGTTAAGCCGGCGAATGTGTTTGTGACCGAGCGCGGCCAAGCGAAGGTGCTCGACTTTGGCTTGGCGAAACTGATCCGTCCAGATAGTGAAACCACGCTGGAGGAACTGGTCCAAACGCGCGGGCCAGTCGGGACGCTGCCCTATATGGCTCCGGAACAGCTTTTGGGCCGCGATGTGGATGGTCGCTCAGACATCTATTCCCTCGGCATGGTTCTTTACGAAATGGTTGCTGGCCGTAGGCCGTTCCGCGAGGATCTGGCCACCCATCTCACCGACGACATCTTGCACCAGGCGCCTCCGGCGCCGGGAAACCGCGGCAGCGGCGTACCGAACCGTCTCGACGAAATCATCCTCAAGTGCGTGGAGAAAGACCCAGGAAAGCGGTATGTAACCGCCGGCGAGTTGATGAGTGACCTTGAAAAGCTAACCGTCCCGTCCTCTCAGGCTTCGGAGACAATACCCTCCTCGCGCTGGCGAGCCTATGCGGTCGGTTTCGGGTTACTGAGCACCGTGTTGTTGGCCGGTGCGCTTTTCAAATTCAATCCTCTCGACTGGAAACATCATTCGTCGAATCTTGCGAGTTTTCCCCGGATTCAGTCGCTCGCGGTGCTTCCGCTGTTGAATCTCTCCGGCGATTCCCAGCAGGATTACTTTGCAGATGGGATTACGGATGAGTTGACGACCAACCTCGCCCAGATCAGCGCGCTACGCGTCACTTCGAGGACGTCTGCCATGCAGTTCCGCGAAACCAAGGAACCGCTTCCACAAGTCGCGAAGCAACTGAACGTGGATGCAGTGGTGGAAGGTTCCGTCACACGGTCGGGAAACCGGGTTCGAATCACGGCGCAACTGATTGATGCGAAGTCCGACCGACACTTGTGGGCCAAAAGTTACGAACGTAACCTGCAGGATGTTCTTACGTTACAGGATGAGCTGGCGCGTGACATCGCTGATGAGGTGCAAGCGAAGCTTACACCCAGTGAACAAACGCGGCTCTCCAGCGCGCCAATCGTTGATCCTCAAGCTCACGAAGATTACTTAAGAGGCCGTTTCTTTTGGAACTTGCGAACCGAAGAGGATTTGGGCAAAGCGAGGAACTATTTTGAGCGGGCCACCCGGAAAGACCCGACCTATGCGCCTGCTTACTCCGGATTGGCTGACACTTATTTCTATCTCGGTTATTTCTGGGGACATTTGCCGCCTCGTGAAGCGATGCCTCTGGCCAAGGCCGCTGCACTGAAGGCGCTGGAACTGGATCCAAACCTGGGGGAAGGCCACGCGTCCCTGGCAATCGTGAAGTTGACATATGAGTGGGACTTTCCCGGAGCGGAGGAGGAGTTCAAGCGCGCGATTGCCCTCAATCCGAATTACGCGACGGCCCACCATTTTTATTCCATTCTTCTTGGCGTCCTGAACCGTGCCGATGAGTCGATCGCTGAGATTCGCAAGGCAGCGGAAGTCGATCCTCTTTCCGTGCCGGTGAGAAACATGCTTGCCGAGCGGCTGGGAGACGTCGGCCGCTACGATGAAGCAATCGAGGAAGCCAACAAAACCCTGTCGGAGCTGAATCCCAACCCGTCACACGTCTACCTGCTGCGCCAAAACCTGTCCGATTTTTACAAGAACAAGGGCATGCCCAAGGAAGCTTTTGAGGAAGACGTGAAGGCACGAATCGCCGCCGGCGCGATCCCGCAGGAGATCGAGAAACTGCGCAAGATTTTCGCCGCTGCCGGCCCGAAAGGCGTACTCCGAAAAGACGTGAAGGATACACTGGCAAGCTGGGACAAGGATCATTGGCATAACGATGCTTACTCCCTAGCTGATGAATATGCCGAGCTAGGCGATAACGATCGCGCGTTCTTCTGGATGAATAAAGCTGCCGATGTTCGCTCGACGATGTTATTTTGGGTTTACGTCTACCACCCCCAACTGCTATCGGATCCCAGGTTCGACGAAGTGAAACGAAAGATGACCGCGCACCAGTAAACGCGCTACTAAGAAGTTAGGCTTATCAGTTTCGAAATCATGTCGATTCGACAGGACACCGTCTCTGTTCCTGCTTCCTGACCAGGTCCGTCAGCTTCTCGCCGAAATCCGGGAACCCTACCACTCGCTCGTGCTGCTAGCGGTTCTAACCGGGTTGCGACGAGGGGAGTTGTTTGCACTACGTTGGGGAGCACTGGACCTAGAAAAGGGTGTTCTGGGGGTCCGCGAATCGGTTTACAACGGCCACTTCAGTACACCAAAGACGCACAGCAGCGTGCGTCGGATTCCTCTGAGTTCGCCACTAGTGGAGTTGCTGCGAAGACGAAAGGCCTTGGCGACAGATACACGCCCCGAGGCTCTCGTGTTCGCCTCGCGGAAGGGCACCCCGCTTTGGCCGGAAGACATCTTGAAGCGGGTCATCCAACCGGCGTGCGACCGCCTGAAGATGCCGCGCGTCGGTTGGCACACCTTTCGCCATACGCACGCCACGCTCCTGAACGAACTCGGAGAGTCGGTGAAAACGGCGCAGGTGATCCTCGGCCACTCGGACATCGCGACCACGTTGCAGGTTTACACTCATGCGGTCCCGGAGTCTGTCAGTCAAGCCGAGGAACGTCTGGCGCAGAAATTAATGGACCCAAAAGGACCCAAGTTGAAAGATGACGCTGTTCCGGAAACAGAACAAGGTGCGTGGATTCAATGAAGTAGTGGCGCGCCTGAGAGGATTTGAACCTCCGATCTCTGATGTGATAACGACGTCGGCCTCGCGACGATCTGAGTAGACTGTGTGGTGTCTAACCTAACAGCGCTCGGATCGAAGGAGGCCGAGATGCGAATTATAGGTTGCGACTTG
>JBARRP010000123.1:0-3773 GCA_049644285.1 Candidatus Acidiferrales bacterium | reverse complement strand
GTCAAGACAGGTAATCAACGGCAATCCGTTCTCTCCGCGGGATACTCTCCGACTAACCCAGATCAGAGCGCGAATTGCGTAATGAAGCAGTTGCGCCGGAAGGTTCCCGAACTGCTTGAACACGTTGGGCTTCATCTGGGAAAGGTCTTTAGAGAAACTTTAGTTCCTGGACTAAAGGCCAAAAGAACAGAATTCTTTGCTCAAAATGGCGTCGTGATCGAGACGCGGGAGGTGGTGGATCATGAACAGCGCGGAAAGTACCTCGATCGGTACTTCAAGCTCCTCGGCCTCTACGGTAACGGGTACGACGAGAACAGTGATTCCCTTGGACGTTCGCCGGTTACCGTCAATCTGGTCATCGCTGACCACAGAGTTGCGGAAGCAATTGCTCATCGACTTGCCGGTGGCCAGAGCGGTGATGAGCAGCCTGCACTGGATGTATCACTGGACGAATACGAGGGACGACCAAAATCCGGAGAACCCGTATAAGCGCTTCCCGCGGCGCGACTACTTCTGGATGCTGCACAACAATTTTCTGCGTGAGCGGATTCTGTTTATCGAGAAGAGCCGGTCGATGATTACGTCCTGGTGGGCAGCAGCTGAGGCTTTGCATTACGTTATGACACACCAGCCATCTAAGGCGATCTTGTGGGCCCAGGACGAGCGCAGGGCGGTGATGCTGCGCGACTCATTCGTAGCGCAGCGCCACCATCGGGTCCACGCGCATCGCGCGGCGCGCGGGTATGAAGCAGGCGAGGAGGGCCACAGCGCAGAGCAAAATCGCCACGCTCGAAAACGTCAGCGCATCGGTGCTCGTCACACCCAGCAGCAAGCTCCCTAGATAACGGGTCAGTGCAAACGACACTGCCAGGCCCAGACCCACGCCGGCGAGCGTCAACCGCAATCCATGACCGAGCACCAGCCGCAGAATGTCCTCTTTGGTCGCGCCCAGCGCCATGCGGATGCCGATTTCATGTGTGCGTTGCCGCGTGGTGTAGGCCGTGACGCCGTATATTCCCACCGCGGCGAGAACCAGCGCGAGAAGCCCGAATGCGCCCACAAAGGTTCCCGCAACGCGCTGGCCGAAGCTGGCAATCTGCTCGCGCAATTCGAGCGTGGTCACATCGAACACCACCAGATCGGCATTCAGTTCATGAACCGTTTTCTCGACCGTCTTGCCGAACGCCAGCGAATCTCCCGTCACCCGCGCATTGATGATCATGGTGGCCCGGTAAAGTTGGTACAGCGGCAAATACAGGAACGGCGTCGGCTTTTCGTTCAAGCCGTTCACTTTGCTGTTCCGCGCCACGCCGACCACCGTGAACCATTCGTTCGTCAAGTCCGAGTTGAGTTGCTTGCCAATGGCTTCCTGGTGCGGCCAGTAGCGTTCCACAAACGTTTCGTTGACGATCACCGTGCGCTGGGAGCTCTTCGCGTCCTGCAACGTGAAATCGCGGCCCTTCACAATCGGAATTTGCATGGTCTGGAAATAATTCGGCGTGATGATGGCTACCTGCGTCTCCATCGATTCATTCGCCTGCGATACGTACCCTTCGGGCTTCACGCTCGTCGAGCCTCCGCCGAATCCCAGCGGCACGCGGCTCGACAGGGCCACCGACTGAATGCCCGGGAGCGCTTTCAGTTTCGTGACGAGCTGGCGATCAAATTCCGCCCCGCTCTCCTGCGAATATCCCGCGGTAAACAGATCGTAGGAAGCAATCAGCACGTTATGTGAGTTGAATCCCGGATTGATTTGCTGCGCGCTCATGAAGCTGCGGATAAACAATCCTGCGCAGATCAAAAGCAGCAGCGACAGTGAAATTTGCGCCACCACCAGCCCGCTCGCCAGCCGTGCCTTCCGCAGCCCGCCCGACGCGCTGCCCGTGTCCTCTTTCAATACCGCCACAGGCGCATCGCTTGAAGACCGCAGCGCCGGCAAAATTCCGAAAATCACGCCGGTGAGCACGGAAATAACCAGCGTCGCAAGCAAGACCGCGCGGTCCGCTCGGATGCTGAGCGAGATCGGGAAATCCGTCGCCGGCAGGAATTTCATGAACGTTCCCGCGGTCCAAAAGGTGATCAGCAGCGCGATCACGCCTCCCGCCAGCGCGAGTACCAGGCTTTCCACCAGCAGTTGCCGCACCAGCCGCCAGCGGCTGGCACCCAGCGACATTCGAATGGCAAGCTCGCGCCGCCGCGCCACCGACCGCACCAGCATCAGATTGGCCACGTTCGCGCACGCCAGGAGAAGCACCAGGCCCGCGATGGACATCAGCATCGGCAGCAGCATGGAGAGAAACTGATTTGCGCCAAACGGGCTGCGCCAGAGCGGGTACACGGTCACAGTGTCGTGCCCGCGGTGCTCCTCCGGATAATTTTTCGCCTCCCGCTTGAGCAGCAGCGTCATTTCCTCCTGCGCCTGTTGCGGCACGACGCCCGGCTTCAACCGTCCCTGCACAAACAGCCAGAAGTAGTGGTGGTCATGAAGCAGGGAACCCTGCGGCAACAATTGCGCGTCCATCATAATGGGAATCCAGATCTCCGACCGCAGCCCCGTCTGGCTCCCCTGAAACACCGCCGGCGCTACGCCCACAATCGTGTAGGGGTGCTGATTGATTTCAATCGTCTGCCCCACAACGCCCGGGTTCGCGCCGAAGTGCGTTTGCCATAGACGATAGCTGATCACGGCGACGGGCGAGCCTTCCGGCTTCTCGTCCTCCACGGGCAGAAAACCGCGGCCAAGGATCGGCCGCACGCCCAGCACATCGAAATAATTCGCGGACGCCAGCATGCCCCAGACGCGCTCCGGCTTGCCCTTGCCCGTCAGGCTCATGGGAGTGGTGTTGCCCGCCGTGATGCCCACGAAACTCTGCTGCCCGTCGCGGATCGCCTCAACATCAGGATAGGTAAACGGGAAGGCGTTGTCCGCGCCCCTGCCGAGCGACAGCGCCACCACCTCGCGCGGGCTCGCCAGCCCGGGAATTGGATTCAGCAATGTCGAGTTGATCCAGCTGAAGATCGTGGTGTTCGCGCCGATACCCAGCGCAAGCGTCAGGATTGCAATCGCCGCGTATCCCGGCGCCTTCGCGATCATCCGGAAACTGTACCGCACGTCTTGCCAGAACGAGGACATCCGCGCACCTCCAAGTAGATGTTAGAGCGATTCAGAGCATGTCCCCGCCCATCCAAGGTGCCCTCTAAGCGACTGCTGGCGCACCGCTTAGCAGGACGACCCTATTCTCAATCGCGCGCTGCCGTCCGATTGTGGGACGCGCCATCAGCGACACCGAACATCCAATTGAATGTGGCTGACGCGACATTTCGAGCAAGCACCAAGTAGGACGATAGCCAACGCGGGTGACGGATAGGTGATCAATCCTCTTCTCACCAGTAATCCGGGACCGTCGCCCACTGCCCGATAAGCGCTTATCGGAAACTGGCCAACCACCATTTCTGTGGTAGCTTGGAAGCTGTTTCATACCGATGAGCAGGCCAAGCAAGTCAAAATGCAACATTACGTCAATAGCTCAGTATCGGGAGTCGGCCGCAAGTCTTTTGTCGGTGGATAGGGTGATCGGAAAAAGGCAACACAACAGCTCTTGGACTAAACCGCTACGCGGTATGCGGTAAGGCGACAGTCCGCTGGTTGTGATCGGGGCGCGCCTGCTGCCGTTCCAGTTGGACCCTTCCTCGACAGGTTCCTTTGCGAAAGCATGGAGTGGCTGTTTGCAGCACATCCATTTCCCAAAGGAGCTCTCCATGACATCTCTTCG
>JBARRP010000122.1:0-2519 GCA_049644285.1 Candidatus Acidiferrales bacterium | reverse complement strand
TCTCGGAGGAACCGCTCTGCATCACCACGATGCTGGAACCCGAGCACCATGTCGTCCGCATAGCGGACCACGATAACGTCGCCCGTGGTCCGGTGCGTCCGCCAGTGTTGCACCCAGAGATCGAAGACGTAATGTAGGTAGACATTCGCGAGCAGCGGCGAAATCACCGAGCCTTGCGGAGTCCCTACTTGCGTCTCCGTCCATTCCTCATCCTCAAGTACGCCGGCCCTCAGCCACTTCCGTATCAGGCGGAGGATCCGTCGATCGCCGATTCGATGCTGGAGAAACTTAACCATCCACTCGTGTGAAAAAGACCCAAAACAGTCACGAATGTCGGCATCCAGCACCCAATTCACCTTCTTCCTCATGATCCCAATCCAAAGCGCGTCCAACGCATCGTGTGTGCCGCGCCCAGGTCGGAAACCATACGAGAATCCCAAGAAGTCCTCTTCGTAAATCTGCTCGAGGACCGTTCCCACCGCATGTTGAACGATTTTGTCCTCCAGGGCTGCTATCCCCAGGGGTCTTTGTCGTCCATCCGGCTTGGGAATGTAGGTTCTCTTGGAAGGTAGCGCTCGATACGTGCCCCGGTGCACGCGACTGTGCAAATCCTCCAGACGCTTGTCCAGGTCAGTTTCGTATATCTGCCACGTCAACCCGTCCACTCCCGGAGCGGCTTCTCGCTTCAGGGCATAGAAGCTGTTCGAGAGAAGCGCGACGGATACGTGGTGCAGTAGCGCGGTGAATCGTAACCGCCGATCCCTCTTTGCTGCTTCCCGCACACGGCGCAGCCCGTTCAACGCGTTCCCCCAGCTTTGGATCTGGGATGCGGCCGTCTGTTCCGTGTTCTCCTTGGTCGGTCGTCTTCCCTCCGCGCCCTCCGCCGACGGCTTCCCGTCTTTGTTCGGGCACTTCACAGGTAGTACACGACCGTCCGACTCCCCACCAATGTGCATGTTGGACTTATGGCTCATCGCCTTCTCCAACCGGCCCACTCATTATTTCGTGTCGGGCGTTGGTAGGGCCTCCCGGTTCTCGTGCGTGGAGTTTCCCTGCATGCGGGGGTCTCTGACCTCGCAGAGTTCGATGGATGCTCGCGATTTCGCACGCATCGTTGTTGCCTTCCGCCATCATGGACGGCGTCGGCCCTCTGATTTAGTAACATTTCGCGGCTGAATACCCCGCCTGCCTGTGCTCCTGTCAACGCTTCGCCTTCAGCCTTACAGCTGCGGGCGCATGACTCGGAGCCGGTGTGGCTCGCTAGGCCTTCACCGTATGGCTCTTTCATCCACCACTCCACGCCGGTTTATCCCGGCGCACCCATGATTCGTACTTCGAACTCCCCGCCGGTGCAGGGAGGCAAGGTGCCCAATCAAAGTGACGATGAACTCTCGTCCACCAATGCGCTCACCGGGCTGCCTTGCATGGGAGCCGGATGCATGCGATCGGGCTCCGTCAGCTCGCGCAGCATCCAGTACAACTTCACCGCCAGTTTGCGAGCGATGGCCACCTTCGCGACGCCCCCGCCGCGGCGATGCTTCAACCGCTGATACATCCGCCGCAGTTCGGGGTCGAATCGCGCCGCCGTGTGCGCTGCTTCCACCAGCAGAAAGCGCATCATCGAGTTCCCTTGCTTGCTGATAGAACCCAGCCGCTGGTGACCACCGCTGGAATGCTCGCGCGGATTCAGACCCAGATAACTAACGATCGGTTTGCTTCGCGGGAAGCGTTCCACCGGCCCTAGCGTCAGCACGAACGCCAACGCGGTCACTGGGCCTACTCCTGGACACTTCATTAAGTGTCTGGCTTCCGAACGACGCTCCGCTTCTTCGATCACGGCCCGATCCAACTCGACAAGCTGCTCTTCGGACCGATCGAACCATTTCAGCAAGTCTCGCCGGCGCCGGGCCGCCCAAGGACCCAGTGCGAGACCCTCCAGCTCCCGGCGGCCCGCCTCGGTCCACAGCTTTTCCTTCCGGCACACGCCCTGGCTCATCGCCAGCGCGTGCAACTGGTTCTTCACCGAGGTCCGGAAGCACACCCGCTTGTATCGATGCCGCAACAGTTGCCGCAGATCGCGCTCGCCTGGTGAGGGAATCCAGATTCGCGGAAACCGCTCTTCGAGGAGCAGCTTCAACAAATGAGCAGCGTCGAGTTTGTCCGTCTTTTGCTTCCGCACCGCGCCGGCTCGGATTCGAGCGGCGTCCCCGATCCACAGCTCGTGTCCTTGTTCGGCTAGCATCTGCTCAAACCACTGCGCGTGACCAGTCGCTTCCATCCCGATCCGTGCTGGTTTGGGCAAGCCGGCGTAAAAAGCTCGCGCTTCTCCGTTCCCGTGTTCTAGCTGCCGCTCCACCAATTCTCCCGACTCTCGATCCAGCATCGCGATTTGTTGATAACGCGTGTGAAAATCACATCCTACAATCAGCATCGCTCGGCTCCTTTCCTCCGAGCCTTGGTCGTTCTAGCAACCAAGTCTACTCGGTCGCAAGGAGTCGACGCCGTTATCGAATCAAAGT
>JBARRP010000121.1:0-75399 GCA_049644285.1 Candidatus Acidiferrales bacterium | reverse complement strand
CCACGGCATGCCACAAGCGCGCTCCGGTGCTGCCCTGCGCCAGGCGGTAGTAGCGCGGATCCTCTGCAAATATTGTCGGGTAGGCGAAGTCCTTGAAAAACTCTGATGAGGCCTGATCGGTGAGGCTGGCTCCGAATCGCTTGCCATATCCGGCGGCGCCCTGACCGTAAGAGCGGTCGCTATTTTCCGCCTGGCCAATTCCGGCATTGAAACCAGCGTCGAGAAACGTGATGGGCTCGATCATATCCTCGACGAACAGAATGAATTTGTCTTTCACCTCGAGAGTACACATCACTTCGCCGGCCTTGTAATGCATCGGGTATATCGATCTACGCTCTAGTTTCCGGCCGAATGCGCCCACCACTTTCGCGAATTTCCCCTGGTAATCTTTCCAACTCACGATCGGTGCGGGTTGAAGGCAGCGGGCGGCGGGGTTCACCTGGGCTTGCTCTTGTTGCGGAGTCGGCGCGGGGGTCGGCTGCTGAGCAGGGGTCTGTTGTTGAGCAGAAGTCGTGTCCTGCGCCCGGACGATGCCGCCCCAGGCCAGCGCGGCCAGCAAAATGGCTCCCGTCGAGTTGCGGCGTATTAAGGCAGCGACGAATTGCTTGTGCGTATCCGTGTCTCCCAGGATGAGCAGGCAGGCGATCAACCAATACATGCTCATATATCGGCCGGTACCGCCGTCCTAAATATTAATGCCTATTTTTGGAATCTCCGTTCCCGATCCGCGCGGTCTGCAACGTACCGATAACTGTTGCGTGATGCACCTTTCGATGCAATTGGGCAGACCACTGACTGTGCGCGATTTCACGGATGCTCTTATCAATGACGACTATCGCAGCATTGGACATACTACCGCGACCCGCGAGCACAGGATTCGTGCTGCTGGCTCCGCCAACAATCTATCTCGGCACATCCGCTTTCACGGCGGCAGGCTGGGACGGCTCTTTTTACCCGGCGGGAATGAAGTCCCGCGACTACCTCAGTTTCTATGCCGAACACTTCAAAACGGTTGAGGTCGATAGCACTTTCTACCGCTGTCCGTCACCCGCCACGATGAACGAATCTCAAATAGAGCCCTCGAGAAAGACCGCAAGCTGCGCTATCAAACCGGCTCCGATTTGCGCGCCGATTTGCAGCGGCTGAAGAGGGACACGGATTCCGGTCGCTCGGCCGTCAGCAGTTCCGCGGCCGTGGCCTCGTCCGCCGAAACCGCCCGGCAGGGTCCAGTTTCAGGTTCGCAGTCAGTCGCGGGACAAATTCAAGCCAGCGTCTCTCAGCCAGGCGCAGCAACCGTGGCTCCGACAGGTGCCGGTACGATTTCTGGAATCCCCTGGAAGATTGGGGTCCCGGCTGCGGCGGTCGCCGCACTTGTCGCAGGCGCTTATTTCTGTCACTCTGATTCTCGCCTTCATGGTGTGGCGGACGTGGCCATCGAGTTCCCCGTGGGTCATCGGGACGCTTGTAGGCATCAGCATGCTGTTCAGTGGCATTACGCGCCTGATGCTTTCGTTCGCCGCGCGCCGCATCGTTTCCGCGGCCTCTGGCCGGGTAGGGTTATCCGCGAATCGGATTCTTCCTCACCATCCAAAGCACCTTTCGTGGGATGTCTATTTCATAATTTCCACTCGTAGGACTTCAGATCTGCAGTTGTTCTTCACGTCCCGAACTCGCCTCAGGCGAACGAAGAATCAATAGCTTAAGGGGAGTATCGTGGAGCGAATGAGGCATTTCGGGGACTTTTTCAACATCAGTCTCAAACTGTTTCGGCTCGTTCGGATAAACCGCTACTGCTAATATGGCTTTTGCGACATTAATCTCCAATTTGCTCTAGTTGGGCTCATTGCATGATCCTGTATGTGAGAACCGACGCTTCTAAACTGGGACTTGGAAGCACTCGGGGCAAGAAGCTGGTCGAAATCAAGCTAAACGCAAACTCGCGAGTGATGCGCGTGCTTCACTGCCACTCTTGTCAGGTACGATGATCAATTCAAGTACTGTGACTGCGGAGAGCTCAACACTATAGTCCTCTATCTCCCGCACTGAGCCAGGCGGGCTAAAATTCCATTGCTGGCGTACGATTTCTCGGTAGGAACGTCCGGAATCCGGAGACCATCGTAGGACAAACTCTTGCGTGCGTCTGTTTTCGGTGTCCTCAAAAACCAGCCAGATGCGTCTGAGCCTTTGCGGCTCGTCGAAAATTAGCCGGATTGTCTGAGTCCCGGGGCTAGCCGCACGCCAACCCCCCTTTTCTTCCGCTAGCAGCGCAGATTCGATGGGATAGCCCTTTTCTTCCGATGTCACCTCGACCAAAGCCGCACGATCCACGTCCAGCCAGGCTTGATCAGAAGGTCGAGCACTCTGTGGAGTTGAGGTAATGTGGCGCTTACGCATGTTAATCCTACTTTACCTCAGTTCTGCTCTAGATCGGATGAACATTGTAAAGCACTCAAAGAAGGCCATCGGAATTCTTACTGCTGCATGCCGACTTGCGAAGTTGTCCCGAAAAGGTGACAAGCAGTTTCTGAAAGATTGGCTTAGAGCAGAGGCGGTTCCAGGGTTGAGATCAGAGGCAGCCTGTTCCTCGGAGGCCGCCGGGGTGGCCACCGGGATGCCAAGCTGAGCCGGAGCGTTCCAGAACGAGGCTGTGGGGCATACACTCACAACTACCTGAGATTCCGGAATGGAAACCCCCGATAATATCTGCGATAGTTCCTTGCAGTGGAGCTAGTCCCACCCAGCGAGACGTGCTCCCGCGAGCTTGGCGCTGAACATTTAGCCTACCCGGGAAACCGCGAAGGAGCTCACATGAAGAAAGCTTTACATCATCTTCTAATGATGGGCGTAACGTTTTGCTCGGCTGGCATTCTTGAGTCGGCCAACGGCGCCGAACCCATGGTGACACTCTCATCCACCGCCGTAAACTTCACGGAGCAGTCTGCAGGTACGGCAAGCGCGCCGCAAAAGATCGCGCTTACCAACAGTGGCGCCGCCCCGTTGATAATTGCAGAGGTTGCTATCACCGGGGAGAACAAAGGCGATTTCTTTCAGACGAACAACTGTCCCGTAACACCGGCTACCTTGGTGGCCGGCGCGAGTTGCGTAATTGATGTCACCTTCCAGCCGTCAACCCCAGGCGCGCTCACGGCCATTCTCACTATTAGCGACAATGCTTCCGGTAGCCCGCAAAGCGTCCAGCTCCGAGGCGACGCCACACCGCCAGTTCCCATCCTTGCTGTTTCGCCCACAAACCTTATTTTTGGCAATCAGGCGGTCGGGTCTACGAGTTCTCCGCGGACAGTGGTTTTGACTAACACGGGCAGCGTGGCTCTCAACATCACAACGACCATTGCGATCACGGGGAACAACGCCGCTGAGTTCATCCTGGTTCCTTCGAAAACAACTTGCCCTGCCGGCGCGGGCCAGCTTCCGGCGAAAGCGAGTTGCGCAATTGGGGTCACGTTTGCGCCCACCACGCTCGGCGCCAAGGGCGCCCAGGTCACCATCGCCGATGATGCTGCGGGCAGCCCGCACGCCGTCCCTCTAGCAGGCGTCGGTACGGCTCCTCCGACGCGCTCCGAATGACGGTTCCGACTGAGCTAACGCCAAGAAGAGCCGCTAGTTTCCGCGCGTCCATCAGAGTATTGAGATGCCGGTAGTCGTATGTCTTGCGTTTGGTTCAAGTTTGAGGTCGCGTTCGAGAAGACGTCATTGCTTGCCGGACTCCTGCGATTCCCCCAAAAACTCCGGTTACGCCCCATTTCAAAGTCGCCGTTTTGCTAATTCCACGCGGCACCAACTTTGACGCTGGGGCCAAGCCCAAACCCAACGGAAGCCCTCGAAACTGATGGTTTCCTCGGCTTTCATTCGCCGATGATTTCAAGGGGAACACATTCGCTGCATATGAAATATCGCTGTGGTGGAGTTTATTTCTCTGATCGGGTAAAGAATCGGGTCCCGGTAGTCAGTTCCTTTGAGCGAGCTGCTCGTTAATTTCCTTCTCAGCTGCCCTTATCTGCTCTTGATGTAGGGTCTGTTCGCCCAGCTTTGCGCCAGAGGCGATCGAGGTTTCATGCCCCGTCTCTTTTCGGTCGATTCGCGCGACCTTCTCGGGTTCACTTTGCCTTGAGTCTTTGCGGCTGGCGTTTGGGTTCTCTGGCTGAGTGTTGTCAGATTCAAGGCAAACTGTAACATCGCTACTTTTCATGGCTTGCGGGCAGAGATGTCCTTGCCATGCTCGCGTCCACGCGCCCGCTCCACCTCGCGCTCAACGAGGGCTGCAACAATCGAAGCAGTATACGGGCTGGCCGCCATCCGCCATAGAATCGAATCCTGGCCGATGGATTCCTAATTGCTTTCGTCCGCAAAAGAGGCGTTGCATCGGGAACTACAACAACGGGAAAAGACATGAACGAAGCTGATCGTTTTGCGGTAGTTATGACCCATGTCGTTGGTCGGCTTGCCTCACTTACAATGAAGTGATTCCTTCCAAGCTGAGGAAAACCCGAGCACTGTCGTTCCGAAACCGAAATTGCGCTAGTCTCCGGATCCCACGCGAGTGCGATCATGGCTCATTTGTGCGCTGTGCCAGCCTGTGGTAAGCCCGGTAGCGCGTGTTTTCAGGGGCACGGTCTGTGTCGAGGACACTTCATCTCGCGCTGCTACAGTCAACTTGACGAATGCGCTGATCAGCTCAGGACGAAGGAACACTGGAACTCAATGCCTGTGGACGCAGTGATGGTGACCTTAACCCAGATCGCTGACCAGGCGGCAACCCTCGGTTTGGGTGCCAAAGATCTGAATGGAACGGAACAGGCGCAGTTGCTTGACATCCTGATGTGTGTGGCCAAGCTGACGAAGGGTTTGCGGCGCAGTCCCGAAAACGAGTCTCTGTGCCATTGAGACTTCAATATCAGGCGCCCGGCCGAGATTGGACAACAACTCTGGAAGTAAGCTTGCACGGCGCTTCGATCGAGTGCCAAATTCCCATTCCAGTCGGTGATTGTGAGGATTTCTGGGATTCAAACTGCGAGGTCGAGAACTTCTAGGTTTTGACACCAGATACATCCGAAGCAAGGCAGGGGGCAGATCTGGCACCCCCACCGCACGAGAAGATCAGCCTCGGGCTGCGGTGCCGGCGGCTAGGTTGTGGAAGGTCGAGTTGGCAACTTCGTAGGTCCGAACCTGAGGGGTACCGTCGAGCACCTTCGTCAGGACTTCCATCACTTCCGAGTAGGCCCTACCGCTATATGCTTCTGCGTTTTCTTTTTGATCCCAAAAACTGATGCCAATCGCTTCTGTTCCTTCCGGAACGATCAATGTGATTTCGTCCCGGAAGCCTTTTTGCTTTCGAAGCAAGGGAATGACTTCCTGCTCTATCGTTCTGGTGAACTCAGCTACACGATCCGGCTTTAGATGTATGGACATATGTCGAGCGAACATGTCAGCCTCCTTGATTGTCAGGCCCAGAGAGCCACGGTCTTGAAATGGCCCCCGGAGCGGTTGGTTATCGAGTGACTTGAAGCACAGAGTAGATGAATGTGGGAGCAAATGTAACCGATGGCGGCGTCCTATCCGGCTTTGCCTCTCATGAAGTGCATAGTAAGCCGCTGCATGCGGGCTCGGAAGGAATCGAGGAGGAGTGCATTTCTGATCCGACCGCCTTATCAAGATCATCGAGAGATTCCTCCGCGGCTGCCAAAATTGCTTCTGGTTTCGGACCACTGAAATGTTGCGCGACTCGAAGCATCCAATGTACAGCTTCCACCTTTGCGCGCAGTTCTTCCGTGACTTCGCACATGCGGGTTGAGTCTGTCAGCCAGGTAAGGTATGCGCCGGCACCCAAATTCGCGACGCTATTTTCTACGTCTTTGAGGCGGGCCTCGATGTTTCTCTCACGCAGCTGTCTTCGACGGATGCGTAGCCAATTTGAAACTCGAAGTCTGATGGCAGGATTCTGAATGCGGGCTTTCCTGTTCATGGCTCATCTCCCTCGTCAGTCAGAAATTGGGAAGTCGAAATAGCCTATGGGTCACCCCCGACCGTGGTTCGGTCAGTCGTTGATTTTCACGATGGGGAAGGGCAATAATGCTGCCAAGAAGGGACTTTTCACACAAACACTTTGCGGACCGCAACTTGGCCTAATGTCTAGGTAATTTTGGCCGTACCATCTTCTGGTACTAAACCGGGAAAATTCTTCCCGCAGACACCCGTTTCGATCCGTTCGGCGGGCAGCTTCAGTCTTTGGCTTTGCGTGACCTTGCGAGTCGCAGACCAGGTCGAAAGCAAGAAGGGTGTCGCAGATATTTCCGCGTTTTGGATGATCGCGCACTATCATCGATTGCTCTCGCCAGGAAGCACGAACAGCATGTCTTTCTTCGCTTGATGGGCGTGCCAAGCCCCAAACCACTGTGGGTGATCAGGCGGTGTAAACACTAGCTTAGCGCTACAGACAGCGAGACTATTTGGCGGTCTCCCCGAAAGAAATTCCTCGGTGGGATCATGTAGTTTTGCTCGCGATTCAAATGGCTGGGAACCTCAACTTATTGGCTTGACACAAGGGAGTGTTAGAAGCCGCCCGAGCGGACGCACAGCCCTCGTGGTGCCGAAAAGGCTTGCGCGAAATTGCTCTAAGCGCTGAACTACAGTACGAACAGGCCGCCATTATCGGCGAGCTGAGATCTGTTTTTCAGTCCTCGACGAATCTGCACTCTTATGGTGTCGATTCGGTCTCCGGGAGGTCGTGGGGTCAACTGTGATAAGCAAAGACATTCAACCCGTGCAGCCGGGCGAACGGACGAATCTTGACGGGAAGGCTGTGAGTGGTGCTGTATCGTGGCCGAGCAGTGCTGACATGATTGTCTCTTCCTTCGCGTCCGATGCGAGAGCTTCGGGAGTCATTGGAGCAGAAAGGAAAAAAGTCTTGCCCTGGAGCAGTGCTTCGACAACCTGCGAGAGAGCGAACACCCCTGCTTCTTTTGACAGCGCTCCCTGAAATCCCACGTCGCGGGCTTGTTGCGCCAACGCCTCGCCGACCTCGACCAGCGTGAAGAGAAGCATCGGCATTTTAGGGGCACCCGTGTGGATTGTGCGCGCCGCTTGCAGGCCATTCATCTTTGGCATGGCCAGGTCCAAGATCACGAGGTCCAGTTTCAGCGTTGCAGGAGATGCAAGAACGCGCTTACGAAAGCGGAAGCTGTGCCCAAAAAAGTTGTGCCACTTTAGGGGGTTGGGAACAAGTTGGGAACAATTACAACCGAAAACCCACAACTAACAAGCACTAGGACACAGGAAAAGGCTAGACGAATCAACATCATCTAAGATTCTCTACAGACTTTGGATCTGGCTATCCTGGTTCGAGTCCAGGCCCCGGAGCCATTCATTCAGCGGCAGCGGCATGGCGGTCAGGCTGACCTGTTGGTTCTTCCTTGCCACCTGCCTCGGCGCCGTGAGTGGTCACCGGCTGTTTCGCCCGCTCGTCCACGTGAAGCTCGAAGATATCCGGTCGGGCATAATGGCCGGCGACATCCAGGTCGAATTTGCCGCGGACGATCTGCGCGCGATCGATTTCCCCGACCAGAATCGTTTCGCCCTCCATGTCAGGACCAGCTAGAAAATTGCCGAAGGGATCGACGATGCAGCTTCCGCCGCGCGTCACGATGGTGTCGGGATCGTTGCCAAAAACCGAACGATAATCGGCCGGAAAGTCGCGCCGGCGGTTGAATTGGTTGCAAGAGAGCACGAAGCACCTTCCCTCGACCGCGATGTGGCGCATCGAGGCGATCCACGAGTCGCGCGCGTCGGCGGTGGGCGCGCAATAAATTTCGATCCCCTTCGCGTACATCGCTGCCCGCATCAACGGCAGATAATTCTCCCAACAGATCACCGCGCCCAGCTTTCCGAGCGGCGTGTCGAACACCGGCATCGTCGAGCCATCGCCAAACCCCCACACCAGCCGCTCGGAAGCCGTCGGCATGATTTTCCGGTGCTTGCCGAGGCAGCTGCCATCCGGCGCGAAGAACAACACGCTGCAGTAGAGCGTGCCCCGATCCCGTTCCACGACTCCGATGACCAGGTAGATGCTGTTGCTTTGCGCCGTCCGGCCGAGCGCATCAACCGACGGACCGGGGACATCCACGCTGCTTTCCCAGTAGCGGCGAAAGTCTTCCCGGCCCTCGTCGGAGCGCGAGCCCACCACCGCGCCGAAGTCGAGCCCCCGCGGATACGCCGAAACAAACGCCTCGGGAAAAACCGCCAGCCGCGCACCCTTGCGCGCCGCCTCGCCCGCCAGCGCGTCAACCTTCTCCAGCGTGCGCTCGCGATCGAAAACAACGGGGGCCGCCTGCACCACCGCCACCTTGAATCGTTGCGCGCTTGAGGTTGTTTCCGTCACTTTGCGATCCGCATTCTTCACTGCTCAAGTAATGCTGCGGGCCCTTCGACTCGAGCAATATACACTTTGCCAGCCTACGGTGCACCCGTGCGCGCCAAAAGGGTTCCCTTTCGCGCCGGACCGGTCCGAAAACTCATCGTTTTCACGCGACCATGTCCATTTCCCGGTCCAACTGGATTGTCTCCGAGTGCGCCGTGATCCAGGCACAATCGCGACCTGCGGGCGAGCGCCTCTGTCTCAAGATGGTCCTCGTTGAGGGCTTCCGATATAAAAAAGGAAACCGGCCGACAGTGAGTGCTGCCGGCCGGTTCGAGGTCTTCAATTGCGGTGGAATTTACCTGCGTCCGCCACTGTGGAAGCCGCCTCCGCCGTGGAATCCAACGCCCACGTAACCTCCGCCATGGAAGCCACCGCCAACCGGTCTGTGTCCGACTACGCCGCTATGAACGAAGTCGCCGCGCCCGACGAAGACGGGTCCGCGAGCAACAAAGCCGGGCCGGAAGCCAGGACGACCGTAAAAGCCAGGGCGCCCATAAAAACCGTGAAACCACGGGCCTCCACCGATGAAGACACCGCCGGAGAACCAACTGGGACCGTAGTAGCCGTAAGGCGCGCACGCGTACGGGTAATATCCATAGTAGCCGTAGGCGCACACCGGGGCTGGACCAACGTAAGCTGGGCCGACTCCAACGCCGACCACAACTCTTTGTGCGTGTGCGAAAGGTGCCGAAACCAAGCACGTGCCAATTAAAGCCAGAACTCTTAGGTATCGCATTTGAGCGCCTCTTTCCAAATCCGTAAACCGTACTTCAAACAACTGCCTTCGGATGGTGCAGAAGAATTGCCAAACGGCGCCCGCTTTCCAGTATTTCGGAAGATGCCTGTTTTCAATAGGATGCTCGACGCAGCTTGGAGTGACGGTATTCCCGGATTACGGGGACCGATGGTGGTTTTCGAGCGGCGCTGGTGCTTTTCAGCCAACACGCAGCGAGGAGCGGACGTATAACGCACCGTTCCGTGTGTTAGGTCGCTGCCGGGACCGGCTGCCTCGTTTGCTTCATGGCGAGTTTATTCAGGTAGAGCTGGCGGTCCGCTCCGTTGAGTAAGTCGGCGGGCTTGTCACCGGGGGCATACTCTTTCCATCCGATTGCAAATGTAATGGGAAGCCTCGTGTCCCGGATTTCTATCTCAAACGGTTTCAGTCGAACCAGAACGCGCTGAAGCTGGCTGATATTGCAATCAACCAGTAGCAACATGAACTCGTCGCCACCCAGGCGCACGGCCAAGTCCGATCCCCGAGTTGACCTGTTCAAGCGCTGCGCAAATTCCTTCAATACCAAGTCGCCGACCGAGTGGCCATAACAATCGTTGATCTGCTTAAAATCATTGAGGTCCAGCAAAACCATAGTGAGCGAGTGTCCTCTCCTTTCCGACCGGGCGATTTCTGCTCCCAGGCGTTGCTCCGCGAATCGGCGGTTGTAAAGACCCGTCAGCGGGTCGAACATGGCCAACCTTCGGAAAACCTCCGCTTGGATCTGCTGCTCAGCTAATTCGTGTTGCAGTCTCCTCAACAAAACTTGCTGATAAATCATGTGCACGCTGAACGCGAGAACCAAGCCGACCAGCGCTCTTACCGCCAGGCTGAGGCTGATGCCCCCAAATGTCTTAGTTCCGTTCAACAGCAGGGAGGCAGACAAGGAAACGACTGCTGCCGTCAAGCCGAGGATAACGATGATTGCATTTCCCCACGCTAACAGACTCCGCCGTTCAATCTTGCGCTGACGTTCTTCAATCTCTGGGACGCCAACGTCCTGCGTCTGGCCTTCGATTTGCGAGAGGGAAGAATTCATGGCAAGGCGCTTCCTATGGCAAGGTGCTTCCTAACGATCGAATTTACTGTGGATGTCCATCCTTTGAGAGTCAAGTCTGCCGGTGGAACATCGTTCGGGTCAGTAACCGCATTTGTGTTCCCGGAGTTCTGGGTAACCTTCGGCCTGCGAGTCGGTCTGCTCGGCCAATCCTATCCCCGTAGAAATCCACCAGACAAATCCGTCCCCAATCGAGGTGGGTTGCTGCAGGCGTTGTTTTACGACTGGGCGAATCTATAATGGAATCTGATGTGCGCAATCCAAAAGCTGTAAGGAACAGTGGAAGAGGTCGCTACGAGAAGAAACTCGCATACCGATCAAAAAGGAACACTCACATTCCTTGTGTGCGCTTTTCTATTGCTCTTGGGTTTTGTTGCTCACGCTCATACCCCGCCAGCTACCGGGCTCTCGGCAGCGGGGAGATGGTATACGACGGAAGCTTCATCTATTTAGCCGGAGTCGATGCGCAGCTGCTTGTAGGCGATCCGAACACCGACTACGTCTCCGTGCTGAACCAGCTTCAGGCATATCGCATCAACAAGGTCAGGATTTGGCTGGACGCTTGGTTCGAGGGCGCGAGCATTTTGCATCCCTGGGCACACGATCCGCTGACGAATCGCTTCGATCTCGATACGTGGAATCCCGCCTACTGGAAAAGGCTCCGAACCTTCCTCGAAGCGGCGCAGGCGAGAAACATTATTGTCGAAATTTCACTTTTCGACGCATATCCGGGCGACAACTCTTCCAGCGGATGGTGGAACTCTTCGTCTTTCAGAAACGCATGGAACAAAGCATACAACATCAACAACGCCTTCACGACAAATGCGAGCGGCGGCTACTATCGTCCCGAATTTTTCTCTTTGAATGGGACCGAGACATCGGCAAGCGGGCACAATCTGCTCCATTACCAGCAGGCGCTCGTCGATAGAGCAATTGCCACGACCGGGCCCTTCAGTAATGTCTACTTTGAGATTGATAACGAATTCCCCGGACCGGGAGCGAGCCAGGACCAGGTGTATGCATGGCAGCAGTATTGGGCGCACTACGTAAAGCAGCATTCTTCGAAGCCGGTTGCCGCCCATGCACAGAACTTTTCGGGGAAAAACATGACCGGCATCCAATACTATTGGGACCAGCCCTCTGTGGATGACCTTGATTTCCACTTTTATGACCAGAATCCCGACAACGTTTCCGGCTATCTGCATGGGGCGCAGCTCAAGAATAAGATCTTGCAGTCCAACGAATCCTTCGGCTGGATCACGAACAACGCTCTGGATCCCGCGTTGCTCGACGGCGACACGCGCGAAGCCTGGGGATGGTTTACTTCCGGAGGATACTATGCGATCTACCTGGGGGCGCACACCGACTACCCGGGCTGGTCGACTGTAGCCACGCGCCTCAAGATTCTCCGCGACTTGGTTGATAAGGTGCAGTGGTGGCTCATGTCCCCAGTTGACGGCAGCGGCAACGAATACGACACTCTTGTCTCTCAGGGACCCAGTTCTCATTGGCAAATCCTTGCCAATCCCGGATCCCAGTATGTCGTCTACTTTTGGGACGATGGCACCACGAGACCGAACACCACCAGCGCGAGAATCCAGCTTCCTTCCGGAAATTATGCGTACAGTTGGTATGATCTGACTAACGAAAATCTTCTTGCGAGCGGAACGGTTAGCGGAGGACGCGCAACCATTCCGGCTCCTTCGCTAACGTGGAATGCAAACGTCGGTGTGCTCCTCTTTATTACGCAATCAGAATCAGGAGCTTTGCATTGCTACGGCGCGAGCGTAGACGCCAAGCTCCCCGCGGTCGAGGCATCTCACAGAGCGAGGCGCACTTGCCGGCCAAACGATCGGTCTGGCCGACAATAAGCACTCTGCGCTGCGATCTTTCCACACGGCATTCTTCCCAGCGGAACACTGGGAAATTGCAATCACGTTTCGTGAACACGCTTGTCGTGATTTTACAGCGGTCGGAGGGGATTTCTCCGAGTGATCTTCACTGGTTTGACGGAATGGAGTTGGCGCCGCTTGAGAATTTCCGTTGATCGCCGGAGGAGACCCTCGAATTCAAGGTCGCGAGACACACGCACCCAGGTTTGAGGTTGCCGTTGAGATGCCATGAAGTTCCTTGCTCCTTTCCTGCCCCTCAGGAAAGTTCCCAGGCGATACCGTTGACAATCAGTTTATGCGTGAAGGCGGATGCGGTCAAGAAAAATCGCCACGGGCTCGAGCCTCGGCGCTTTGTTCCGTGAAAAGTATTGCGCCCTGCCGCCTTACTCACTAGTCTAGGCGGCGCGATGAATCCCCAATTCCTGGTCCTCGGCGTCATCTGGTATATTGTCTTTCTCTTCTCGACGACTTGCCATGAAGGGGCTCACGCGCTCGCTGCGAAGCTGGGCGGGGACCCGACAGCCTTCCACGGTGGCCAAGTATCACTCAACCCGATCCCGCACATTCGCCGCGAACCGGTTGGATTGCTCGTTGTGCCGATCCTTTCTTACTTTCTCTCCAAATGGATGATTGGCTGGGCTAGCGCTCCCTATGATCCCGAATGGCAACGTCGCTTTCCACGACGCGCCGCCTGGATGGCCCTGGCTGGGCCGGCCGCTAATTTCTCGCTTTTGCTTCTGGCGGCAGTAGGGATTCGCTTCGGTATGGCCTTTGGTTTCCTACGCGCTCCGCACACCGCCGGATTCACGCACATTACGGAAGCAATCGAGCCCGGCACGGCCGGATTCGCGGCAACCTTCCTCAGCATTCTTTTCGTTCTCAATCTGCTGCTGGGCACCTTCAATCTGCTTCCAGTGCCGCCGTTGGACGGCAACACTGGAATCACGCTGTTCATGAGCGAAGAGGGCGCTTTGCGATTCCTCGAATGGACAAGAACCCAGGGATTCGGAATGCTCGGGTTGATTCTCGCCTGGGCGCTCTACGGAAAAATTTTCAATTTCCTCTTTCCATTAGCATTGAATCTGCTCTATCCCGGCGCCGGCTACGGCTGAGCGGCCCAGCTCGCTGATTTCGTCGTTGCTTCCCCCTGATTCAAACCCGCACAAAGGCTTTGAATGGAACAGCCGGTCAGCCGCAAGTTCCTGCCCAGCACGCTCTAAGTCTTTCGGCGTGAGCGATTGCGGGATCGGAGGGGGGTTTGGCATTCCCGCTGCTTACTGCACTTCGGACGAAGTTCAATGCATTGGCAAGAAGAGGAAGAAAACAGCTACCGGGTCGAGATTTCCGGTTGGGACGTCGGCGAGAGTTTCTTCGTGGAGAAGACTGCTCTCAAATGGGACGAGCAGGGAAGCAAAGAGGTATGCGTGCAAAGCCCGCTTCGCGAGGGCACCGTAGTTTTCGTCCGTCTGCTTCAGGCCTTCGCCGCCGAGAACAATTATCCCATCGCCTATCAAGCCGTCAGCGTGGGAACGCGCGATGCGCGGGGCTTGATCCGCGTCGGTCTCCAGCAACTCCGAGCTCGCCGCAGCGCTCACGAGAGGCTCCCCGTCGTCGCTGAGCACGCCGAAGTTCTACCATCCTAACTTCGGGGCGCAGCCAGCGAAACAAGCAAGCTGGCAAGCAAATTTTGAGCCCAGGTTCCTCTTTGAGCCTGCGGTTCCAGTTCGGAACGTGAGCGCGTCGAACGTTGCAGCAAAACTGGAGCATCGATCCCCGCATTACAACCCTGCCAAGTCCGCGGGTCTGTGCTAACCGCCGCAATATGAGCTAGTCGCAAGGACGCCTTTTTTCGTGGCAGAGTATTCCTGACCGTGTGTCCTCGGTCTCTTCCTCTACCACTCTGGCACTGACCTTGCCTGTAGTCTTTGGCCAGGATGACATCCACAATGGAAAAGACGGTCGCAAGTCTGAGCCGGAGCAACCTTACTGTCTGCGTCCTGGATGATGAGCCCGATCAAGTCGAACTTGTCACCACGCGCCTCGCAAAAGCGGGGTTCACCGTTGAAGGAACCACCGATCCAAACGAGGCTCTGGAAAAAGTTCGCGTGGGCTCTTGTCGAGTGGTTCTGGCGGACATCAAGATGCCCGGAACGGATGGGCTCGCGTTGCTCGAAAAGGCGCAACGCATCGATCCTGGCATCTACATCATTTTCGTGACCGGCTTTTATTCCGTCGATTCCGCCATCGAAGCTGTCAAGCAAGGCGCTTACGACTATCTTTGCAAGCCTCTCGATTATGCGCGCCTCTTGCGAACACTGGACGAGTTGGCGGAAGTTTTCACGCAGCGATCGCAAGTCCGCCAGCTCCAGGAACAATTGCTGAGCAATTTGAAATTCCACGGCATCGTCGGAAAGAGCCCCGCAATGCTGGAGCTTTTTGATCTCGCGCGCAAGTCGCGCGTCACTACACCAACGTCCTGGTCAGCGGCCCCACTGGCGCTGGGAAGGAGCTGGTGGCCCGCGCCCTCCACGCGATGAGCCGGTCGCGCAAGAGCGCTTCGCCGTCTGCAACTGTTCGGCCATGGTCGATACGTTGCTCGAAAGCCAGCTCTTCGGACATGTGCGCGGATCTTTTGCAGGCGCCACTGATACCCGCCCGGGACTCTTCGAATACGCCAACGGCGGCACCGTTTTCCTGGACGAGGTCGGCGAAACATCGCTTCCCATGCAGACGAAATTACTTCGCGTGATCCAAAACCGCGAAATCCAGCGGGTCGGCTCACCCGAAGTCAAAAAGATCGACGTGCGATTGATCGCCGCCACGAATCGGGATCTGCGCGCCGAAGTCCTGGCCGGCCGCTTTCGCGAGGATCTTTTCTACCGCCTCAGCACCCTCGAGCTGCGTTTGCCCGGATTGCTTGACCGCTCCGAGGACCTCACCATCCTGGTGCACCATTTTCTGAAAAAGTACAGCGAGGCTTACGGAAAGACGCTGCACGGGCTCACTCGCCGCGCTCAGGTAGTTCTGCTGCACCACGATTGGCCGGGAAATATCCGCGAGCTTGAAAACGTGATTTCGAGCGCTGCCCTGACCTGCGCCAACGATTTCATTGATGTGAGTGATCTGCCCCAGCATCTGCAGAAGCCTCGAGCAAGCGCGGCGCATTTAGAAGAGACCTGGCGTCCGCTGCCTCTCGAGGAAGTGCGCCAAGTTCACATCCGGCGCGTCCTGGAAATGTGCAACGGAAACCGCGTCCGCGCCTCGCAGATACTCGGGATCGGACGGACCAGCCTGTATCGCTATCTGAAGCGCGCCCACAAACAAACAGTGGGGAAAACCGCCGCTTAAACGCCCGAACGTTTCATCTGCCTGTTTCAGGTGAGCACGGCGTTTCGATCTGCAACAGCCGCAACCTGTTTCTGTAGCGTTAGCTTGAAACCCGCCCCGACAGCACGCGAAGCACACCCTTCGCGAGCAGCATTGCACGCCCCTTATCGCCGCCGCCCGCCCCCCGCGGCAATGCGAAACAGTACAGAGCTATCGTTTATCTCTGGCCGGAGGAGGAGTCAGTCGCAGTCGTGGCTGTCGTCTTCGGCAGCACGGGAAGCGAGACATTCGAGTCGAGGCGCACCAGCATCTGCGTCTGCGCCGGCAGTTCGACGTCCTTGCCTCTCCTCATGACGATATATGCGGAACTTCCCGCCAAGCCGATAACGGTTCCGCGCAAAACGTGGCTGAAGACCGCACCCACAACGGAGCCGCCGCCAGTTCCCATCGCCACGGCCACGACATCACCCTTAATATCGCGTTTCTGCTCGACGACGACGCCTTCGACGGTGTGCAAATCCTTCCGCGATTTACCTGCATCGGCGCCACCGCTGTAAATTGAGATGATGCTCATCTGCGCCGGGATGATGCGGCTCTGGACTTCGATCGAACGAAAGACCAGGTTCATCGATGCTTCGCCGCGAATCATGGCGAAACGCTTCGGGTGAGTCACATTGCTAACCTGGCCGTTGATTTTTGCTCCAGCCGGCAAAATCATTTGCCCGCCAAAATAGACCGGCTCGGTGACGGTCGCGACGAAGGGATCGCCGTCGCGCGCCACGGTCGTGCTCAAGCCGTTGAGCAGGGTCAAGTGCAGTTGCGTTCCCTGCTGGAGTTGATTTGACTGGGAATAAACCGCCGGGGTGAAGCAGAACGTGAGTGACACCACGGCGCCGATTACCACTAGACGTTTCATTCGATCCTCCTGTGCCTGTACCAGCCGGTACGGGCCTCCCCGTTTCGTGGGGCTTGCCGCTGGCGCCGCGGTTCGGGTGCGGAGGATGGCACCCCGCCGATAAGATACTGCAATCCGCGGAATGGTTCCACCGAAAAACAGGTATTTTGTGTTCCTAAGCGCCATCGGCGAAGGCTTCGGGGCTCGTCGAATAGGAGTTGACAAAGAGGTGCGCCGTGCATATATTCAACCGCATGGTTGAATATTCCGCAACACCACTGGACCGTATCTTCTCGGCGGTGGCCGATCCTACCCGCCGGGCCATCTTGGAAAGCCTTCGAGCAGGTCCGGCGAGGGTAACGGAGATCGCTCGGCCCTTTCGCGTGTCGCTGAACGCGATCTCGAAACACATCATGGTGCTAGAGCGGGCGGGACTCGTGCGGCGCGAGATCCACGGCCGCGAGCATCATTGCCGTTTGGTAGGGAGGCCGCTGCGGGAAGCGACGGCATGGCTCGACCACTACCGGGAGTTCTGGGAAATCCGGCTGGATGCGCTCGAACGGCACCTGGCCGCGAAACGGAAACTGCGTCACGACTGAACGCGGAGAAAAAATATGACTGCCAAACCTGTTGAATCTGCAGACCGGCTCGTTGTCCGAAGATTGATCCGCGCAACGCGCCAGGAAGTGTTCGGGGCTTGGACCGATCCGCAGGGCATTTCGGAATGGATGTGCCCGGGAGGCGTCACATCCGCCGAAACTCAACTGGATGTGCGCGTGGGGGGCAAGTTCCGCATCCTCATGAAGGAGGGCGAGAAGGAATACGACCACACCGGCGAATGCCGCGTCGTTTGAGCCGCCTTCGAAGCTGGCGTTCATATGGATCTCGAAGGGAACCGACAACCAGCCGACGCTGGTGACGGTCGAGCTCGAAGAGCTTGGGGAGTATTGCGAATTGACACTGACTCACGAAAGGTTCGTCAAGCCGGAAGCGGTCCGGCAGCACGAGAAAGGCTGGACAGATATCGTCAACAAGCTCGCAGCTTATTTTGAGAGGAAGGCTCCGAACCGAGCAAGAGACCGCCACGATTTCGATCTGAAGTTGAAGTTTGCGGTGCCGCCTCAGAAACTCTACGAGCAATTCTCCACAGCGGAAGGCGTGAGGCATTGGTGGACTCAGGTCTGCCAGATCGAGGAGCGGGTCGGCGGCACAGCCACATTTCGCTTCCCAAAGGCAGGCTTCTACGTGATCGCGAGGATTGTGCGGCTCGAGCCGGATCGATGCGTGGAATGGATATGCACGGATTCGAAGCATCCGGAGGCGTCCGGGTTCAGCGATTTGCGCGATTGGGTCGGGACGACGCTGCGTTTTGAGATTACGCCTCTCGAGTCGGGTCATTCCCAGCTCACGTTCACGCATACGGGGCTCGCGCCGCTGGAATGCTTCGGCGTGTGTTCGAATACTTGGGCCTTGTATCTCAACGACAGCTTGCTAGCGGCCTGCTGTTTCTGCTTGCGCTGCCCGCCTTCCTCTTCGAGCTCGGGGAACTCCGATAACTGGCGCGAAAACCGGCCATAACCAGCGCTGTGAGCGGCGTGTATGGAGAAAAGCCCACGGCGGAAAAGGCGCCCGCCGTGGCTACCACCTGCTTTTCGGCACACCTTCGCGTCCGGTTTCAAGTCCCGCCGGTTGGGACTATCGGAATCCACCCGCTGGATTTTCTCTCCGGTTTCGGGCCTCGCGGAGCGAGACCACCGGAGTGCCTGCACCGCACTTTCAGAAAAACGCCATTTGTGTTGCGGGCAGAATTGGGGTTGAGCTGTGTTTTGTTGAAGTTAGGCGTTTGCGACTGTCATTTCGTGTATCGAGTAGAAATTGGATGGCCGAGTCTCGAGAATCGTGGTTGGAGCCACAGAAAATAAGTGGGATGACGTAAGCCCGATAGAGCTGGGGATTGGAAACCCCAGGGCCGCTAAGATAAGTTCGAGCCATTTGTTTTTACCTGCCGTGCTACATAAGCCGGCAAACTAGCGTAATACGGAAAACGGCGAATTCAAGGGGTTAGTGTTGTGGACAATTTGTTCTGGAAGCTAGAAGCTCGATGCTAGAGGCTGGAAGCCGGACAAGGTGAAGGATGCAAATCGGTCCTGCGACCCAAACGGATAAAGATGCGATCTGGGGGATTCTCGAGCCTACGATCCGGGCGGGTGAGACTTATCCCTTGCCGCGGGACATGGCGCGGGACGCAGCGCTGGCGTATTGGTCTTCACCCGAACATGAAGTGTTCGTCACGGAAGTGGATGGCGAGATTGTCGGGACGTATTATCTGCGGGCGAACCAGAAAGGCGGCGGGGCTCATGTCGCGAACTGCGGGTACATGACCGCTCCGCGGTCGATGGGACGCGGTGTGGCTCGAGCGATGTGCGCGCATTCACTTGAACGCGCGAAGGCTCGCGGATTCCGCTCGATGCAGTTCAATTTCGTGGTGAGCAGCAACGAGCGCGCGGTGCGACTCTGGCAGAGGTTTGGCTTCGAGATTGTCGGGCGGCTTCCCGGCGCGTTTCAGCATCCGACGCTGGGATTTGTCGATGCGTTGGTGATGACGCGGAAGCTGTGACGCGAGCCAGCTCGTCTTTCGTTCAGCGATCAGTTATCAGCCATCAGCGCTCTGGAAGCAAGGCACTGGGAACGGAAGAGCGGGCGAAGGCGTGGCGCGATCGCGTAATTGAGTTGCGAGCATCTGGGACTCAATCACGCCGATTCTGGTGGGTCGCTTGCCATTCGCTCCATGACACCGGTCCTGGCTCGGGCCGCGGCGGATGAGGAAGCATGGAGATGTACTCCAAAATGTTTCCATCCGGGTCATCGAAGAATACGGATGCGGCGGGCATCCAAGGAAAGACGATTGGCTCGTTAATCGGTTCTCTCCGGCCTCCCAGAGGAGTGATCCCCGCAGATCGGAGCCTTTGGGGAGCAGCTAAAACGTCCTCCAGTTTCACTTGAAAGGCCAGGTGATGTTGAAACACTGTGCCAGGCCAGCTTCCCACGGTAAAAATCCCCATCATTGACCGACCGCGCCCGCCGACCCAGAAGAAGGCCGCAGGGCGCTCCGGTTGCACTAGTCCCACCTCCAGCCCCACGATATCGCTGTAGAAAGTGATCGACCGCTGTAAATCACGAACAGTAATGTGCGCTTCAAAGAGGCCTTCAATTGGAATCATTTGCGCTCACCTCTCAAATTGGGGTTCTGTCGAGACGCTGTGCCCGTGCCTATGGTGCTCTCTCCCGGTGTGGCTGGCCCTTCTCACCAAGCCTCAGGAAGCGCGCCGCGTTGTTGTAAAGGATGTTGCGTTTCTGCGCTTCGCTCAGGAAGTCGGCCGACTCGATGGCTTCAATTCCGATGCTCATGGTTTTTGGCCAGATGCTTGCGTCAGAGCCAAACATGATGCGCTTGCTGAATCCAGCCATGACAACCCCACGGAGACTACACCGGAAACGGCTGGCCAGACAGCGGTGCTATCACGCTTTGCGGCGGTGGAGGATTATGTGGATGCCGTGCTTGGGGCGCAGGGTGGCGGAGGCGAAGACTTCGACGGGATGGCCGGGGGCGAGGTCGAAGTGATACTTCTGCTGGATCATGGCTAGCAGGAGACTGGCTTCCATCATGGCGAAGGATGCGCCGACGCAGACCCTTGGGCCGCCGCCGAAAGGAAAATAGGCGAAGCGCGGAATTTTTCCGGCGCGAACGGGGTCGTCGCGCCAGCGCTCCGGGTCGAAGCGCTCCGGGTCGGGGAAGAAGCGCGGGTCGCGTTGCGTGAGCCATTGCAGGATGAAGATGTTGGTGCCTGCGGGGACGCGATAGCCGCCAATTTCACATTCAGCTATCGCTTTTCGGCCGATGCCCCAGGCGGGTGGATAGAGACGCATGGCTTCCTTGAGCACCATCTCAGTGTAACGCAAGCGCTGGAGGTCTTCGGGCGCGGGGGCGCGATCGCCGAGATCCGTTCGCAATTCCTCGACAAGCTTCGCCTCGATCTCGGGGTTCTGGGCAAGCAGATAGCATGTCCAGGAGAGCGCTAGCGCAGTTGTTTCATGGCCGGCGACGAAGAGGGTCATCATCTCGTCGCGCACTTGCGCGTCGCTCATGGGCTTGCCTTCCGCGTCACGGGCGCGAAGCAGCGTGTCGAGCAGGTCGCCGCGCGGCTCGTTCGAAACACGGCGCGCGCGGATCATGCTGTTGATGACGTTGTTCAACTCGCGGATGGCGCGGCGCAACCGCGGTGTGAAGAAGTCGGGCACATCAAAAGGAAAGATGAGCGCCTGGCTTGCGGCGGCGAGGAATGATTCCGCCGCAACGTCGAGGGCCTGGGCGACCCGTTCCGCGACTTCGGCAACCTCCGCGCCATAGAGGCATTGCGCGACGATCTCGAGGGTCAGGCGCATCATGTCTTCGTGGAGATTGCGCGCTTCGGTGTCGCGCCATCCATCGACCATGCGGCTGGCGGCGTGCGTCATCACCGGGGCATACGACAGAATGCTGTCGTGGCGGAAGGCGGGCTGGATCAGACTTCGCTGGCGGCGACAGAATTCCCCCTCGCTCGTGAGCAATCCTTTGCCGAGGATGCGAGCGAGAGCGCGGTAGTCCGCGGACTTCGTAAAATTCCCGGCATTCGTGACCAGCACGTATTCAATGTCCCGAGGATTCACCAGCAGGTAGATGGGAACGTGAGCGATGCGGAAACGCACGACGTCGCCGTATTCCTTCGCGCATCGCGAATAAAATCTCAGCCAGTCGCGCGACATTTCGAGCATGCTGCCGACGAGGAAGCGACCCTTCGGGCCGGGCGGAAGGCCTAGCGCGGGTTTCGTCGCAGTCGCCGAAGCTGTTGCCATCATTTCGATGTTAGCCCCGTGTCATTTGGGATGCGAGTACAAGGGGAGTGGATGCTGAAGATTTTTGTTGATGGGGCGGGCGTCGGCGATCAGCAGTCAGTCACGGTGAGAGGGGGAAGAAAATCCCCGCCTCTGAAGAGGCAGGCTACAAACGCGCGAATGAATCGCAAGTAACGCCGCAGGGCGAGCGGGGAAAAATTTTCGTCGCTACAAAAGTGGGGACGCAAGTGCTAGACTCGCGGGGGCGAGCGGCTCTGAAAGAAATTTCGGAGTGATTGCCGTTCGGTGGAACTTCGGGCTCTGTGCAACGATTCCCCGCGAACCCCGCCAGGCCCGGAAGGGAGCAACGGTAGCGGGTCAGTTTCGTGTGCCGCAGAGTACCCGAAGTTCCTCTCAGCGTGGTGAGGCCGCGTTCAGCAATCAGCGGTCAGTCGTCAGTGATCCGGAGAAGCCTCGGGTCAGGTCCGACATGAATCGTCGGACCGGGACCCGAGCTACAAACGCGGGGAAAAGATGAACCGCGGAGGACGCAGAGGGCACAGAGGATGCGCGGAGGCTTTGAAGGCGTGAGGGCGGCGGGTGCTGCGGCGGCAGAAAAGCCCCACCTCTGAAGAGGCGGGCTACAAGGGCGAGGCTAAATCAAAAGCTGACGGGAAACTTGATGAGCTATCAGGTGATTGCGCGGAAGTGGCGGCCGCAGGCGTTTGCGGAGGTGGTGGGACAGCGGCACGTTACGCAGACGCTGGAGAACGCGATCAAGACGAATCGCGTAGCGCATGCGTACATTTTTTCGGGGGTGCGCGGCGTGGGGAAGACGACCACGGCGCGGATTCTGGCGAAGGCGCTCAACTGCGCCAAGGGGCCGACAGCGACGCCCTGCAACGAGTGCGATTCGTGCCGGGAGATCACGGCGGGAACGTCGCTCGACGTGCTCGAGATTGATGCGGCGTCGAATCGCGGAATCGATCAGATTCGCGAGCTGCGCGAAATGGTGCGGTACGCGCCGGCGGGCGGGCGGTACAAAGTGGTGATCCTCGACGAAGCGCATCAATTGACTGATGAGGCGTCGAACGCGCTGCTGAAGACACTCGAAGAGCCGCCGGACAAAGTTGTGTTCGTGCTGGCGACGACGCAGGCGGAGGATCTGGTCGATACGATCAAATCGCGGGCGCAACTTTTTCAGTTCCGGTCGCTGGCGTTCAATGAAATTGTGGAGGCGCTCGAACGGATCGCGAAAGCGGAGAAGCTCGAAATCGATTCAGGAGCGCTGGCGGTGCTGGCGCGCGCGGCGGAGGGCAGCTTGCGAGATGCATTGTCGTTGCTCGAGCAGGCCATCGCTTACTGCGGCGATACGATCACGGACGCCGCGGTGCGCGAGCTGCTCGGCGTGGTTGCCGAAGACGTGCTCGACGAGCTGGTGGAAGCGATTCGAACGCAATCGTCGGAGCGGGCGCTGGGGTTAGTGCACCGGCTGATCAGCGACGGGCAAAATTTGCAGCACTTCTGCCGCGAGGCGATCCGGCATTTCCGCAATGTTTTGGTGGCACGCGTGTGCGGGGCAGATTCTGAACTTGTCGCGGCGCCAGCGGACGAGCGTCCGCGGCTGGCCGAGCAGGCGGTGATGTTCAGCGAAGAGGAATTGACGCGATTTTTCCAGATTTTGCTATTTACAGACGACGACCTGCGGCGGAAGCCCGATCCGCGGTTGCACCTCGAGCTGGGGCTGCTGAAGATGGTGAACGCGCAGAGGCTGGTGCCGCTCGAAGAAGTGCTTGCGGAACTTCGCGGGGAAGGAGCTGCAAGGGTAGCGTCGAGGCCCACGCCTTCGGAGCGGGGAACGGCGGCGGGCGGCGGCGCGGCTAGCGCTGCGGCGCCGGCGATAAAAGCCGCGAGCGCGGCCGCTTCGGCACACTCTGCCCCTGCTTCACCTACCTCGTCTTCATCGGCGCCCTCGTCCGGCACAACGGCGCAGAAGATTCCAGTGCCCTCGCTGTCACCGCGGATTGTGGCGCGCGCGGCGGAAGACTCGTTCAGTGGATTGGCCGCGGCGCAGGTGGAAGCGATCAAAGCGGCGCTGCAAGGACAGAAGTTTTTGTGGTCGATGGTGGAGCACGCGAGCCGATGGGAGCTGGAAGGCGGCGAGATGCGATTTTTCTTTCCGACGGAAAGCCGGGCGCTGGCGGAGATGTTGCAGGCGCGAGACCCGATGGAGCGATTGCGCACAGTGTTGACTCAGGTGATAGGCCAACCGCTGCGCGTCTGTGTTAGACTTGAGTCCGCCCGGTCCGGGGTAGGACGCAGCGCAGAATCGCGATCGCGGCTGGAAGAAGATCCGATCGTGAGGGCTATGCTTGAACGGTTCGGCGGCCAGATTTCTGAAATCAAGCGCCGAAGCGAGGAATAAAAATGGAAGTCAAAGCCTTGCAGCAGATGCTGGCGCAGTTCCGGCAAGTGCAGGAGAGACTCGAGAAACAACTGGGTGAGCTCGTGGTGGAGGCTTCGGCGGGCGGCGGCATGGTGACCGTGAAAATGAACGGCCAGAAGCAGCTCACCGAAGTGCACATCGAGCCAGAGGTCTTCGCCAGCAAGGACCATGAGATGCTGCAGGATTTGTTCCTGGCCGCGGTGAACGATGCGGCGCGGCGCGTGGATGAAGAGCTGTCAAAGCAAGTGAAAGATATCACCGGCAGCATTCCCGGAATCGCCGGATTGAAAATTCCGGGCCTTTTCTGACGCACACAGGCAGGAGTGCCTGTGCCACGAAATGCAATCACCCAGGCCCATCTGATCCACAACTCGATTCTTCACGTCCTTCAGTTCCGGGAATCCTGTGCCTGATTACGCGCCGACAATTACGAAGCTGATTGATGAACTGAAGCGCTTGCCGGGAATCGGGCAAAAGACGGCGCAGCGGCTCGCGTTTCATCTTTTGCGCGAAGACCGCGAACAGGCGCTGGCGCTTGCGGAGGCGATCCGCGAGGCTAAGGAAAAGATTCGCGAGTGCTCGGTGTGCAACAACATTACGGACACCGATCCCTGCCAGTACTGCACGAGCGTGACGCGGAGCCGCCATACGATTTGCGTGGTGGAAGAGCCGCCGAACATCATGGCGGTCGAGAAAACGCGGCAATACAACGGGCTGTACCACGTGCTGGGCGGCGCGCTGTCACCGCTGCAGGGAGTTGGGCCGGAGCAGCTCAAGATCAAGAGCTTGATTGAGAGGCTGAAGGGCGGGCAGGTTGAGGAGATTATTTTGGCGACGAATCCCACCGCGGAGGGCGAGGCTACCGCTGTTTATCTCTCGAAGCTGATCAAACCGCTGGGAGTGCGCGTGACGCGGATTGCGATGGGGATACCGGTTGGGTCGGATCTCGAGTACGCCGATGAGGTCACGATGATGAAGGCCATGGAAGGGCGGCGGGATTTGTAGCGCGCTCCGAAGATTTTTCCTACATCCGGATCCACAAGACTTCAGAGTTTTTCAGCAAACTGTGAAGGCTGCCACAGTGGTCTCCAGCACGGAGAGCAGGATGAGCCGAGTCGAAATTTGCTTCCTTGGGTCGGGTGACGCATTCGGGAGCGGCGGGCGATTCCAGACTTGTTTTCTTTTGCGTGACGGGAACAGCAGCGTGCTGATCGATTGCGGCGCGTCGTCGTTGATTGCGATGAAGCGCGGCGGGTTGAACTCCTCGGAGATTGGCTGGATTCTGCTGACGCATCTCCACGGGGATCATTTCGGGGGCTTGCCGTTTGTTGTGTTGGACGGGCAATTCAGCAAGAGGACTCTTCCGCTGGTGATCGCGGGGCCACCGGGAGTGGCGGCGCGAGTGGAGGCGGCGATGGAGGTGTTCTTTCCGGGGTCGGCGCGCATCGCCCAGCGGTTTCCGCTGGAATTTGTGGAGCTGACGGAGCGAGTGGGGGCGCAGGTGGGGCCGTGCAAAGTGACTCCGTTCACCGTTGTTCATCCCAGCGGAGCGCCTGCGTACGCGTTGCGCGTGGAGTATGGTGGGAAAGTGATCTCCTATTCGGGCGACACGGAGTGGACCGAAAGCCTGGTAGACGCAGCGCATGGCGCCGATCTATTTATTTGCGAAGCATATTTCTTCGGGAAGAAAATCAGCTATCACCTGGACTACGCGACGCTGCGCGAAAAACGCGCGCAGCTCCAGTGCTCGCGCGTGATTCTGACGCATATGAGTGAAGACATGCTCGCGCATTTGGGCGAGGTGGAGATTGAGCGCGCGGAGGATGGGAAGACGATTGTTATTTAGTGAGCGGCTTGCCCGGGTCCGTGGACAGGCGTATATAGGAAGCGAGGAGTGCGGAGGCGGGCGATGGCGATTGAGCGCTACATGAATCAATATGACCACGAGCACTCCAACGCGTGGAATCGAGTCCTGCACGGCATCGGAATCCCCGTCATTTTTGTAGGCGTGGTCCTGCTGCTGATGTTGCATTGGAAGCTGGGGCTCGCCCTGTTTGTGGCGGGGTGGGTGCTTCTTTTTCTCGGGCATCGCATCGAGGGGAATAATCCGGCGTTCTTCCAGGGTCCGATTTATTTCTTGGTTGGGCCGATTTGGGTGGCCAAGGAAATCAAGGGCGCTTTGTTCGGGCGCTCGGGGAGCTCGGCGGTGACGCGCTAGTCAGTTGAGCTTGCGGCGCGCCACACACATCCACCGCAGAGACGCTGGGGGCGCAGAGAAAGTCCAGAGAGCTAGACGATTGCAAAACAGCACGGGCTGAAAGCCGGTGCCATGGCGCCGCTCAGCGGCCACAGCCTTATTATCAGGACGCGAGCCTTCAATAAGTAACTTTTTCGCACACGCGATTTGCGCGGCTGGCCGTGTCCTCAGAACGGATGCTACCCTTAGAAATTGCCCACTGGGAGGCAGGTGTGGAGGAGTCCGCCCCTTCAAACGACCTGGGAGAACAAAAGCGGCGAAGCACGCGGATCGTGCAAGCCGTTCCGATCACAGTGACGGGTGTGGACGCGCTCGGGCAACCGTTCAAAGAGCGCACAACCACCACCATGGTGAACTGCCACGGGTGCAAGTACCAGTCGAAGCATTACGTCCCGAAAAATTCCACGGTAACGCTGGACATTCCCCGGCTGCAGGATGAATTGCCGCCGCGCGTCGTCCAGGGGCGAGTGGTGTGGGTGCAGCGGCCGCGGACGGTGCGCGAGCTTTTCCAGATCGGACTCGAGTTTGAAATCGCGGGGAACGTGTGGGGAATCGCGTTTCCGCCGGAAGATTGGTTTCCGCTGCCTGGTGAAACGGCGGAAGAAATCCAGCCTCCGGTGGCAGAGGCTCCGCCCGCCGCGCCGAAGACTCCTGCGCCGCCCGTAGAAGCTGCCTCCACACCTTCTTCGCCAACAAGAGCAGCTCCGCCTCCGCCAACCGCGGCCGCACCGCCAAGCGCGCCGCCGGCGGCACACAAGATCACGGTGATGCCCAGCCCGGCTGCGGATTCCGCGGATCTGGCGCGGCAAATGGCGCGAATTGTTGCAGAGGCACAGCAGAAAATTGACAGCTCGGTGAAGCAGGGCGCGGAATCCGCGGTCGCGAGCCAGATTCGCGCCGCGAGCGAAAAACTGGACGCGCAGTTGCATCAAGCCGTCGAGAAGGCCGTCGAGGGCTCGATGGCCAAGGCTTCCACTCAGGCACTCGACTTGATCACGCAGCGAGCCGCAAACGAAGCGGCCCGACTGGTAGAGGAAGCGCGGAAGGCCAGCCGGGAGACCGCGGAGCAGCTCGATACGCGGGTGCGGCAGGCCGTGGAGAGCGCGGTGGGAAGCTCGGTGGCCAAGGCGACCGAGATGGCTGTCCAGCAGGCGGCGCAGCAAACGACGTCACAGACGATGCAGGACGCCGTCCGGCGGGCAGTCGAAGAAGCGATGAACCGAACCGCTGCAGAGCGCGAAGCGGCCGGGGGATCGCTTCCCACGGCGGAAGCCATGCAAGCGCAACTTGCGCAGTGGCGTAAGGACCTGGAACAATCCGCCGCCACGATTCGCACGCAAAACATTGAAGAGGTAGGCTTCGAGGCGTCCGAAAAGAGCCGGCAGTGGCACGAGGAATTGGAAGCCTCGCTGCGGGGCGCCTCGTCGAAGCTGAGCGAGCAACTCGCGAATGTATCGCAGGCGACAGTTTCCCAGGTCGAAGCCGAGCTGAGCGCGCGCGGCGAAAATCTCCGTGCGTCGTTCAACGAAGTGGTGATGGAGGCGCAGAAGACACTGGAGTCATTGGGCGCCGGCGTCGAGAAGGAACGGATGCGCGTCGACCAGACACGCGGCGAGATCGAAGAGGCGGCAAAGTCGACCCTCGAGCAGACGCGTTTGCGCCTCGAGGCGATGCTTGCCTTGCAAGGCGCGGAGCTGGAGCGGCGCACCGAAGGCGTCCTGGCCGAGAAGATTCAGGAGCTCGAGCCGGCGCTGGAAGATTCGGCGCAGAAGATTTTGGAGCGTGTCAGCGGAGAGATGGAGCAGAAGCTTGCGCCGCAGCTCGAGCGCGCGCAGCAGGTAAGCGAGGTACTCGCCACCGCCGAACAAAGGGCCGAAGAGGCACAGCAGGCAATGCGCGAGGGAATTCGCGCCGCTTCCGACGAAGTTTTGCAGCAGTCGCACGAACGGGTGCGCCAGATCACGCAGGAACTCGCCACCGCCGAACGGAAAGCCGAAGAAGCACAGCGGGGGATGCACGAGCGGATTCAGGCTGCTTCCGACGAAGTTTTGCAGCAGTCGCACGAGCGGGTGCGCCAGATCACGCAAGAACTCGCCACCGCCGAACGAAAGGCCGAAGAAGCACAGCGGGGGATGCACGAGCGGATTCACGTCGCCTCCGAAGAGGCTTTGCGGCAATCGCTCGAGCGGATCAGAGAGCAAACAGCGCATTACCCTGCGGAGTTCGAAGAGTCTTGCAAGAAGACGGTCGCGCGCGTGGAAGAAGAGCTCGAAGCGAAGAGCACCGAGGCGACTCACACAACGTTTGAAGCGCTCTTCAAGGCAGCGGACTGGTATCAGAAGAAGGCGCAAAACAGTATGCAGTCGGCGATGGAGAAGGTGGTCGAGCAATCGAGCAACACGCTCCGGGACCGCGCCGCGGAAACTTCGCAGATATTGACGTCCGAGCTCGAGCATTACAGCCGGAGCTACGTGGACCACGCGAAGAACCAGATGGAGGAGGCGACGAAGGACGCCGCCGGGCGCAACCGCGAGCAGCTCGTGCAATCCGCGGAGACAGTGGCCGCGACGTTCCAGGACGAGCTCCACCGCGTGGCGGCCGAAAGCCTGCAGCGGTTCGAGCGGGCGTCGCGCCAATCCTTTGAGAGCCTGCGCGCGGAAATGGAATCCAAGCAGGGAACCTCGCTCGGCGAATTCGAAAAGCGCATGGACGACCGCATCCTCCAGGGAGTGGAGCAAGCGCGGAAGTATCTCGAATCTCAGCTTCTGCCGCTGCTCGAAAACTGGCAGGAGCAGCGGGAATCGCAGCAACACGCGTGGATGCAACAACTCAAGCGAGCCACCGACGAATCGATCGAGCAATATAAGACGCGGCTCGAGAATGCTTCGAATTCCTGGCTGCTGGCGTCCGCGACGACCCTCGGCCAGCATTCGCAGGCTGTCCTTGAGACGTTGGGGCAAGTGGCGGAAAAGCGCCTGCGAGAGACTTGCTCTGATGTGCTGTCGAATCTGGGAGAGACGCTTCACCAGCGGCTTCTTGGACTTTCCACTGATTTTGTTCCCGAAAAGCCCCCCGAGAAAAAGCCCCCCGAGAAGAAATAGGGCTCAGCATTCACTGGAGCGTGCTTGATCGCCACAGGGAGGAATTCGTCTCTCTGTGTGAGAACGCATCTCCGGCACTCTCAGCGGCCAAAGCTGCAGTGATTTGATTGCGCTTACGGCACCGCTGAAAGCCGTGCCCTGGCGGAAAACCGGAGTTGCCACACAGAGTCAAGAGCGCCTGTGCGACAACATCCGAACATTAAGCCCAATCGGAGCTTGCACTCGGAGACCTTCCAAATTCGGCTGAAATTGCTGAAGCCGGTATAATAGTGCGGATGGCCAACCGAGCTTACGCGAGCCTGTGGTTCCGGGATTTCTCTGAATCGACGCAGTTGGAACACTTCAGTCAGTTTCTGCAGACGGTGCCGTATTCGGCGACGCGGCCGGGATTCACCCAGTTGGTGATCCACGCGCTGGATCCAGCAGAGGTTCCGGTGCAGGAACACGATCTGCGTTCGATTCCTCTTGACGCAGCCAGCATCATCGAGTTGTCAAGCGAGTCCCTTCACGCCGATTCGGCGTACGAGACTGAGGCATACTGGGACCTTTGGGTGTATGACGCCACGCTGTCGAAATGGCAATTAGTGCCTCAACCTCTAGGGATCTTTTGCTACGGCGAAGACTATGACGATGCGACGTGGCAGGAGAACGGTCACGTGCAGGTGGACATCGGGTTTGAACATCTTTTCACGGGCCATGCAGGGTTGCTCGGATTCCGGAGGGACAGAGCGGCGCAACCGCAACACCCCGCTGAAGCAGATTTTCTGGCGGCGATGGCCGAGCCCACAAGACTCGAGGAGTATCAGGACAAGACTCGGGCGAATATTCGCAAGCTGTTGGATTGGACGCAGCGTCTGGAAACAAGGGTGCCTACCGAGCGGCTGCGACTCTGGTCAGAAGGAGAGGAAAATTTTGAAGCGCGCCTGGAAGAAATCCTGGTGGTGCGCTAACGTCTTTGGCGCAGGGGTGGTGGTAATCGCACTTTCGGTTGCTTCCTGCGGGGGCTCAACCGCGTCCAATCCCAAGACGGAGGAAGCGGCTAAGCCTGCGGAGCCTGAGGTGCCCCCGGACATTCAGCAGGTGGCGGACAGCGCCCTCGGTTCGGAGACGGACGTGCTGGCATTCGGGGACTTGACGCGGACGGGCAAGCAACAAGTCCTGGCGATAAATCGGCTGAAGAAGGCGCTGAAGGGCGCCGTCCCGGGAATACTTTTGACACGCGCAGTGGTGGTTGAAAACGACGGAGGCAATTGGAAACAGGTTTTCCTGTGCGACGAGCATTTGAAGAACACGAATGGATTTCTGGAAGGCACGCCGCTGGCTGGGGTGAACGGCTGGCGGTTGCAATATGAACAGCACGAGGATACTGGTTTGGTGATGTACTTCACGCCGCTCGAGAAACCGGCGGGAGGTTATGTCCAAATGATTGGCGTGCGTTGGAACCCAAAGGTGAAGCGTTACCAGTCGCTCGATCGAACGTATCAGCAGTTCCAGGGCGAAACACCCGCGCTCGAAACGCCGGAGATGAACCTTAGAAGAAAATGAGCGCCACATCACAAACGATGGTAGCGAGGAAGCCGGCTCCGCCGCAGGTTTCCGGCTGGCAGCATCTGAAGCGGCTCTTGCCGTACGTGATGCGCTACAAGGGCATGACCGCGCTGGGGCTGCTGACGCTCGTGCTGATGGGGCTCGTTGGCAACCTCGCCCCTCTCGTCATCGGAGTAATCTCGGACTTGCTGGTTGGCTCGCCGGTTCCCTTTCGGAATCTTTCGGGGACTCTGCGAGGATGGCTCGCGCCGCTTTTTTCGTTCTATCAACCCTCGAGCCGCCACGCACTCGTCGTTTACTGCCTTGTGTTGGTCGGAATCGTGGCAGTAAAAGGAGCGTTCTCGTTTTGGACCCGGTGGATTCTGATCGGAGTTTCCCGGGACATCGAATATGACCTACGCAACGATTTGTTAGCCAAGCTGCTCGAACTCGAGCCCGAGTTTTACGTTCGCAACCGCACCGGCGAGCTGATGTCGCGCGCGACAAACGATCTGAATGCCGTCCGGATGGTCCTCGGACCGGGAATCATGTACAGCGCGACGACCTTGACGACGCTGATTCTGGCGATCGTCGTGATGGTGGCGATATCGCCCAGTCTCACATTCTGGGTGCTGCTGCCGGTCCCGCTGGTGGCGATTTCGATGCGGTACTTCGGGGAGATCATTCATCGTTTGTCGGAGGTGATCCAGGCGGCGCTGGCTACGCTTTCAGCGAAGGCGCAGGAAAACTTGGCGGGCGTGCGAGTGGTGCGCGCGTATGCGCAAGAGGAGGCGGAAGCGCGGAGCTTCAATGAAGCAAACCAGGACTACGTGACGCGAAACGTGAAATTGATCGGGGCCTGGAGCATGTTCTTTCCCCTGCTCCAGGCATTGATCGGCTTGACCTTTCTGATCGTGCTCTGGGAAGGCGGACGGCTGGTGATGCAAGGGCGGATTTCCTATGGCGCATTCAGCAGCTACTACTCCTACATGGTCCTGTTGATCTTTCCGATGGTGGCGCTGGGCTGGGTGACGAACATTTTCCAGCGGGGCGCGGCGTCGATGGGCCGCCTCAACTACATTTTGGATAGTCAGCCACGGATTCAAGACGAATCGATCGATCAGGCCAGCCCGCCGGGCGTCGTAGCCAGCCGAAAGGATGGGGATGGCTCGGACGGCTTCCGTGCTGTGGCGGCCACGTCAAAAACGGACCTCCGCGGCGAAATCGAATTCCGCAACCTGACATTCACCTACCCGACGGCCGGAAATGGCAAGCCGACGGCTCCGGTGCTGGAAGATATCTCGCTACGGGTTCCTGCGGGAACGACGCTCGCGGTTGTGGGACCAACGGGGAGCGGCAAATCCACGCTCGCAGCGCTGATGGCGAGGCTTTGGGAAGCGCCGCCCGGAACATTGCTCCTCGATGGGCGCTCGATAAGCGAATGGCCGCTGGCGCGATTGCGGCAATGGATCGGATTCGTCCCGCAGGATACCTTTCTATTCAGCGAGACCCTTTGCGAAAACATCGCCCTGGGCGCGCCATCAGCGCGGCCGGAAGATGTCGCGGCAGCGGCGGAGATCGCGAGCCTCGCCGGCGATATCGAGGGCTTTCCCATGTGCTACGACACGATGGTCGGCGAGCGCGGAATCACGCTTTCCGGGGGACAAAAACAGCGGACGGCGCTGGCTCGCGCGGTGATCCGCGATCCGAAGATTCTCATCCTCGACGATGCGCTTTCGAGCGTGGATACTGAAACCGAGGAGCGCATCCTGCGACGGCTGCGCGACATCATGCGGCAGCGGACGACCATTGTGGTCTCGCATCGCGTTTCGACGGTTCGCCACGCCGACCAGATCGTGGTCCTGAGCGGGGGCCGCATCGTCGAGCGCGGGACGCACGACGAGCTGTTGGCGCTCGGCGGATACTACGCGGACCTTTACCAGAAACAGCTTCTGGAAGAAGAGCTCGAAAAAGCATGAGCGATCAGCGCGAAGAAGAGGCATTAGGAAAGATTTACGACTCGCACTTGACCCGGCGGCTGCTGGGGTACTTGCGACCCTACCGCTGGGAGGTATTCTTTGCATTGGCGCTGACGCTGGCGGTCACACCGCTGGAATTCGTAGGCCCCAAGCTTTTCCAGATCGCCACCGACAATTTCATCCTGCCCGTGACGCACGGCCAGATTCCCTTGGGGATGGGCCTGCACGCACTGGTGTGGATTTCCATCGCCTACGTCGCGGCGTTGACCCTGGGTTTCGCGTTCCAATATTTGCAAGTGCGGGTGATGCAGAAGGTCGGCCAGGAAACGATGCACGACCTGCGCGAGGAAATCTTCGACCATTTGCAACGCCTGCCGATGGGCTTTTATGACAAGAGCCCGGTAGGACGTCTCGTGACGCGCGTGACTACGGACGTGGATGCGTTGAATGATCTCTTTGCGGCCGGCGTTGTCGCCATGCTAAATGATGCGTTCCTGCTGCTTGCATTTGTGATCTGGCTGTTCCATCTGAACTGGCGCCTGGCGATGGCGGCCCTTTCCACACTTCCGTTGATGATTCTCCTGACCCTTGTGTTCCGGGCGAAGGTTCGTGACGCCAACCGGCGGATTCGCACCGCCATAGCAAGAATCAACGCCTTTCTTCAGGAACACATCACCGGAATGTCTGTCGTGCAGCTTTTCAACCGCGAGCGGAAGGCGCGGGAACAATTCGCGGAGCTGAATCGCGTGCACATGGTGGCCTATAAAGACGCCATCAACGCCTTTGCGTTTTTTTATCCGGGAGTGGAATTCCTAAGCGTCGCGGCGATCGCGCTGCTCTATTGGGTCGGCGGCCTGAAAGTGATCGGCGGCAGTATTCAAGTGGGTGTCCTGATCATGTTCATGATGTACGCGCAGCGATTTTTCCGGCCGATCCAGGACTTGAGCGATAAATTCAATATCCTGCAAACCGCAATGGCGGCGTCGGAGCGAATCTTCAAGCTGCTGGACGAAGCGATCCCAGCAGCCTCGGGAAACGAGTTGCGGTCCCTTGCCGAGCCGCGCGGGGAAATAGAATTCCGCAATGTCTGGTTCGCCTATCGAGGCGGACCGAATCCTTCGGATGAGGATTGGGTTCTCCGGGACGTTTCCTTCCGCGTTGAGTCGCACCAGACGATCGCGATCGTGGGCCATACCGGCGCCGGCAAAACGACTCTGATTCAGCTCCTGCTGCGGTTCTACGACATCCAGCGCGGGCAGATTCTCCTCGATGGCGTCGACATTCGCGAATTGAATGTGCAGGACCTGAGACGGTTCTTCGGAATCGTCTTGCAGGACCCGTTCCTGTTCACGGGTACGCTGGAGTCGAATGTGCGGCTTGGCACCCAAGGCATCGAGCGCGCCACTGTCGAGCGGGCGCTGGCCGAGGTGGGACTGGGGCCGTACGTCGAGTCGCTGCCGGAAGGCGTGGCCTCGATGGTGACGGAACGCGGCGCGACACTTTCCGTGGGCCAGCGGCAACTCGTCAGCTTCGCTCGGGCCCTGGCTCACAATCCGAAATTCCTAATTCTCGACGAGGCCACGTCGAGCGTCGACACGAAAACCGAGATCCTGATCCGCGAAGCGCTCGACCGCTTGCTCGAGGGCCGCACCGCTCTCGTCATTGCTCATCGCCTGAGCACCATCCAGCATGCCGACCGCATTCTCGTCTTCCACAAGGGACGCTTGCGGGAACAAGGCTCGCACCAAGAGCTGTTGGCGCAGCGCGGGATTTATTTCCGCCTGTATCAGCTCCAGTACAAGGACCAGGAGCTGCGCTTTGCCCTGCCCGGCGGAGCCGCCGCCATCGCAAAGCAGCCATTGCCTGCCGATGACTAAGAGCTATCGAGCTATCTCGCGAAAACGTGGCTTCAGCGCCGAAACAAAATCCCGCACGGCAGGTTGTCATCCTGAGCGCAGCGAAGGATCTCGCCCGCCCGATGCTTGGCTTAATCCATCGTTTAGCGCCAAGTTCCTGTGGTAGAGATTCTTCGCTCCGCTCAGAATGACATGGTATGGCGCACGAGGTGAGATGTGGGCGACAGCGTGTAATGGATCAACCCAAAATCCTGATCTCTGCAGGAGAGGCTTCCGGCGAAATGTACGCCGCAAGGCTGGCCAGGGTTTTGAAAGCGCGCACCGGCGCGGAACTCTTCGGCCTCGGCGGCGAACGGATGCGCGAAGCGGGCGTGGACGTTGTCGCGGACTACCACACGATGAGCGTCGTCGGAATCACGGAGGTGATCGAAAAGCTGCCGGTGGTGTGGAGGAACTGGCGAGCGATGGAGAAGGAAGCAGCGCGGCGCTTGCCAAAACTAGCCATTCTGGTGGACTCGCCGGGATTCAATCTTGGTCTGGGCCGCCGGTTGCGGAAACAGGGTGTCCCGATTATTTATTTCATCGGACCGCAGGTGTGGGCCTGGCGTCGAGGGCGCGTAAAGACCATCAAGCGGCTGGTGGAGCGCATCCTGGTGATCATTCCGTTCGAGGAAAAAATCTACCGCGACGCGGGCGTTCCCGTTGACTTTGTGGGGCATCCACTTGTGGACGTGGTGCGCCCGACGATGTCCCGCGAGGAATTCACGGCGCGGCATGGGCTCGATCCGCGCCGGCTGATTCTCATGCTCCTTCCCGGAAGCCGCCTTGGAGAAATCAAGCGCCACTTGCCGATCTTGCTGGAAGCGTGCAAGCGGCTTGCGCACGACGTGGCTCCGCAAATCGTGCTGGCGGCGACTCCCGGAGTCGCCGCCGCCGCGTCGGCGCTGTGTGCCGCCAGTGGGCTTCCGGTGAAAGTCGTCCAAGGAGAAACCTACAACGCGCTTGCCGCGTCCGACTGCGCGATCGTTTCGAGCGGAACGGCCACGGTGGAAGCAGCGCTCCTGGGAACGCCAATCGTGGTCGTGTATCGCGTTTCGACCATGACCGGCCTGATCCTTCGATTCATGTTGCATATACCTTTTGTCGGTATGGTGAATCTAATTGCAGGGAAGCAGATTGTGCCCGAATTGGTCCAGGATCGATTCACGCCCGCGGCGGTTGAAACGGAGACCCGGCGGCTGCTGGAGTCGGAAGCGGCGCGACAGGATGTGCGCTCAGGTCTCGCGGAAGTGCGACAGAAGCTCGGCCCTGGAGGAGCGATTGAGCGCGCCGCAGAGGTGATCGCTCGAATGCTGTGAGCCAAAACGTCGGGCAACTGCGCGAGGTTGTCTGGTATCTTAATGAAGCGACCATTATGGCTGACGGAACGAAAGGAACGTACTTGCGGAAGTTGGTGATTATCCAGACTGCCGCGCTGATCTTAGTGGCTGCCGGAATCGCGCGGGCCCAGTCCCCGACCCTGAAAACTTTTGCTTTTCACGCGATCCATTACGAGGTGGAAACAGCGCTGCACCCGTCGGACCAGACCATTACTTCGCGCGCCAAGGTCAATTTCGTCGCTGACGCAGCGTCGCGCGAGCTTGTCGTTGAGCTCCACGAAGACCTCCGCGTGAACTCCATAAAGACGGCCAACGGGCAGACGGTTCAATTCGACCGGGACGCCAATGCGCCACTCCTGCTGAAGGTCAACCTTCCGGAAGCGGTGGCGCCGGGCAAAGAGGTGGCGCTAACGTTCGATTACGGTGGGCCGATCTCGAGCGAGGACGACAGCCCGACAAAGGGCGTGCGTTTCGCCTCCGTCGAGAAGGCTTCGGCCTACTTGCTGCTGCCGGCGCGGTGGTTTCCGCTAACCAATTATCCCTCGAATCGCTACACGGGCAATTTCAAGATCATCGTCCCCGACACTTTCGCGGTGACGGGAACCGGCAAATCCGAAACACCCAACCCTGTGCCGCCGGGACAGCTTGCCTATACCTTTCGTTGCGAGCGTCCCGAAGCAGTGGGAACATTTGTTGCGGGCAACCTGCAGTTCACACCGGCGAAGGTCGAGGGACTGACGATCCCTGTATTTGCCCCGCCGGCGGCCGGCTCGACGGCAACGGCGTATGGTACCGAAGTTGTTCACATCGTGAATTCTTTTTCCGATCAGTTCGGGCCTCTGCAGAACCCGAATTTGACGGTGGCGCAATTAGCGGACGGCTCGCTGCCATCCTTCGCCGCGCCCGGATTGTTGCTCGTAAGCGCGCGAATGTGGACGGCGAAACCCAGCACCGGAATGCTCGCGCAGCTTGTGGCCTCGCAGTGGTGGGGAGGCGCGGTTCTGCCGGCGTCCCCTTCGGACGTATGGCTGACGGACGGGCTCTCGCGCTACTCGCAGGCGCTATACCTTGAGCAAGATGAGGGCAGTCCGGGGTTGAACCATGCGCTCGAGGATTTTGCGGTGGGCGCGCTGATGTATGAAAGCGACGCGCCGATCGCGCAGGCCCAGAGGTTGCAACCTTATTCGGATTCGTATCGGTCGGTCGTTGTCGACAAAGGCGCGATGGCTTTTCACATGCTGCGCGCGGAGATGGGGAATGACGCGTTTCATTCTCTGCTGCATGACTTCTATGCGAAATATTCCGGTAAGACCGCGCGCGTCGATGATTTCGAAAAAATGGCGGAGGCGAAAAAGCCGGCCGCGGCGGCTGGGAAGCCCGCTATCAACCTGGTTTCATTTTTCAGCCAGTGGCTGAATTCGACGGGGATTCCGGAATTCAAACTCGACTACATCGTGTACCGGGTCAAGAAGGGATTCAAAGTCGTCGGCAAAGTATCGCAGGACCTGGAAACCTTCCAGATGCCTGTCGAAGTTCGCGTGGATACCGAGGGGAATCCTGAGTACAAGACCATCAGTGTGACCGGCACGGCGTCCGAATTCTCCATCGACACCTTCGGACGGCCCAAGGCGAATGGCGTCACGCTCGACCCGAATAACAACATCTTGAAGTCCAGCCCGAAGCTGCGCGTCCGCGCCGGCGTGGCGCGCGGCGAGGGGCTTGCGGCGGATGGCAAGTATTACGAAGCGATTCAGGAATACCAGCACGCGCTCGACGTCCAGGCGACGAATTCGCTCGCACACTTCCGCATGGGCGAGGCTATGTTCTTTCAGAAGAATTATCAGGCCTCGGCGAATGCGTTCCGGAGCGCGCTCGATGGGGATCTCGATCCCAAGTGGATCGAGGTCTGGAGCCATATTTACCTGGGCAAGATTTTCGATGTGACGGGGCAGCGGGAACGCGCCGTCAACGAATACCAGCGGGCGGAACAGCTGAAGGACGATACCGCGGGCGCTCAGACCGAAGCCGCGAAATACTTGCAGAAACCCTTCTCCGCCGAGTCCACTTCCCAGCCGGAGAGCAAGACCCCGTCTAAATAGTCGTCGAAGAATCAGGACTGTCATTCTGAGTCCGCTGAGGCGCACGAAGAATCTCAACCGAGGATGTTCCGTCTGGCGCTATCGAAATTCAAATTCCGGCAAGACAGTTCGGCGGCACAGCTACAGCGATTCAAGGCCCATGAGTGCCGGGCGTTCGATGCCTTTGTGTTGCGCGAAGACATGGAACGTCTCGCCCATGCCTTCGGGATGGATCAGGGTCTTGAAGAGGAGGCGCGCGCGCAGCTTTTCCGCTTCGCTTGCGTCCTCGCGTTCGAGATCGGTGAAAGCGGTCATGCGGGCGATTGCTAAAAGAAAATTGCTTTGTGAAGTTAGTCCGGTGCGGTCGAGCCCGCTGCGCCGGCCCCAGATGTCCAGAGCGGTGAAACTTACGTGGGCGGTCAAATCCTGTTCTCCGGGAGCGTTATAGAAGTCTTCACTCGCGCGATGGCGCGTGTAGGCGAGTAGAGTGCCGCGCATGTGCCGCTCGTCGTAGAGCTCTCGCGCCTCGCGGCCATAGTCGATTGTGAGGATGATTCCGCGTCCCAACCGCTGCCCCGCTTCGCTAATCCACCGGCAAGCAGCAAGCCCCGCCTCTGCCTGCTGGCCCGCGGCCAGAGTAATCTTCTGCTTGAAAAAATAGTCGTGCACCTGCGGTGTGGAAACCGGGCCCACCTGTTCGCAGAATCGGCCGCCTGCGAAGTCAACGTAGATTTCGCGCAGGCCATCGCGGTCTTGGACGACGCGATGCACCGGCAGGGCGTCGAGAAGCTCGTTCGAGAAGATACAACCGGCCGCAATGTTGGTGGGGAGTTCTGCGACCGATTGCGCTCGACCTTCGGTCAAGTGTCGCGTCAGCGTCAGCGAGTGCGCTGCTCGGCGCGTGGGAGACATCTCAACGGCGGAGTAGTCGAGCACTAAATAGAAATCTCTAAAGGATTCGCTGAGGAAATCCAGAACTTGGCGGGCCAGGTCGCCATTGCCCGCGCCGGCTTCGACCAGGCCGAATGGCGCAGGCTTGCCCATCACGGCCCAAATCTCGTGGAGCTGGCGCGCGAGAAGACGCCCGAAGATCGGTCGAACATCGACGTTCGTGTAGTAGTCGCGGCGATAAGCATGATCCGCGCGGCTATAGTAGCCGTACTCAGGATGGTAGAGGCAGGATTCCATGTAGTCCGCGAAGGTGATCGGGCCGTGCAAGCGAATGCGTTCGGCGAGGAGTTCGGCGAGCGGCGTGCGTTCCACGCGCGCGTGCATCAATTTTCCCGCTGCGGGTTGCGAATGAACATCTCGATGATGTAGTCGTGAAGGCAATCGTAGAGCTGTTTCTGGAATATCCAGGGGAATTGTGAATTCTCGATTTCGCGCGGCTGGAGCTGGAAACGATAGGTGTGAACGTCCACACCCGAAGGACGAAAGCGGATCTCGACTTCGACCGTCTCCGCCGGCCCATTCGGAGTCGAGCCATTCGCAGGATGAGCCTCGAATTCGAAAAGGGGATGCTCGTACTGGATGAGTTCCTGGCGAACCTTTTCGACCAGCGGATTCGGAGCTTTTGCTGTCATGCCTCGTTCGATATCCTCGGCCACATTTTTTCAAAGATCTTCAGAGAATTGCTGTCGAATAGGACGAAATACACTTTTTCGAGTGACGACCCGCGTTTCAGGTGATCCAGCACTTCCCGCAGCATGATTTCGGCGCACTCGTGAATGGGAAAACCGGCGATGCCGGTGCCGACCGCGGGAAAAGCAATCGACTTCAATCCCTTCTCCTCTGCAATGCGGAGAGAATGAGCCGTGGAGGTGCGCAGTGCCTGGGGGGTAGTGTGCCCGCCGAGCTGCATGCTGGCAGCGTGGATCACGTAGCGCGCTTTCAGGTTGCCGCCGGTGGTGATCGCGGCGCCCCCGATGGGAATGCTGCCGATCTCGTCGCATTCGTTTTGAATGGCTTCGCCGCCCTTGCGCCGGATGGCTCCGGCAACGCCACCGCCGAGCTGAAGATCGTTGTTCGCGGCGTTGACGATGGCGTCGGTGTCCATCTCGGTCAGGTCGCCCTGCAGAAGAATGACTTTCCTTGCCGGATTATCCGCTACGGACTTCGTGCCGGCCCGTTTGCGGCTCGAGCTAGTCGTCTGTTTGTTGTTTTGCTGCTGCTTCACGATATTCGTAAACCCCGCGTCCGGATTTGCGGCCAAGCCTTCCCGCCTTCACATATTGTGCCAGAAGCGGGCAGGGGCGGTACTTCTCGCCAAGAGTTTTGTAGAGATACTCGAGGATGCTCAGGCGAACGTCGAGGCCGACCAAGTCAACCAACTCGAACGGTCCCATCGGGTGATTCAGGCCCAGCTTCAGAGCCTTGTCGATGTCTTCGGCGGTCGCGATTCCTTCCTGAAGCATGTAGAAGGCCTCGTTGCCAATCAGGGCGTTCATGCGGCTGGTGATGAATCCCGGCGATTCGTTCACCACTACAACTTCCTTGCCCATCTGCCGGCCGACTTCGATGCAGGAGCGCAGCGTGTCTTCGGACGTCTCGAGAGCCTTGATGATCTCGAGGAGTTTCATTTTTGGCACCGGGTTGAAAAAGTGCATGCCGATGCAGTTCTGGGGCCGAAATGTAATCGCGGCCATCTCGGTGACGGAGAGTGAGGACGTGTTGCTGGCGAAGATCGCGCCGGGTTTGGCAAACTTGTCGAACAGCGTGAAGATCTCGAGCTTCGTTTCCATCTCTTCGGGGACAGCTTCGATGAGAAGCTCGGCCTGCCGGCAGGCGTCTTCGACGGCACTAGCGGACGAAATGCGAGCGAGGGCTTTATCTTTCTGCTCGGGGGTGACTTTGCCGCGCGCGATGCCTTCTTCGAGGGCCTGTCGAATGTAGGCGAGGCCTTGTTCGAGGATTGCCGGCGAAACGTCCTCGAGGATCGTGCGGTAGCCGCCCAGGGCCGCCGCATAGGCGATCCCGCGGCCCATCGTGCCCGCGCCGATCACTGCAATCGTGTTGATCGTCATTACTGGGACCTCTCAAGAAGAAAAACAACCGCGAAAACCAAAAGATAAAAACATTTCACCACAGAGACACAGAGGGCGCAGAGGATGCACGGAGAAATCCCGTTCCTGCTTGATCTCCTCCATATAGTTACACTGGAAACAAATTCGCTGCATTGTCGTACAAGATTTTCTGCTGTGCTGCTGGCGAAATCGGGAGCGCGCGGAATTTTTCGATATTGCCGCGCACGCCGGGAACGCCGGGGCCGGGCCAATCCGTGCCGAACAGGGCTTTATCGGCGATTTCTTCGAGCCTAGGAAAGTATTCCATCAACTTCTGCGGCGGGATCCCGGAAACGTCCATGTACATGTTCTTGTGCCGGCGGACGAGAAAGAAAGCTTCGTTCATCCAGAGCGGGCGGCCGCCGTGCGCGAGAATCACCACGAGGTTTGGGTAGTCGACGCTGACATCATCGGCAAACATCGGCTGGGCGTATAAATTTCGCGCGCCGGGGAAAATCGAAGTGCCCGTGTGAATCATGACGGGCATCCCGACGGCCTGCGCGCGTTCGTACATTGCCGCGAGTGGCCCGAAACCGTCGCGATAGGCATTCGGCGCGAATAATTGGTGCGAGGGATGCACTTTGAGGCCGCGAATCCCAATTTTCTTAAGGCGATCGACCTCCGCTCCGGCGTCAGCAACGTATTTCGGATGCACCGATCCAAAGGCCAACAGCCGCCGTGGGTCAGAGGAACAGTACCGCGCAATCCAATCGTTCACCTCGGGAGTGAATCCGATAACTTCGGGACTGACGTAGTTGATCAGGCCGGCGCGCTCGATTTCCACCCCATCCATGAACTTCAGGAACTCCGCTGGGCTCGCCGAGAATTTCTTGACGTCCGCGTAATCGCGTCGGCCGCGCTCGATCAGCTCGAGCGCATGAGGCTTGAACATGTCGAGCGGCTGGATGTGGATATGGATATCAATGATGGGAGTCACGGCCGGTGGAGACCTTTCCGCCCCAGGAAGATGGCCCGGGCGGGCATCTTAGGCCGCGCCTGAGAGCAAGTCAACAAATGGGGGCAATCCGCCTATTTCCATTTTTGCCTCAGCGCGACTCCGAATCGCCCGCTTGGACTCACCGGCCGTGCTTAGCGAAGCGGCTTCGACATGATGATGAAGTGGCAGGGCTGCTTGGGATGCGCGTCCGCAGCAAATGGCTCGGTTCCCGTTTCCTGGTAGCCCAGCCGCCGGTAAAAAGGCGGCAGCTCCTCGCGCAAATTGACGACCCGGATGTCCATCACCTGGCAGCCGGCTGCGCGCCCGTAATCTTCGGCAGCGGCAATGAGCCGATGACCGAGCCCCTCCTTCTGACGCGACGGATCGACCGCCAGCAAGCCGAAATAAGCGCGCTCGCGGCGGATTTCGACGTACACGCAACCGATCAGGCGTCCAACATCTTTCGCCAACAGAAAGTTTCCCTGATGGAGCATCGTTCGGACCTTCTCGGGATTGATTCGATCGCGATCGATGAAGAAACGCTCCACTCGAAACGCAGCGCTAACAACCTGCGTAATGGATTCGGCATCGCCAACATCAGCGAGGCAGAGGTTCATTCGTTTCGGAATTGAATTCACGTCCATTTGGCCAAGATACATTATCTGTAGCGTCCTCTGTCCCCGATTCCAGAGTTGCCACTGGTCGCCAGGGGAGTTCCAGGAAACCCTCCCTCCCGTTTGCGAATCAAAAGCAACGATTCAACTAACTTGGAAACTGAGCTTTCGACTTCCTTTCGGGAGCAACCAGGCTCGGAGATAATGGAGAGTGATGAGGAACAAGCAACAGTGGAGGCCCAGGATTGTCTTTGGAGCAATTCTAATCGCCGCACTATCGCTCGCTTTTCCGACGCTGGCCCAACAGCAACCACCGCCCCAGCAGCAACCACCTGCTCAGCAGCAAGCGCCGGCTGCAGGCGCGGCCTCGCAAGGCCAAGCCGGGACGGGGGAAAAGAGCAAAGAGGAGGAAAACAAGCGCCAAGAACAGCAGACCGGCACATCGAATGATCGGCTTTTCTGGACGCTGCCAAACTTCCTGACCGTGGAGAATGCCAGCCACATTCCGCCGCTCACGAGCGGTCAAAAATACAAGGTAGTGGCCCGGAGTTCGTTCGATTACGTCGAATATCCGTACTATGCGTTTCTCTCCGGCATCAGTCAGGCTGAAAATAGTGAACCAGGCTATGGGCAGGGGGCGGCGGGTTATGGGAAGCGCTACGGAGCAGCCTTCGCCGACGGCACGATCGAGAACTTCACGACGGGCGCTATCTTGCCGTCACTGCTGCGACAGGATCCTCGTTACTACCAGTTGGGTGAGGGAAAGTTTATTCATCGTGCGGGCTACGCGATCAGCCGGATTTTTATCACTCGCACGGATTCGGGGCACAATCAGTTTGACTATTCCGAGGTCGTCGGCAGTGCTTTGTCGGCGGGCATTTCCAACGCTTACCATCCGGCGGGGGATCGGACGGTCGCGAATACCATGAAGGTCTGGTGGACGCAGATAGGTTGGGATTCGCTGGCCATCACCGTGAAGGAATTCTGGCCTGATATTCGCCGCAAATTTAGCAAGAGGTAGCCGCGCGCCCGACCCCTTGCGAATTGGGAGACTTCGCTCACTTAAAGATTTGGATCGTAGCTGAGGACTCGCGCGTAAAGTTTAGCCCCGCACCGGAATCGTTTCTGAACCCCTTCGGCAAACCAAGACTCACGAGAGGTAGCAGCTTGAACTGTCCCGCCAATTTCGTGCCCTCAGGGTAGGCTGAAGACGAGTAATTCGTCCGACACTCGACCGTCGCCGCATCCCAGAGCGCCGCCCATGAAATAGGCATACGGCCCGACCGCTGCCGCGCCGAATCCGTGCCGTCCCGCTGGGAGTGGCGCGAGCGTCAACCACCGGTTCGTCTTTGGATCATAGGCTTCGTTTTCGGAAAAAGTGCCGCCACTCGCTTTACATTCGCCGCCGGCGTAGAAGATCAGCCCATGATAGTAGGCGGCCGCGCCGGCGCTTCGTGCGGTCGGAAGCGGTGCCGCCGATTGCCAGGAATTGGTGGCCGGGTCGTAAACGTCGTGGAGATTCGTGTTGTCGGTGTTGTCAGCGGTGCGCCCGCCGATGATGTGGATTCGCCCGTCCAGGACAATTACTCCCAAATGGTCGCGGGCGGTGGGCAGCGGCGCGGCCTTGCTCCATTTCCCGGTCGCAGGGTCATAGACCTCGTGCGTGGCGACAGTTATCTTGTCGAGTCCGCGTCCCCCGATCGCGTGGATTTTTCCGTCGACCACCGCCACGCCGACCGAGCCGCGGGGGCTGCTGAGCGGCGTCAGCTTCCGCCAGCTGTCGATCGCGAGATCGTATTCGAAAACGAGATCGAGTGCCCCGGCATGGACATTCTTGGTGAAGCCGCCGATCGCATAGAGCTTGCCGTTGAATCCAACGGCGCCGACATGGGTCGTGGCGTGCGGGAGGGGCGCGCGGTCACGCCAGCGATCTGTTGCGGGGTCGTACTCCTGATTGAGCTGCGAAGCCGGTTTGCCGAGGGCCTCGCCGCCGAGGAGATAGATCTTACCGTCCAGCGCCGCGACGCCGAACTCGGTGCGCTGGGTAAGAAGCGGCGCCTTCTTGGACCAACTCCCTTGCGATCCGGTGGGTGGAGATTGCGCGGGTCCGGCGACCGACAAGCCGGCAAGGACCAAGCCAGGCGCCACTATCCCGCGCAAGGCTGAGAGAGCTGCAAAAAGCTTCATGGTGACCTCCGATGGGTCTTCCATGTGGCGCAGGGCAATTGTGCCACGTACCTAGCGCATACGCGCCTTTGCCTCGCGCCACCCGGGTGGGATGTCCGACGCGCTTACCTTCCATTGCACAAATCGCGTCTTGTCCATCAGCGGAGTCAACGTTTGCATGATCTGCGCATGTGGTGCTTGACGAACGAAAGCCATTAGGGACTGCTGATCCTCCCAAACCGACAACGTCCAAAACCAGCGGTGCAGCGGCTGTGCATGAAGTGAGTACCCGATCAGCCCTTTGGAGTTGTGCAGCTGTCGTCGCGTTTGCAACGTCAACCAGAAGAATTTCGGAACCGTGCGGTAATGCTTCAGGGGCAGAAACGAAAGAAGCGCGACATACTCCTTGTCGCCGCGCGGCGCGGCTAAAGTCTTTCATGGCATCGGCAACATGCGGCGCATGGTATCACACCGCCGTCGGGTGGATTACAACGCGCGCGGAGGATGCGTGCCTTCTAAGGCGAGCAGAGGACCCCAGAACCGTCCACCTCGCTTCTCTGCGACACGAATCGTTGTAAAATTCAGGTGGTTTTCAGATGGCGTGGCTAGCCTCGTGCCGTTGAGCGGTTCCCACAGTGCGCCCCAAGAGGATTCGGGCCTGACAAGGTGAAGACGATGAAGAAGCTCCTTCTAATCTTCCTGACTGCATTGGCGCTGTTCACTGGAATTATAACCCGCACAAACTCGCAGGAACGGGGAAAGGACCCGCTCCGGCTCGTGCAAACAATTCCTATGCCGAACGTCAAAGGCCGCATCGATCATATGGATGCGGATGTCAAAGGCAAACGCCTATTTGTCGCGGGCCTCGAAAACGGCTCGTTGGAAGTGGTGGATCTACAGGCAGGGAAATGGGCGCGCAGCATCCCCGGCTTCAAAAAACCACAGGGGATAAGCTATGTGGCGAAACTCAACAAGGTGTTTGTGGCCAGCGGGGACGACGGGATGGTCAGGGTCTTTCGAGGCGACACGCTTGAGCTTCTCGATTCCATCCAACTCGAACTGGGTCCCAATCGCGTTAGCTACGATCCGCATAGCGAGCGCGTTTATGTCGGATACGGGGGCAAAGACGCGGGGAAGGACTACGGAGAAGTCGGAATCGTCGATGCAAAAAACGACAAGCGCATCGGCGATATCAAAGTTGCGGCCCACCCGGCCGAAATCCTGCTGGGCAATTCGGGGCGCACTCTTTTCGTCGCCATTTCGACGCTCAGCGAGGTCCAAGTGATCGATGCCACGAAAGGCGAAGTTGTCTCCACGTGGCAGGTGAAAAGCCAGCGGAATGGGGACATGGCGTTCGACGAAACGACGCATCGGTTGTTGATCGGAACCCGCACGCCCCCGGAGATGATCGCGATGGATTCCGAGTCCGGGAAAGAGGTTTCGAGCCTTCCGACTGTCGAAGGGATGGACGGGGTCTATTTTGATGCGTCGCACAAGCGGGTGTACGTTTCGGGCGGGAGAGAGGCTGATGTCGGGTATGTTTGCATTTATCAACAGCGCGATGCGGACCATTACGAGCTGATCGGAAAAATTCCGACGAGACGCGGAGCGGGTACATCGTTCTGGTCGTCCGAACTGAACCGCTATTACGTCGCCGCTCCGGCCAATGACAAGGAAGAGGCGGCAATTCTGGTTTTCGAGCCCCAGCAGTAGGCGCGCGAGAAGGATTTCCATGCGTGTCGCGTGACTACCGGCTGGCCGAACCGAAGGCTAAATTGATTCACCGGGGGGAAACTATGAAGAATGTGCTCGCTTTTTGCCTGCTCGGACTGGCCGCATTGGCAGCATTCACAGTCAGTGGAAGCAAGAGTGGGGCGTCGCCGCAGCAGGCCCGGGAGGTGTCGCCGCTGCAGCTCGAAGAGCAAATTCCAGTGCCGAATGTAGCCGGCCGCATCGATCACTTTTCGGCGGACGCGAAACGTAGACGCCTGTTCGTCTCAGCTCTGGGAAATAACACTGTGGAAGTGATTGATGTTTTCGCCGGCAGGGTGATGCACAGCATCACAGGGCTGGCCCAGCCGCAGGGCACGCTCTACGTGCCGGACTTCGACCAGCTTGTGGTCGCGAATGCCGAAGACGGAAAGGTGCGAATCTACGATGGCGCCACGTACAATCTTCGCAAGACCCTCGATTTTGGCAAGGATCCTGACAATATTCGTTACGATGCGGCTTCCAAGAAGGTTTTCGTCGGATACGGCGAAGAAGACGGCGGAATTGGGATGATCGATCCGGCGACCGACGAGCGCGTGGGGACCGATTTAAAGACAGGGGCACATCCGGAATCGTTCCAGATCGAGGAAACGGGAGGGCACGTCTTTGTCAACGTGCCGGACGCGGGCAACGTGGTCGAGTCCATCGATCGGAAAACGGGTGCGGTGACGAAGTGGCCGCTCAAGGGACTACGCGCAAACTATGCCATGGCGCTAAATGAGGCCGATCACCGCCTGTTCACCATTACCCGAAAGTCCCCGATGTTGGTGGTTCTTGACACCGAGACCGGGAAGGAGATCGCAAGGCTGCCGGCTGCCGGCGAGTGCGACGATATCTTCTTTGACGCGTCCCGTAAGCGCATTTACGTCGTGGGTGGCGCGGGGTTCATCAGTGTTTTCCAAGAGAACGACCCGGATCACTATCAACTGATCGAAAATGTTCCCTCCGCGATCGGCGTCCGGACGGGTTATCTTTTCGTGAGGCGTGATCGTTTCTACGTTGGCGTCCCCGCGAAGGGAAATGAGCCTGCGCAAGTCTGGACCTACGAAGCAGAGGACTAGCGCCCAAGAGCCCCTGGGCCTTGAGATGACAACGGTCATGAAACGGGGTCAGCATGAAGTGGATTACGCGCGAGCACGTCAAGGTGGATCGGGTAGCCTGCCCGTGGCTGATTAAGAAGTTTGTGGACCAAGATGCTGAGTTTCACTTCGTGCCGGTGGAACAGGTGATGTCCGAGGCGCAACGATTAGGAGCGGTCCCATTCGATGTTCCGGGCGTTGAGCTGGGTCACCACGGAAAGGAATGTTCCTTCGAAGCGATCCTGAAAAAATGCAAACTCACGAACGATCCCGCGCTGGTCCTCTTAGGGAAGATCGTCAACGGCGCAGACACGGACAACACTTTGTGGCACCAGCCGGAGGCCGCCGGGTTGAAAGCCATTGCCGAGGGATTCCGGCACCTGGGCCTCAGAAACGATCAGGAAATCAATGCGGCAGAGTGGATTGTCTATGATGCCCTGTACGCGTATTGCCGCGACGTAGTGAAGCAGGATAAACCGCAGGAAGCGGTTAAGGACTTCGGCTGAACAGAGGTTGCTCGCTGTGTGGTTTTTCACATGATTTTCAGATCCCGAGAGACAAAATCTAGCAGGCTAGTATCAACCGTAATTCACAAAGGAAAGGGGGCATGGCTATGCGTTTCGGAAACCCCGCAGTGATCGCAGGCGCGTCTCTCAGTCTCGTGGCTGCTCTTCTGCTCGCCGGATACGCACGGACCACTCCGGCCGCGCCCGGCTCATCCGGTTATCACGTTGTGAGAACCATCACCGTCGGCGGCACGGAAGGTTGGGACTACGTCACCATGGACAGCGCTGCGCGGCGTCTCTATATCGGCCGGTCCGATCACATCGACGTAGTCGACGTGGATGCCGGCACCGTCGTGGGCAAGATTACCGGTTTGTCCGGCACATCCGGCATGTTGCCTGTGCCCGACCTCGGCCGGGGCTTCGCAATGAACGGCGATGCGGGCGCCGCGATAATCGTCGATCTGAAAACCCTGGAAAAAATCGGAGCCGTCAAGACTGGGAAAGACCCGGACTCCTTCGTGTACGACGATGTCACGAAGCGCGTCTTCATCATGAACAGCGCCGGCGCCGATGCAACCGCTATCAACGCCGCTGACGGCACCGTCGCCGGCACCGTAGCTCTTGACGGCCAGCCGGAGTTCGTCGTCGCCGACGGCAAGGGCAAGATCTTCGTCAACATCACGGATAAAAGCCAGATTCTCGAGTTCGACGCGAAAACGCTGGAAGTACTCCATCGCTGGTCGCTCGCACCCGGCGAGGGACCTTCCGGGCTGTCGATGGATCGGAAGAACCGCCGTCTCTTTTCCGCTTGCGACAACCAGAGAATGGTGGTCATGGATGCAGACACCGGAAAAGTGATCGCCGCACTGCCCACCGGCGCCGGTACGGATGCCAGCCTCTTCGACCCTGATACGGGGAATGCCTTCGCCTCGGCGGGTGGGGCAGGAACTCTCACCGTCATTCACGAAGATTCACCGGATCAATTCAGCGTGGTGGACAATGTTCCTACGCAAGCGGGCGCTCGAACCATGACCTTGGACACGAAAACGCACAACGTCCTTCTCGTCACCGCAAGGCACGGCCATGGCTCGACGCACCTGCAGGTGCTGCCCGATACGTTCGTCGTCCTCGTCGTCGGCAGGTAGGAGTCCGGTCCCAGTAAAGATTCAGGTATTTTTCATGGTAGGCCTGTACAAAAGACGCGTATGCACGCTATCGAGGGTTCGATCCCTGGCCGGGCGTCACGTCAAATGGAAGCACCGCCTGTGCTGATTCCATCAGTTCCGTTGACTAATCGCTTCTTACGCCCAATGGGAGTTGCGGCCTCAATGTGGCTACTTCTGGCCCATGTGGTGCCCACGGCAATCAAAGCGCAAGCGGCTGGCGGGTCGATTACTGGAACGGTGAGTAGCGAGTCTGGCGGCGCAATAGCGGGCGTTCATATCTCTCTAAGAGATGTGAGTACAGGTGTGGTCAGGACGGCCGTGACCGACGTGGAGGGCTTCTATAGTATCCCTGACTTGCGGCTGGGAACCTACGAAATGACGGTTTCGGCTCCAGGGTTTGTTACCGAGTTGTGGACGGCGATTAGCGTGGCGGCGGGAGCTGAGCGTGTCCTGAACGTGGTGATGCAAGCGGGTGATCCAGAGAAGGTGGTAAGAATAGCGGCGCCGGTCGCACCTGCAAGTCAGACTTCGGCTGGCGTCGGTGGAAGTGTCAACGCCTCCACGGTTCGCAACACGCCGCTGAATGGACGCGATTGGGCGCAGCTGGCAACCTTGCAGGCTGGGGTGACCGGTATTCAGACAGGCAGTGCCAGCGGCGGGGCTGATCGCGGATTTGGAGCGGCCATAAGCATTTCGGGGGCGCGGCCCGATCAGAACAGTTACCGTCTGGATGGGATCAGCATCAACGATTATTCGAACGGCGCTCCCGGCAGTGTGCTGGGCGACAATCTGGGTGTCGACGCTGTTGACCAGGTGTCCGTCTTAGGAAGCAATTATCCAGCGGAGTACGGGCGGACTTCGGGTGGAATCATCAACGCGGTGACCCGTTCGGGAACCAACGCGTTCCACGGCGATGTATATGAGTTTCTTCGCAACAGCGCTCTGGATGCGCGAAACTTTTTTGACGGCAGAATTCCACCTTTCAAGCGCAATCAGTTCGGGGGCTCGGCGGGAGCCCCAATCCAAAAAGATCGAACGTTCATTTTTGGAGACTTTGAAGGGTTGCGTCAGTCGCTGGGAGTGACCACGGTGGATACCGTGCCCTCGGTGGCAGCGCGCAACGGGCAACTCTCCACCGGAACGGTGAAGGTAGATCCGGCGGTAGCGCGGTTTCTTGCGGCTTTTTACCCGTCGCCCAACGGGCGGTTGCTCGGAGCCGGCGATACCGGAATCTTCACCTTCGCCGGCCAGCAGGTTACCAACGAAAATTATTTCACCGCCCGAGTGGATCGCAAGTTTTCAGAAAAGGACACCCTTTCGGGCACCTACATGCGCGACAGCTCCAAGACCGTACAGCCCGACGCTTTTGACGAACTGCTTTCCAACATCGTATCGCGGCGTCAAGTGGTCACGCTTCACGAGCAGCACATCTTCAGCCCGAACTTGCTCAATGCGGCTCGATTCGGTTTCGGCCGCGCCGTAGGGATTGTTGGAGGCGTCTCCAAGGTGCTGAACCCTCTGATGCTCGATCCTTCCTTTTCGTTCGAACCCGGAGAATTTGCTGGTTCAGTACAGGCTGTGCCCGGACTCACCAGCTTCTTGGGTGCCCCGACCGCACAGGGACCTCTTTCCTCCAGCAGGTTCGTTTTCTGGAACTCTTTTCAGGAGGGCGACGACGTCTTCCTCAAGCGGGGAATGCATGTTCTGAAGTTCGGTGGCGTCGTCGAGCGGATGCAGGACAACGAGTTGACGTTCGGCAATACAAGCGGAGTTTTCCGCTTCGACTCGTTGTCGCATTTTCTCACCAATCAGCCGCTGGTTTTTCAAGGAACTCGCACGCCTTTTGTACCGGACGTTGGATTGCGCGAGACACTTTTTGGCGCCTATGTGCAGGATGATATCCGGCTGCAAAAGAACCTGACTTTCAACGCCGGCTTGCGCTACGAGATGGTGACAGTGCCGACCGAGGCGCATAACCGGATTTCCAACCTCCGCAACCTGACTGACGCTCAGCCACGGGTGGGATCGCCTTTTTTCCTGAACCCTACGCTGCGAAATTTCGAGCCGCGCCTGGGCTTTGCCTGGAATCCACGCGCCGGCAAAACTCTAATCCGCGGGGGATTCGGCCTTTTCGATGTGCTGCCGCTGCCGTACGAATTTAATCTCTCATTTCAGCGGGCGGTGCCATTTGTGCAATCGATATACGCAAATGTTCTCCCTCCAGGCTCGTTTCCGACAGGCGCCTTTAAACAATTTGGCGCCCAATCGACTTTCGCTCTTGCCACCTACGTGGAGCACAATCCCAAGCGCAATTACGTAATGCAATGGAACCTGAGCGTGGCACGCGAGCTGTCGTCAACGCTGGCCCTCACCGTCGGCTATGTCGGATCGAGGGGCGTCCACCTGCCCTACCGGGTGGACAACATCGACATGGTGCTTCCCACGCTTACCGCTGCCGGTTACGTCTTTCCACCCGCATCAACCAGCCGGACGCTGAACCCCAATTTTGGCCGCATCGATGCCACTCTATGGCAAGCGAGTTCGTTCTACGACGCGCTACAGGTGGATGTCGCGAAACGTGTGAGCCACGGCTTCGAGTTCCATGCTGCTTACACTTGGGGGAAGAGCATTGACACGCTCTCGGCCACTGAAGCCGACGACGCTTTTCCGAACGGACTGTTTAACCAGCTCTTCTTCGACCAGCGAACTTCGCGCGGCCTCTCAGACTTCGACGTCGCTCAGAACTTCGTACTGAGTTTTACCTGGGAGATGCCGAGTCCGGCGAGGAGTTCGAGGCTCCCGAACTGGGCGCTGAGCGGGTGGCAGCTGGGCGGTCTCTACAAAGCAAGCAGTGGGCAACCCTTTACACCGATTCTCGGCGGGGACCCCGTCAGGATGAAATTGGATGAGACGAGCGAGCCGCCGGACCGAGTCGGGGGCCCGGGCTGCCGCACGTTGACCAGCCCCGGAGACTTTAACCACTACATCAAAACTCAGTGCCTTGCTTTCCCGATCCCGGGTAATCGGTGGGGGAATTTGGGCCGCAATACCCTTATTGGTCCGGGGCTTTCGAAGCTGGACTTCTCCGTCTTCAAGAACAACCATGTCCGGCGCATCTCCGAGAACTTTAACGTCCAGTTTCGGGCGGAGTTGTTCAACATTCTGAACCATACGAATTTTGCCTCGCCGACCGACAATCTTGCGGTCTTCGACCAAAACCGGCAACCCGTTTCGAGCGCGGGACTCCTCACGTCCACACAAACCACGTCGCGTCAAATTCAGTTTGCGCTGAAGTTCATCTGGTAAATCGAAACGCGGAACGTGCTGCGACAGTTTATGCGAGGGTTCTCAGCAGGCGAGAAATAGGCATGAAAAGCGGGAAAGCATTTCTTGTGGTCCTTTTCGGGATTGCGCTCCTTGCAGCCATATACGGGGCCGTCTTGATTCGTCGAGGTTTCAGCGCGGCTGCGGAACCTTCTTCATTAGAGAAAGTCCTTGCTCGAACAATGCGGAATCTGTCGATCCCGAGGCGCGCTCGGAACGAGAAGAATCTATGGACGGCCACCCCGGAGACCCTGAAAGAAGCTCGGGAACACTTCACGGACCGCTGCGCCATTTGTCATGGCTACGATGGCAGCGGACAGACGAAGATCGGCCGAAATCTGTATCCCAAGGTGCCTGATCTGCGTTTGCCCAAAACGCAGAATCTGACGGATGGCGAAATCCATTACATCATCGAGAGCGGGGTGCGGTTGACAGCGATGCCTGCCTGGGGCAATCCGCACGAGGAGTTGGATGATGACAGTTGGAAACTCGTTCTCTTCATCCGCAGCCTGCGCCCACTGACAATCGAAGAGAAAGCCCAGCAGAATAGAACCGCAGACTCGGCGCACTATGTGGGCTCGCAGGCCTGCGAGAAATGCCACGCGGAGATCTATAAGCGTTGGAAGAAGACGCCGATGGCCAATGTCGTGCGCGATCCGCGAGAGCATCCTGAGGCCATCATCCCCAATCTCTCCACAAACCCCCTGACTAAGTTTACGAAGGATCAGGTTGCACTGGTTTACGGGAGCATCTGGAAGCAGCGCTACTTCACAAAAATCGGTGACGACTATTTTCCGGAGCCGGCGCAGTGGGACGTTACGAATCGAGTATGGCGCCCGTATTTTGTGGCGAACGGGACCGATTGGTGGACAGCGTTCTACCCTCCCGACAACATGAAGCGGCCAACCGGCCCCACGTGCGATGGTTGCCATTCAGTTGACTACAATATCCACACGAAAACGGTGGTTGAGTGGAACGTGGGCTGCGAGCGCTGCCATGGTCCGGGCAGCGAGCACATTGAGCGTCCCTCGCGCGGCAACGTTCTGAATCCGGCGCGGATGGACTACGTTCACGCCAGCGACGCTTGTATTCAATGTCATTCACAAGGACGCCCGCTGACCAGTCCGATCGAAGGGAAGTATTACGACTGGCCGGTCGGCTATCGGGCGGGGCTCAACCTGAAGGATTTCTGGCAGCTCGAGGACCACAAACTAGGTGAAGCGACCTTCACGCATTTTCCGGACGGCACGGCGCATAAGAATCGGATGCAGGGGAACGACTTTGTGCAGAGTGTTATGTACCGGCGCGGAATCGCTTGCTTCAGCTGCCATGATGCGCACGGCACAGACAACAATGCGCAACTTAGAAAGCCGGTAGACAAATTGTGTTTGGACTGCCACGGCCCCCTGTCGCTGAACGGGCCGCGCACCGCTACCCTTGAGGAGCACACTCATCATAAAGACGGAACCCCAGGAAGCCAGTGCGTAGCCTGCCACATGCCGAAGATCGAAACGACCTTGGCCGACGTCAAAGTGCGCGCTCACACGTTCATGTTCATCTCTCCCAAGTTGACCGAACAATTCGGCATTCCGAATCCCTGCAACTCATGTCATAACGACAAGTCGACGCAGTGGGCGGTGACCGAGCTGCGGGGCTGGCAGACCACGTCGCCTTGGCGGGTGTCGCAGTAATGACGTACGCGGTTTTTCAGGCACTTTTCATAGACTGACGGCAAAGAAGACTCATGCGGGAACCGTTGAGGATTTGTTCGCAGGCGATTCCGGCGATCGACTCTACGTCGCGGTGTCCGGGAAGGGCAATCCTGACGCGAAGCTGGCGCTGCAAGTTTACGAAGTGCAGCGTTGAGTGACTGCCGAGCCTTCGCATTCAGAACTCGAAATCCAAAGAGAACTGTATTTGGCGGGCGCCGGTTCCGTCGATCGGCCGCCCAAACCCCGGTATTGGCGTCAAGTTCGAGCCGAACACTGGGTTGATTTGTGCGACGTTGGAACGGTTGAAGAGGTTGAAGAATTCCGCCACCACATCCAGGCGTCTCGACTCGCCAAATGGAAAGTACTTCAGAACGCGGAAGTCCATTCTGACGCTTCCAGGTGTGCGGAGCGAGTCTCTTCCGAAGTCGAGCGGCCTGGCCGACAGCGGAAAGGCGTGAGTTCGATTCGAGTCGAGCCCGGTTAATGGGTCCACTGGCCGCCCACTTTCCGCCGTGAAAATCGGTGCAATCTCAACATGGCTGAGGGTTCGCGTGAGCCAGCCGGTGCTCTTGTCTGACTTTCCGCCTTTGTCTTCATCGCTGATAGGCAAGTCCCAAAGCGCGTTGAACACAAAACGTTGCTGCTGATGTTGGCGCGAGACTGCACTCTCCGCGGTGAGATTGAAGGGGTTTTCGGGCTGCTCGTCGAAGTCCGAGGCATCGTCAAACGTCTTCGAAAGCGTGTAGCTGGCTGAGAATTCCAGCTCTTCGTTCATCCGGCGGCTGAGTGTGAGTGAAGCGCCGGTATAGGTTGAAGCCGCCGAGCCTTGCAGCTCATTGACGCTGTCAAACTGCGTGTTGAGCCGCCGCGGCGCAAAGACTGGGCGTCCGATCTGCTGCGGACTTGGATTTGGAATACCAAGACCGGGGGCTTTTACACGCGTCAGGACAACGGGCGGCAACAAATTGATGTTGAGTGTTCGAGGCAGCTTGAGGCCGCGGACGAACAAATAATCGGCGCGGAGCGTAAGATTTTTCGCGAGCAGATATTCCGCGCCGGCGCTGGCTTGCTGGCTGTAGGGCGTGGCCATGCGCGGATCGGGACGAAAGATGGATGGCGCAATTCCCGGCGTCGGGGCGGTAAGACGGCCACCTCCGGCGGCTGCGAAGATGCTTGTTGCTGCGTCCCCATCTGCTACCTGCTCGAATGCCCGCGAACCATTCTTTTCGATGGCTCGGGTTAAGTTGGCCAGAACATAGCGATCGAAGAATATGCCGTACCCGGCACGGAACACCCACTTGGGGGACGGGCTCCAGGCCAAGCCAATTCGCGGGCTGATGTTATTCGTGTCTTGATTGAACCCCGCCGGCAGGCGCTCGAAGTCGAATCGCAGACCCAGGTCCACCGTAAGTTGGCGTGTAAGCGACCAATGATCCTGCACGAATACGCCAAAACTCGTCACCGGGAAGTCCACGTTGGGGTTCCCGAAAGCCTGGCGAAGCTGGTCGGGGCGTCCCGCCAGAAAATCCGCGAGATTACGGAAGTGATACACGCCGTCGAATCCGTCGGGCAGGTCGGCCCGCAGCCTGACGCGATTCACGGTTCCGCCTAGTTTCCACAGGTGTTTGCCCCGTGCGCGTGTATACGTGTAGTCCGCTTGATAATGATTTTCGCGACGCTCACTTGTCCCTGTGTAGGACCGGCCGAAAGTAACCAGTCCCGCGATGTCAATCTCCGGCCCGAATGGCGCATTCGTACGCAGGACGGCATGACGCGTGGCTGCCTGGAACCGGAAATCGCTGACCGCTTCTGACCCGAAGACGGTAGTGAGGGAGCCGGAAAGAGCGTTGTCGCTGGTGAAACTGCTGCCGCGGGCGCTGGCGTCGATTAAACCGCCGGTGTTGAACGCGTCGCCTGGCTCTTTGTTGTTCGTGAAAGCGTAGCGCAGCATCAGCGCAGTGCGCTTCGTGAGTTGGTGATCGAGCTTGAATGCAGCTTCCGTCTCGGCGCGAGCGATGGGAGAAAAACCGACGGTAATTTGCCGCGTCGCCAGTCTAGGGAATGCTCCCGTCAAGAGGAGCGCGTTTATCGTTGACGCGACCGCGGGGTCAATATCCGAGCCGATCTGCCCACGATTGTGCTCCTGTTCCGCAGCCGCATAGTAGAAGGTTCGGTTCTTGACGAACGGTCCACCGAGGGCAAAGCCGGCGCGGAAGCGCCGAAAGGATGGCTTGCCGGGCTCGATTTCGAACGGTTCCCGCGCATTCAGCGCGCCGTCTTGCGCGAATATGAAGGCATCGCCGTGAACTCGGTTGGTGCCGGAGCGCGTGATGACGTTGATTGAGCCTCCAGACGCTCCGCCGGATTCCGCCGATAGGCCGGTCGTGACGACCTGAAATTCCTGAACGATTTCGGGGGATAGCTCGGTCCGGCTCGAACCCGTGTACTCGTCGTTGTTGTCTAGGCCATCGATCGAAACATTATTGCTCCGAGCGCGCAGGCCGCCGAAGGTGAATCCGCTGCCGGTGAGGGGCGTCGCGCCGGTTGCGGGCGCTGATACAGGCGAGGCGGAGACAGCGGGCGCAAGCAGAACGAAGTCCAGGTAGTTGCGACTTCGCACCGGCAGCTCCTCGATCCTCTCCTGGTCCACAGAGGAAACGACCGAAGTTTGTGAGGGATCTAGAGCGGACGGTTGTGCGCTCACTGTGACTTCTTGGGATTCCGACGCGGGAGTGAGTACGATGTCGAGATGAACGGTCTGCCCAAGACTTAGTGCAACACCCGTGTGCCGGTACGGCGCAAACCCGGGATGCTCGGCGCGTACCGCATACATGCCGACAGCGAACTGCTCGGCGCGGGAAAAGCCTTGCTCATTGGTTAGGACAGTCCGGGTTTGGTTTGTCGAGGTGTTGCGCAGTGTGACTTCTACTCGAGGCATAACGGCGCCAGTGCTGTCGGTCACAGTGACCTCAAGCGTCGCTCCGATTTTCGAAGCTTGAGCTTCTGCCTTGGACGTGTGCAGTAGAATCAGAAATGCGACCGCGACTCCAATCGCAGCGCATCGTGCACAGAATGAACGGAATTCCGAATCATATCGGATCATCTTAGTTCCTCGACGACGGACGGAGTAATCCTCAGAGCGTGTTCGTGGATCAGTTATCGAGGAGTGCTAGATACGCAGTGCGAGAGCAGGAGGGCTTATGGGAATAGGAGTCACCAAGCGGGAAGGGGACGCGGCTGACGCGCGAGGCTTGTGGGCGCTCGAATCAGAAACAAGTTCTGCCGCTGACCTGAGCAAAGGGAATTGAAAGATGAGCCGCGCAAACAAATACGCCACGCCGACGCACAATGCAAGAACGACCAAAACGTACTCGGTATCGTTGCCGGTCCGAAGAGTGTCATCCCAGCGGTCGAACATCTCGACCAGGGGGCAAACAAAACAGGTGAGCAAGACCAGCGCGACCGTTGGCAGTGAGGCTCGGGACCGCATTGAGCGAATCATAGCACCCAGCACCTACATGCTGGGCACTAATTTTGTGCTGTGAAGGCGTTCACTTCGAGTATTTGGCTTTTCCGAGCGGCGGGGCACTTCAGAAGCTGCTCGAAAGGAAAATCGTTTTGTCCCAGCTTCCGATAACTGTTGACGTTCGCCTTTTTCCGAATGGTGCTAATATTTGCTGCCCAGCTTGGGAGCCAAAAAAGGAATCTGGTCAAGAGTTTCCTGCGCGTTGATTCTAAAGGGCCGCATGATTCCACTGCCAAATGAGTTTGCCCCCAAGAGGTTTGCGATGATGGTTGCAGGTCGAACGAGATTCACGCTTTTGGCCGTGCTTGCGGCGATCCCCACGTTTGGAGTGGTGGCACACTCCCAACAAACCCAGTACCCCAAACCAACCCAACTACCCAATCCATATCGCCTGGTGGAGGGCTGGCCGACGCTTCCCAAGAACATGAATGGAGGTCACTGGGGAGAGGTAATCAGGGTACACGTGGATTTAAAGGGTAACATCTGGGTCTTTCATCGATGTTTCAACACCGTACCCCCCGGCCACGCCACGTGCATCGGTCGGGGGGATTCGAATCCGCCGATTTTGGAATTTGATCCGTCAGGCAAGCTTCTGAAGAGCTTTGGTGTGGGGCTGTTTGCGTATCCTCATGGGTTCACCATCGATGGGGATGGAAACTTGTGGGCGAGCGATGTAAACGACGAAGCGATGGTACTCGGTATGTCAGCTAAGAACTCGGACGGCGCGATCATGGGCCAGGAGGTCCTCAAGTTGAGTCTTGAGGGCAAGGTGTTGATGATACTCGGCAAGGAGGGCGTGGCCGGGAATGGTCCAGATACCTTCGATCGGCCGACCGGTGTTGCCGTTGCGCCAAATGGCGACATATTTGTGACGGATGGCCATTTCCCCAATAACCACGGCAATGCCCGCGTGGTGAAGTTTGCGAAGGACGGCCGGTTTGTCAAGGACTGGGGGCACAAGGGAGCGGAGCCTGGCGAGTTCGACGACCCCCACGACATCTTTATCGGTGGTTCCCACGGCTGGGTGTACGTTGCCGACCGTAGGAACAGTCGCATCCAGGTGTTCGACCAGGACGGCAACTTCATCGCCGCGTGGAAGCAATTTGGTCAGCCGAGCTCGGTGTTTGTTGGGAAAGACGACACCATTTACGTGGGCGCCTCATTCCCGGATTCGACAGCCAAAAAGGGCGAGATGAGGGGCATCACGATTGGGAACGCCAAAGACGGCTCGCTCACGGCCTTCATTTCCGACCCTGCTGACCTGGACCAAGTGGATGTCGGAACATCGGCGTCGGGCATTGCGGCGGATGATATGGGCACCATCTACGCGGCGGACGTCGGCACGCACAACTTGAGGAAATACGTCAAGGTCAAATAGAGACATACATTTACCAACTCTTTCAGCAAACTGACCGCGAGCCGGTCCAGGCGCGCTGTACCGTCTCCTACATTTCTCGCCACTAACGCGTTATTTTTGCCCTTCCATTTGTCCTGCAGGAATCCTGCGGATGGGTCTGGAGTGATGCAAGGTTCGAGGGGGTGATGTTACCCCCCTCGACCTTGCCGGACTGATTAGAACTGGAGCTTCAACCCGAGTTGAATCCCGCGCGCGCCTCCCGAACCGATCTGTGGACTGCCGGCTGCCACGTCGGCCGTGGCACACCCGCAGCCGAAACCTCCGCCTTTCCCCGTCAACGAGGGGTCATTGCCTACACCATAGCCATTCGCTGAGCCGTACGGATTGGCGGCAATGGGGTGATTGAACAAGTTGAAGACCTCGACCCGGAACTGGGCGCTGTACCGCTCCTTAAGCGTGAACATCTTGAATACAGAGAAGTCCACGTTCTTGAAGCCTGAGTCGCGGAAGATGTTCCGGCCCATATTGCCAAAGGTTCCTTGGGCAGGAGGAGTTATGACCGAGTTGCCGGATACGAAGCAGCCATCGGCGGCGAGATTACTGGTGCCGTTGACGCCGGTGGTGCCGGCGGCGTGGGCCGTACACTGGGCCCACATGGTTGCGCCGGAAAAGAACGTCGTGTCGCCGGACACGCCGCTCGTTTGCTGGCAACCCTGAGGGCCAGGGCCAGTGCAGAAGATAAAGGAGTTCGGGCCGGACCTGAAAGCGTCGGGGCTCCCGAAGATGTCCCAGCGATCCGAGCTATCCCCGTTGCCGACGAAATCGTTCCCGGTGTCGCTTATGACCCACGGCTGAGGGGTCTGAATGTTCACGATGGCGTTGAGCTTCCAGCCTTCCAGCATCTGGGCAAAGCCTTTGATCCCGGGAACGTTGTAAGTGGTCGTGAAGGTAAAGCGGTGGCGGATGTCGAAGTCGCCGCTGGCGTACTCCGCCCCTGGATTCCTGCTGTCCTGCGGGAGATATACGGTGCGATTCAGGGAAGCGGTGTCGAGGCCGTGGGCGTACGTGTAACCGGCGATGAAAGAAAGCCCGTGAGAAATCCGCTTGGTCAGGGTCGCCTGCAGGCTGTTATAGTTGGAACGGCCATCGTTCGAAGCCTGGTTGATAAAGTTCAGGTATGGGAAGGTCTTGCCAAACGGTTGGGCGCCACCCTTTGCGGGATCACCTTGATTGATGTCGCGAAAACCAGTCAGTCTTGAGCCGTGATTGCCGACATAGCCGACCTCCAACGAGAGATTGCTGCCGAAGGAGTGCTGGACACCCAGGCTCCAAGTTGTGATGTAGGGGGTGGTGAGGTTCGGGTCCACTGCCATGATGTTGCACGGGCCTACGTCTGTGCCGACGCTATCTCCGCATGCTGCGGTAGCGCCGCTCCCAAAAACAACGCCATTCCACTTGAGAGCAGAGCCTGGGACAGAGGCAGACTGGAGCGTGATCGAGCCGCTGCCGGTCTTACAGGTGTTTGGTGGACCTGCACACCCGCCCACTTGGATCTGGCCTGCTGTAGGTATGGCGGCGAGGCTGAGTGCCGTGGAGTTCTGGAACCCGTTTTGGTTCAGGAACGTGACCGCAGTGATCGTCGAGTAAATGATATTGAATCCGCCCCGGACCACAGTCGTTCCCCTGCCCGTAACGTCCCAGGCAAAACCCGCGCGTGGCGAGAAATCTTTGCGATCGGGGTTCCAGAGAGTACCGCCCCGAGGCTGCTGAATCAGTCCCTTCGTCCGATCGAAGCTGGCCCAGAGGCCGTTGACCTCGTGGATCGGCGATTCGTAGGAGTAGCGCAGGCCCAGATTGAGAGTCAATCTCGGGGTGACGCGCCAGTCATCCTGAAAGAACGCTGCGGACGACTTCCAGGTCTCTTCGCGCTCCGCACTGCCGCTGAGGAGAAATCCTCTGGACGGCGATCCGGCGAAGAAGTCTTCGAGTGGGCAGGATTTTCCCTTGCAGTCGGTGAGCACCGCGTTGTTCTTCTTGCCCTGGAAATCGATCCGGCCCCGGCCGGTGTCAGGGATGGCGTTCGTGACGTTGATGGTCGCGAACTCGCCGCCGAACCTGAAGGTATGCTTGCCCATTAAATACGAGATATTGTCCTGGTAATCGAAATAGTCGTTGCCCCAGTGCTGGGGCCGGTTATGCCAGGCGCCCAGTTTCTCAAAACCCGAAAGGTTGATATTCGGCAACCCAGGAAACTGCGTCACGCCCGTGTTGATGGGGTAGCCCTTGCCATCGGCGAGTTTGGCGCCATCATCGGTTAAAAAGCTGAACCGAACAAAGTCGTAGCCAAACCGGGCATCGTTCACCAAACGGGAACTGGCGGCAAAAACCCAGTCGGCGCCGACGGTGTTCGTACGTATCGGATTTTGGTCGTTGAAGATTTTATTCACCCAGGGATGGTCCATCCCGTCGCCGGCGTAGGCGCCGATGAACACCATGCCATTGAGCGAGTGCTTGCTGTTGATGCGGTAGTCGATTTTCGCCACCCCGTTGTTGGTGCTATTGGTGTTGGGGAAAGGGGCGGTGAAGGCCGTACTGTTCGAATTGTTAACCGGGAACGAGAAGCTGGGGGGGATGCACGCGAATGTTGTGGGTAACGGCAGTGTTTGCCCAACGGCATTGGGACAAGCCAAATTCAAGCTGACCAGGCTCGGCGTCAGTCCCGCCGCATGCACGGCGTTGATCGCATCCACCATGCTGTTCTTCGGGCTCCCGGTTGAAATGGTTTCGGGAATGCCGGCAGTGACAATCGCGTTGCCGATGAGGGAACGCAGGCCCTCATAGCCGGCGAAGAAGAAGAGTTTGTCTTTCTTGATCGGCCCGCCCAGCACGCCGCCAAACTGCTTCAACTGTGTTGGCGACTTGGCGCAGAGAGCTGGATTACCAACCGGGGCCGCGGCGCACTTATTGGGGGCACTGGTTACGTCCGGGTTAAACAAGTTGCGGGCGTCCCAAGCGGCGCTGCGGTAAAACCCGTAAGTCGTGCCGTGAAGCGTATTGGTCCCCGATCTGACTCCCACGTTCACCACGGCGCCGGGCTTCCAGCCGTACTCCGCTTTAGGATTTTCCTCGAGGTTGAATTCCTGGATGGCGTCGACGGGCAGAATCGTTGCGCCATCGGAAATAAAACTCGGCATATTGGCGATGGGACGGGCGTCATACATATTGGTGTTGATAACGCCGTCCACCATCCAAACGTTTTCATCGGGACGGACCTCGTTGCTGCTCTGGGTCCAGGGTCCGCCGCCCGGCTGGATCGCCACGCCCGGGCGCAGAGACACCAAGTTCTGGTAGTTGCGGCCATTCAAGGGCATATCGATGAGGTCCGCGTTGTTGATGGTGCCGCCCAGGGTGGCGTTGGTGGTTTCCACCAGCGGAACCGCTTCGGTAACGGTGACTGTCTGTGATTGTGCACCGGGCAAAAGCGTGGCATCCACACGAATTTCCTTACCCACCTCCAACACGATGTTTTCGCGGTCGATGGTCTTGAAACCTCTGGCCTCGACGCGGACCGTATAGCTGCCAGGAAGGAGGGTGGGAGCGTTATACTCTCCGGATTCATTCGTCACCAAGGTTTTTGACACGCCTCTTTCCGTGTCGATGATGGTTACCGTGGCGCCGGATATGACGCCGCCGCTTTGGTCGGTGACAGTTCCCATGATCCGGCCGAAAGTGCCCTGTGAAAACAGGGGAAGAGAAAACAGCAACAACCCCAGCGTTGCCACCAGCATTACCGTAGCTTTTCGGGAAAGGGCCCAAACGGATGTGCCAATACCTGACGGTATAGAACTCATCGAAGCACCCCTTTAAGACCAAAGATCAGGCCGTGGGTCCCAGAAAAAGGAAAGGAGATAAATTCACAACTAGATATGAGCGGCTTATATCCCGTAGCTTCAAGAAAAGTCAAGAAGAATTTCGCTAATGACACAAATAAACTGCTCTGAAGAAGATGAGGATGTCGGCTTAACCCCATCTGCCCCCATTGGTATTTGGCATAGGCCCGAAAAGCCCCCGTATACTGCGGCTCCGTTGTTGCCCCGGTTCAGCACTAAGTCAGGGTTCATTTTATTTGCGCCTGATGGGAAGTAGGCCACTTATGTGGAATTGTCCGATCACGAGCGGCAACACGTCGAGAAGGTTGCCAAAGTTGGATTTCCCCTAGACTTCGACGCGGGAGCATCCATAAGAGGGTCCGATCGAACAGCTGGGGTGAGCGATGGGATTTGAATTCCTGACTCATTCACTAAGTCTCGTTGATTCTGCGACCCTTGCCCCATCGTGCCCCGAAAAACAACCCGAAAAACCGGAGTTTTGGACTACGATTGGACTACTGTTCTGAACCACGCGGGACGAAATGGCAAACGGTGGCGGGCTGCACTCGCGTGAAGTCTAGCCCAGCACCGGAATCGTTCTCTAAACCCTTTTGGCAAACAGAAACTCACGAGATCATTACACTTCTCGTGGAACTTCAGAAGCTGCTCGAAAAGAAATCCTTTCAAGCCGCCTCACAGGGAGTAGACAATAGTGTAGGATGTTGGCATTTTGGGGCCGACATGAAGCTGCGCTTTCTGCTCCCATTTTCTCTTCTCTTACTTCTCGCGGTTTCTACCTCCCCGTCCCAGCGTTTCCCCGGCCCGTCAGACAACTCTATTCTGAAGGCCCCTCCGGTTGAGATTGTTGGCTATAGCGATCGCCAAAGCTTTCAAGGCGAGTCGGCTCAGCAATCGGCAGGCACGACCGGTCAACAAAGGGTTGATCTGAAGGTGATAAAAACGGTCGATCCCGATTATCCGGCCCAAGCGGTAAAGAAGCACATTGAAGGAACCGTCGTCATGAGTATCGTGGTGGGAAAGAGCGGCAAGGTCTCAGGAGTCACGGTTTTGAGCGGACCTCCCGAACTGCTGCAGGCGTCGATTGACGCGGTAAACCAATGGGAGTTCGAGCCACCGGCGAAGGGACCAGTAACGAAGACGGTTACTCTGAGTTACGCTCTGGATAGTTGTCCTCCTGGAGAGGTTGATCGCGGTGAGGTAATCTTCGGCGGCCGAATGAAAAGTGAAAAGAGGGATGCTGTGAAGATTGTTGGTGAAGTTTATCAGCCGGCCCCACCGTACCCGCCAGAAGTTCGGAAGGCAGGCGTCGAGGGCGTGCTAGTTCTCTCGATCACGGTCGATAGCGAGGGCAAAGTGACGGATGCCCAGGTCGTCAAGTCGCTCGGCCCGGCTCTCGACGCGGCGGCCCTCGACACCGTTCGGACCTGGAGATTCAAAGTTAGCCCGAACGGTAAGCCGGCCAGTTTCCCAGTCAGATTTAGCTTTACTCTACCGTGAAAGGGTCAATGACGAAAATGTGATCATTGTTCGCTCTTGCCTGCAGGGATTCCAACGAAGCACGCGGCTGCATCCCACGATACCCATGAATTGGGCCCATCACAGTTGGCACATCGAAAACTGCGCGGACTGAAGCGGAGCGCGCAACTGCCAAGAAACCGCCCCTGTCACCAGCGATGACAATGATTCTCCCCCCAAAGGCGATACCTGCCACTGTGCTTGAAAACCAAACCGTTTTCGGCCAGGCATATGCTACCTTCACCCATGAAGAGGTCGTACACCGTCGTTCAGTCATTCAATGCCCAGTCCGCTGACGGTGAGGCACAGTGCGATCTAGAGCAAAGTGGCGATCTGTTGAAATTTGACACCGATGCCCGTTTTGAATGGTTTGTGGACCGCCAGACGTTCCGAAGAGTGCTGCGTGCTAATGAGGGCAATCTCAACGAGACCCTCCTAGCAGGGCCGTGCAGCGGTTCAGAAGGGAAGGATTTCGAAACACCAGTCTGCCGCCCTGAAGACAGAAAATCCTTGTTCTGAAATCGGCACACGAAATCGAATCCTTTTGGGGCAGCCCGCGCTAAATGGCGAAGAAACTTCAGGGTGACTGCTTGGCGGTTGGAATCAATCTTAACTGGATGGCGATGTGGCCGTTCTCCCCGGCAGTGACTACTACACCTTTGCTCTCGAAGGGCTTCAGGAAATCCGGATCTTCCCAAGCATTGTCTTCAACTCCCTTCCAAGAAAACAGCTTGTATTCGCCGGGCGCAATACCCCGCAAGATGAACTTGCCGTATTGATCTGTCGTCGTATCCTTGTAGAAACGAAATTGCTTCCGCCGTTCCCCTTCGGGCACGAGCGCGACGACCGCCCCAACAGAGAGCGAGTCGTTCTCGTCCGTGACACTTCCTTCGACACGGGCGCCTGCTGAACTCAAGACAATTACAAGAGGGCCTCGGCTGCCGCCTTGACCAATTGTCAGTCCCTTTTCCAGAACCTCCTCTCCATTCGCCCGCGCAGACTTGAAGTAGAAGTCAGGCGGGAAGTCACCCCGCTCGCCGGCTACGTGAACTTGATAATTCCCCTCCGCTACATTCTGAGCAATGAAAGTCCCATCAGCCTTCACATCCTCACTGCCCGCTCCGCTGAAATACTGCTCAGGATCATAGAGCACAACCTGCAATTCCGAGACATCCATGGGCTCATGCCCTTCGACGAGAATGCGCCCCGTTAAATCAATTCCGGGCACGAAAGTCAGGGTGAGATCGTCCACATTCGTGTTCACAACCTCGACAGCCACCCGAGCCGTGTATGTTTTCTTGGCGCTCATTGACATCGCAATCAGGTAATACGATCCGGGAACGACGTCGCTTAGTTCAAATGCCCCCTTAGTGCAACTCGTCTCCTTTTGCGCTCCGAAAGAGTATCCGAACGGATTGGGATCATGGCGCATCAGTGCGACCCCGCAGTCCTTTGCTGGCTGGCCAAGAACGGCGTCAAGAACGTGCCCACGAATTCTGAACGTTCGTATCGGGATCAGCGTGAGATCTACCGACGGCACCTCCTGGCCAGGCATTACATCGATGGCCGCAGCCCGGGCCTCATCCGGTGTTCCGGGGTAGAAAATTGGGGCATATCCGGTTTCAGGGCCTGAACCTGTATCGCCGGAATTTGAATAGGAGAGAGAAGCCTTCCAGCGCCCGCCGATCTGTGCGCGAATAAAGTAATGGCCCTTGGCGAGTCCGTAGATGCGGAACTCGCCGAGATCGTTCGTATTTACGCCACCCGCACTCGCTAGTGTGCGTTTTCCCTGCCTAACGGAGGTACGCATGGCCTGAACTTCGACATTCGGGACAGGTTCGCCGTCTTCATCCGTGACCCGCCCCGAGATGATCGCCCACGGCGCCATGCGAAAGAGCAGATCCTGAATCTTGCGGCCAGGGTCAAGGGCCAGGATCGCGGCTTGGCTGTTCGGAGAATGCTGGCCGTTTGATTCCAAGACGTATCCCGTACGCTCGACTCGAAGTTCGTACCGTCCGGATTCGATTTTTTGGATCACGAAGTGGCCGGCTGCGTCGGTGATAGCAGAGTAGCCCGAGTTTTGATCATCTTCCTTTTGCAAATAGACGTGCGCTTTCTTGAGAGGCTCTTTCGTTCCCGATTTCACGACTTGGCCGGCGATACTGCAACTGTCTTTGCTCAGGCCTTTTTCCGACTTCTGGGACGGAGCTTCTTGAGACGCAAGTGCGCCAGTTAGAAGTAGAAATGGCACCCAGAATCTTGCGAAGCGCGCAGGCATGCGTTCACAGCTCCAGCCTGTTGCCCAACCCTTATCGGCGTTTGGAGAGTTTATTCGTTTGGCCAGCCGAGCGCAACTCACTGCCAGATTGTGGAGCTCGCATTACGGATGTGATGTGTGTTGTCACAAGGATCCCTCCATTCGGTTACGCAAACCGAGTGACCCTTTCCCAGCTGAACCCTCTGTTTGCCTAGAGGAATGTGCAAGAATGCTGCGGTTTCGGCGCGACTGCTTCGCTCCCGCTTGTGATAATGAATTCAATGGGATCGGGAGGCCCTCGCGATGGGCCTTTCGGCACGCATTCTCAGTTCAATCGCGGAATAGACTCCCTGCCACCGTTACATCTACTTGACCCGCATGCAGGTCTTGGAGCAGTTCTTATGGCTTTATAATCACCGCCGATCTACCAGATCTTGTAAAGGAGCCATATGGATCCTCGAATTTTGACTTGACAATTCTCCTGGGCAGTTCTATAGAGTTCAGCAAGGGGCTGGGCGTAGGGTGCAGTATTAAGACAGGGGCGATCGTCTTCTCGCATTCCGCCCGGATTGGGTATCTCGGCAGATGCAATCCTGACTGACCCGCTCGACCCATTTAGTTTCTGACAACTGATGAATCTTGGAGGTGGAATGTGAACCGCACATTGGGGCTGTGCGTTGGGGCGTTGTTGGTTGTGGCGTTTTTGTTCGCGAGCCTTCCGGCGTGGAGCCAGAACGCAGGCTCCCTTCAAGGGCAAGTAACAGACCCGAGCGGTGCCGCCGTCGCAAAGGCGGACGTGACGGCCACAGACGTGGCGGACGGGACAACTCGTTCCGTTCAAACGGATAGCGCTGGGTCCTATAGCTTCGGCCAGCTTCGGCCGGGCACCTACAAGGTCGAGGTAACCAAAGAAGGCTTCCGGACTGCTGTGCAGGGGCAGGTGAACGTGTTGGTATCCACCCCGACCCGGCTGGACTTCCATCTGCAAATCGGTGCAGTGAACCAGACAGTTCTGGTAGTGTCCGAGGCGCCGGCTCTAAATACTTCCGATGCTACGGTGGGCAATCCGTTTGACGAGCAACAGATTAAGAGCCTCCCCTTCCTGGCGCGCAATGTCGTGAACTTGCTCACACTCCAGCCCGGGGTGGTCTTCACTGGGATGTCAGATACCGATCTGCTCTCGATGGGCACCATGCAGAGTCTGGACCTGCGGGAAGGGTCGGTAGACGGTGTGCGCTCCAACCAGACGAATGTCACGGTTGACGGCGTGGATTCGAACGATTGGCAGAACCAGTCGCCGTTTACGAGCGCCTTGCCGGTCACACTCGATTCTGTAGAGGAGTTCCGCGTGACGACAACGAACGCCAATGCTACCGATGGCTTGGTTGGCGGTCCGCAGGTGGCGCTGGTCACCAAGGGCGGCTCGAACAATTTTCACGGCAATGTTCGCTGGTATTACCGCACCAGTGGAACCGCAGCGAACCAATTCTTCAACAACCAGGCCGGTGTGCCGCGGCCAAAGCTGCAGCGGAACATTCCCGGCGCCTCTCTCGGTGGACCCATCAAGAAGGATCGTGCGTTTTTCTTCCTCGATACCGAAGAACGACGCGAGATCAGCTCGGAACCGGTCACCCCACGCCAGGTTCCGACGGATGCACTGCGCGATGGAGTGCTCGTCTACCAATGCGCCACGGCGTCCCAGTGCCCTGGGATGAAGGTGCAGGGTCTGACCGCAGCACATGTGGTTCCTGCGGGCGCTTTCGGGCTGACGCCTGCACAATTCAAATCGCTCGATCCTGCGGGGCTAGGCGTAAATCCTGCGATGATCAGCGTCCTGAGTCTATATCCCCACGGAAATAGTCCGGCGCAGGGCAATGACCTCGGATTGAGTTTCAATGGGTTCTCGTTCAACTCCCCCATCGTTCGCAACACCGCTGTCCAGACCGCACGCGTGGATTACAAGCTGACGGCTGATGGCCGCCACTCCATCTTTACGCGCGCGGAGATAGGCGATTACCACGTGGACCTCGTCGATGCGCAGTTCCCTGGGCAGTCCGCCGCCTCGAAATTACTCAACAACAGCAAAGGGATCGCGGTGCAGTACCAGGGACAGCTAACGTCCAACCTCGTGGAGACGGCGCGCTACGGTTTCACGCGCCTGGGAGTGGAGGAAACTGGAGCCGCGGGCACGTCCTTCCGCATACGGTCGTTCGACAATCTGATGCCCTCGCTCCCGACCACTGCGGTAGCCCGTGACACAAGCCACCGCGTGCCGGTCCACGAGGTCGGCGACGACGTCACCTGGACGCGCGGAGTACACACCATCCAGATGGGTGGGGTGCTCCGGTTCATACGCAACCAGCGAATTGATTTAGCTAATTCTTTCCTCGACTTCGACATCAACAACGGCTTTTGTGTTTCTCTGTGCAGCGACATGGTTACGGCGATCGGCACCACGGGCAGTCCCTTCCCGGCGGTGGGGAATCCGAGCTTGTTCGAACGGGCTATGATGGGCCTGACGGGATCTATAACCCAGGTCACCGCGACGTTTCTGGCCAATCCAAAAGCCGGCTTGCTCCTTCCTCCGGGCAGCGCTGAATTGCGGACGTTCCGAGAGAACAACTATGAAATTTACGGGCAAGATAGCTGGCGGCTACGGCCGAACCTGACGTTCACGTACGGACTCCGTTACGGTTACGAAACGCCGCCTTGGGAGGTCAACGGAGTCGAAGCGACCCCAACCGTAGACATCATGCAGTGGTTCCAGCAACGGGTGCGCAACATGAACGCCGGAATCCCTTCGAACGCCTCACCTCTGCTTAGTTGGGCTTTGGGGGGGAAGGCTAACAATAGGAACTCCTGGTACAGCCCGTATGGTAAGGGTTTTGCACCGCGGCTCGCCCTGGCCTATTCCCCAGGCTTCTCGGGCGGTATCGGCCGGGCCTTGTTCGGAGACGCGGGGAGGACCTCGATCCGTGTCGGCGGCGGGCTCTTTTACGACAGGATTGGTCAGGCGATCGCGATCGATAGTGACCTGAACGGATCACCCGGGACTTCAACTCAACTAATTAACAGTTCGCAGCAGTTCACCTTGACGACCGCGCCACGCTTCTCGGGGTCCTGCAACGCCGTTGGAAACTGCACGAACCTGCCCGCCCTGCCCAGTATTTTCAGCAGCATTCCGACCAAGGCGACGTTCCCGTTTACGCCTGTAGCGAACGCGAGCAACCTCGGTTTTGCGGTTGACCAGAACCTTCGCACGCCTTATTCCTTCCACCTGACAGCTTCGATCCAACGGCAACTTCCTAAAAACGTCGTTGTGGATGTAGCCTATGTAGGCACGCTGGGCAGGCGCCAGTTGGGGAAAATCGATTACGCCCAGTATCTCAACTTGCGCGACCGGAAGTCTGGAGTCGACCTCTGGACGGCGTTCCAGAAGGTGGTCAACATCATCGGGACGCCGGGGAATCCCTCGATTCCTCCTCTCGACAGTTCCGGCGAACCCAATGTCGCGGGTCTCTCGAAGATTGCATCAATCCCGTACTTCGAAAACATGGTTCCGAACATGGGAGCGTTTACCGCGGGATTTTTTTGCGCGACGGGGGACGCGACCTGTGTAACGAGAACCGCATCGCTGACACCCACGCAGGCGTTCTACGCCTTTGTGACTCAGGATACGACAGCCTCCTGGTCTTGCGCGTTGTTTCCGATGGACACGGCCATCGGGCCGGGCATACCCAGCCCCTGGAACAAGACGGTCGATCCAAATGGAACTGGCTTCGTTCTCTTCCAGCAGCAATTCTCTTCGCTGCCGGGCTGGACGAATTATGCCAACTCGAACTATCACAGCTTGCAGGTCTCGGTTCGCAAGAACGCGGGATTTGGAACGTTCGGCTTCAACTACGTGTTCTCGCATTCCATCGACAACGCGTCGGGGTCCGAGAATGGGGACAACAATCCGGGTCCCAATTCGAACGGCACCCTCAACGCGCTTATCCAGAATCCGTTCAATCTCCGCTTCGGACGCGCCACTTCCGACTTTGACCTGCGCCACAACTTCAACGGGTACTGGGTGCTCGCGTTGCCGTTCGGCAAAGGCAAAAAGTTCGGCCCGGACTCAGGTCGGCTAATGGACCTTCTCATCGGAGGGTGGGAAGTTTCGGGTCTTGCGCGGTGGCACTCGGGTTTCCCGCAGACTCCAGGGAACGGGTTTAACTTTCCGACAAACTTCTTCTTGACGACGCCGGGGACATTGACTCAGCCGATAAGCACGCATGTCGTCCGCAACGGTCAGAACGGTCTGCCGAACCTGTTCAAGAATGCGGCGGCGGCTTTGGCTGCGGTCAGCTTCACGGGGCCGGGTTTGCCCGGTTCCCGCAACGTCTGGGGCGGCCCGGCTTACGCCGACTTCGATGCGGGCGTCACCAAGAATATACGGATGCCATGGAGCGAGACCCAACGGATGCAGTTACGCGTAACGGCGTTCAACGTCTTCAACAACGTCAATTTCTCCGACTCCAGTCCCTTTTCACTCGATCCGACTATCCCGAACACGTTCGGGCAGTTCGTTGCCACGGCGGGACCGCGCGGCGGTGCGAGAGAAATGGAATTCTCCGTCCGCTACGAATTTTAGACGGCGAGCATTCCGTTGCTGAAAAGGCCCCCAACAAGTCCGGGGGCCTTTTCTTTCGCCCTCTTCCCGCCAGCGCAGATAATCTTGTATCCCGGTTCAAGGGCCGCGATCCATTGGCGTAGACTGCCAGACTAGATGGTCTCGGACCGACATCATTCTTATTCTGGCCGCGGCATGATTCGAAAGTCCCAATCGAGGCTCTGAGGTCACAGAAAGTGTGATCGTGGTGTAGTCTCAAAACGGTTAGGGGATCCCACGGAACTGCGGGGGTAAGCCAGTGTTATCGACTCGGGTCGCCAAAAGAGCGCCCGCAACGCGCAAAATAGCTTTGCTTGCGATTTCTGCGCTTTCCCTTTTTTTGCTGGCAGTACTATCCGTGTCGGCCCAGCATGAAGGTCATGAAGGACATGAGCCCGTGGGCTGGGTGCCCAATGAGATTCTCGAACGCCCGGTTCCTCTTCGGCAAGGCATCGGTAAAGTTCACGAAGAAGTGACGACCTCTTCACCGCAAGCACAAGCCTTTTACGACCAGGGGTTCGCGTATCTCCACTCGTACGTTTGGATCGAAGCGGCGCGCTCGTTTAATCAGGCGCTGCGGCTGGACCCGTCGCTGGCGATGGCCTATATCGGGTTGAGCGATGTCTACGTAGGTCTGCAAGATGTTCCGTCAGCGCGCGCTGCCCTCGAAAAGGCGCAGTCACTCCCCGCCAAGGTGTCGGAGCGGGAAATCCAGCGGATTCAAATCCGGGCGCGGCAGGTCGAATTCCTCGAGGACAGCGGCGATATGCAGAAATACTTCGCTTACCGCAAAGCCATCAACGATGCGCTTGCGGCCAGCCCTTCTGACCCGTGGCTGTGGATTCTGCGCGGCTTTGTGGACGAAGGTACGGCGGTTGCACACGGTCAAAGCGGCCAAATCGACACGATTGCGTTTTATAAAACTGCACTCGCTTTCTCACCAGACAATTTTGCCGCGCATCATTACCTGGTGCACTCGTTCGAAAACATTGGCCGGACCGAAGAAGCTCTTGAGCAGAGTGATGCTTATGTCCGGCTGGCACCCGCCATTCCCCACGCTCACCACATGCGCGGGCATGACCTTCGGCGCACGGGACGCACCGAGGAGGCCATCGAGGAATTCCGCAAGGCCGACGAGCTGGAAGCCGCCTACTATAGCTCGGAGAACATTGCCGCGAAATACGACTGGCACCATGCCCATAACCTGAGTCTGATGGCTATGTCCTATCAAGCTCTCGGCCAAATGAAGGCCGCCGAGCAACTGTTCCGTGAAGCCTTCTCGCTGCCGACCTACACTGACCTTGCAGAGTTCAACCGCAGAGAATGGCCGGAATTCTTGCTGGGCCGCGGCCGCGCTCAGGAGGCGTTGGACGCGTCGCAGGATTTGGTTAAGAGCCAGTGGGCCATGGGGCGCTTCGCCGGGCATACGCTCGCTGGCCGGTCCCTATTGGCCTTGAATCGCACGGAAGAGGCCAAAGGGGAGCTCTCCCAGGCGGAGCAGGAATTGGAGCGGCTTCCTGCTGCTGCGATGGGGTCACTGCCGAATGCAGGGGTTCTGCGGGCCGAAATCCTTTTGAGCGAGAAGAACTGGGTGCAAGGCGAGTCGCTCATGAAGCAAATCGCGGAGAAGGTTCGAGGGGTGCCCGGGCCGGACGCCTGGAGCGAGGCCCTGTTCCAACTGGAATCGCTTGCGAGCATGGCTCGGCAGGTCGGCGACTGGGATTTGGCCAAATTCATGGCACAGCAGATGATCCAGCAAGATCCCAGCTACGCGGGCGGGTACTACGCACGCGCCTTGGCAAATGATCACTGGGGCGAAGCCGACGCGGCACGTCAAGAGTTTGCAACCGCAGGGAAGCTGTGGAGCAAGGCGGACTCGGACCTGCCCGAGTTAGAGGGCATTCGCGAAAAGCTAGCCGCACAGCGCTAATGAGAATTAACGGGTTCCCGCGCCCACAGCATGGTCTCTTGACAAGTCAAAGGATCGTGGTAAGACTACTGCAACATTCTGGGTATGCGGGCCATGCCCTTTTGTAACTAAAACCACACAGCCCGGCCCGCAAACCCAGATAAGAATCGCTAAGCATGGACATCTGCCAGAAGGATTCCCTTTCGGCCCGATTCAGTGCAGAACTACACCGTTTCGGCCCAGCAACCAGCTCGCGCGCGAGAACTTGCGAAGCAAGGCCGCCCGACTCAGTAAATATCGAGGTCGTGTCCTGCAACCACTTTGCCGTTGTAAGCCTGGCGAATCTCTTTGAGTAGTTGCTCTTCACTTCCCGCTTCTCTGCACTCTCTTGTGCGAGCTTGGTCGCAGCCCGGATTCGCTCGATGGTAAAGAATCAGCAAACGTGACTTGGCTTTGGTGGCGATCTCGGCAAGCTCTTTGGAGGAAGTGTGGTAGGCCAAGCGGTATTCTTGCCACTCCGGGGAAACTCTGCCGAACGACGCTTGCGTATAGACCTCATGGATTAGCACGTCGCATCCGTTGCAGTTCTCCACGATGGCGGGGGTTGGACTGGTATCACCGGAAATCACAATGGTCCGGTCGGCGGATTCAAAGCGATAGCCGTAGGCCTCAGGCCATTGCCCATGAGGCACAGGAAAGGCCTTCACGGTCACGTTCTGGTCTTTGTAAATGATGCCGGGCTTGATCTCATGCACGTTGACTTTATATCCCGTAGTGTTGGAGTGCTCCAGGCCCTCGGTCCTGATCTTAATGTCTCCCTCGTAGGCCTTCAGGATATGCTCTGCCATGCTCTGGATTCCTTGAGGGCCATAGACTTCAAGAGGATCTGTTCTCCCCATCACCCAGGGCGTAAAGATGATGTCAGGAAAGCCGATCGTGTGATCAGAGTGCAGATGCGTGACGAAACCGATTTTGAGGTTTGTTACCTGCAGGCCTCGCACACCTTTCTCGTAAGCTGCGGCGGCCCGCCGGACCAGTCCAGGGCCAAAGTCAACGAGATACGGGGTGCCGTTTACGACGATGGCGGTGCACGGCCCGAAGCGCTCCGGGTCAGGCAGGGGAGTTCCCGTGCCCAAGAATACGATTTGAGTTCCAGCGGCTGCTTTGTTCGGTGCCTGTGAGACGCCGGGATAGGTGAAAACAAAAAAGAGCGCCAATACCGCAGCCAAACGACTACCTCGGTTTGTAATCATTTCGGTACCTCGGTGTCCGCAACCCTCAAATCCGCCTCATCTTACATGGCTCCTGTCGAAAACGTGCACGGTGCTGAAAGATTCCCTTTTGACTTGCCAAGTTAAGGCGGGGCACATGTGGCAGGAGTTCTAAATATTTCCCGGCCACATCTAATCTTAGCGGGGATTTGCGGTTTCTGTTCCACTCGGAAGCACAATATCTGGGTAAGACCGAAAATATCGGAAATCTAATTTGCTCCACGGAGTTTTACAGACTGTCGAGGTTATCACGCGGAAGTTTTATGGGATTTTGTCTTTGTACGGCGAAATCGCACTATTGTTCCCCGTATAAAATGAAGCTGGACGTTATTTGCGTCCCGTATGATTCAAGAATACAAAGCGTACGGAAATGCGCATACGTAGAACATTCCGTCTCGCAAGCACAAAAGGAATTCAAAGCTGCTTTTTAGAGTTATCATACACTAGCGGATGATCATGCGGACAAAGACCCCTCCTACCTTCTTCTTCGTGGAAGACGGCTACAAACCATGACAAAAGCGGAAATCTTGTCGATTTTCGATCGCGCCGGGGGATTTCTTACGCCCGATCAGGTGGGCGCGCAACTCCACTCGTCACTGGATCGCCGATCCGTATACAGCTACCTGCTTCGACTCTTCCGGCAGGGCCTCTTGGAGCGAAATCAGGCCCGCCGGGGCAGTTTGGCCTATCGCTTAACCTGAATCCGGCGTGAGGAGGACGCTTAGAACTGCGCCAAACGTTGTTCCACAGCGGGCAAAACGGCTATTTTGCCGTTTACATCCAAACCTCACTAAAAGTGTGGTTTGGATGTAATGCCC